>CAIQOJ010000124.1 GCA_903873395.1 uncultured Acidimicrobiaceae bacterium
CGACCCTCAATGGCGAAGGACTCCAGCATCAAGATGGGCACTCCCTGCTGCTGGCTGCCACCAATCCTGCCGTAGTGGCCTACGACCCCGCCTTCGCCTACGAGGTGGCGCTGATTGTCGAAGACGGGATCAGGCGCATGATGGGACCCGATGCCGAAGATCGCTTCTGGTACCTGACCCTCTACAACGAGACCTACCCGATGCCAGCCCTCCCAGAAGATCCCGCCGAGGCCGAGCGGGTTCGCACGGGCGTGGTGAACGGCCTCTACTGCTTCGCTGCCCAGCCCGAGGGTCTCGACGCACGGGCTCCCGAGGCGACCATTTTGTTCTCCGGAACGGCGTGGCAGGCCGCAGCAGAGGCCCGAGACATCTTGGCCACCGAGTGGGGTGTGGCCGCAGACGCCTGGTCGGTCACCTCATACCAAGTCCTACGTGACGACGCGCTCGCCACCGAGCGGTGGAACCGGCTTCATCCAGGTGAGCCGCCGCGCGTCCCCCGGGTGACGAGCGCACTGTCCGGCCACACCGCTCCCGTTGTGGCAGTGACCGACTTCATGCGGGCGGTTCCCGACCTGGTGGCTCGATGGGTGGGCCGACCATGGACATCGCTCGGAACTGATGGGTTCGGACGATCAGACACCCGACAGGCGCTGCGACGATGGTTCGAGACTGACGCCAACCACGTAGTACTGGCGGTCCTCGTCGCCCTGGAAGCCCAAGGAGCCGTCGCCGAGGGAACGGCGGCAACTGCCCTCGGCCGCCTGGGTATCGATCCCGACGGACCCGTGCCCTGGGCTCACTGACGTCATGACGGGCGTGTGGGTCCTGTTGCCCCGTGAGTGGGGGCAGTGACACGCCCGACTAGCCTGAAAACATGTTGTGGCTGACCGGTGACCCCGAGGCCGACACCTTGTTGAGCGAGAACCCCTTGGCCCTCCTTCTCGGCATGGTGCTCGACCAGCAGATCCCCATGGAACGGGCCTTCGCCGCTCCCTTCGCGCTCAAAGAGCGTCTGGGTGGCACCCTTGACCCCGCCGCCATCAGCGCCATGGACCCTGACGCCCTCGTGGAGGTCTTCTCGGCCAAACCTGCACTCCACCGCTTTCCCAAGTCCATGAGCGGGCGAGTTCAAGAGGTCTGCACGACGGTTGCCACCGACCACGGTGGAGATGCCGCTGCCATCTGGTCGTCGGCTCCGGACGGCAAGGCGCTGTTGAAGAACTTGAAGGCCCTGCCAGGATTCGGTGACCAGAAGGCCAAGATCTTCCTTGCCCTCCTGGGCAAGCAGTTCGGCGTGCGGCCTCCAGGCTGGGAACAGGCTGCCGGCCCCTATGGCGAACCCGGCTCCTTCCGATCGGTGGCAGACATCGATTCCCCCGAGGCCCTCATCAAGGTTCGCCAGTTCAAGCAGAAGATGAAGTCCGAAGCCCGGGCAGCCCTGCCTGCCGGCAGCTGACGCTGCCGTTCCGGTGAACACCACCACGACGGATACGGCCGCCAGCGCCACGCCCGGTGCACGGTGGGGTCTGGCCCAGCGCCGTCTCTATCTCTGCACACCCGATCGGCCCGACCTCGAAGCGTTCCTCGTGGACTGCATCAGCGGTGGCGTGGACGTGGTGCAACTGCGTGACAAGCACCTCGACGATGCGACCACCGTGGCTCGAGCTCGGCTCGCACAGCGGGTCTGTGCCGACCACGGCGTGCCCTTCGTGCTCAACGACCGGCCAGACCTCGCCCTCGAGTCCGGCGCCGATGGGGTCCACGTTGGCCAGGACGACATCGATCCGGTAGCAGCCAGAGCACTACTCGGCCCGGACGCCCTGCTCGGACTTTCGACCCATCAGCCTCCCGAGCTCGCCGTCGCCATCGGCCATGGGGTGCCCTCGACGTCGCCAGCCCCGGTCGACTACGTGTCGGCCGGCCCGGTGGTTCCCACGCCGACCAAGCCCGGTCGACCTGGGACCGGCCTCGGCTACGTGACCCACGCGGTAACCCAGTCGCCTTGGCCGGTATGGGTCACCGGAGGTGCGTCACCGGACTCCGTGGGGGCCTTGGTGACGGCTGGAGCCCGCCACGTGGTCGTGGTGCGATGGATCACCGAATCCTCGAACCCCGGAGCGGCGGCTCGTGCACTCCGCCAGGCCATCGACGCGGCCCTCGAGGAAGTCGACCGTCGGGACGTCACTGGAGACTGACTGCCCCATGAGTCGACAACTTCTTGGGTCGACCGTGTGCTGAGCCGACCGATTCTTGGGTCGACCAACCGGCCAGACGCCGGATCCGACCTCAGCCCTGAGGTTGGAGTCCGGTGGCAGGCTTCGTCTTGACCGTGGCGCCACTAGGCAGGCTCACCGACGGCGAGGTTCCGACTTCGGAGATCTTCAGCACGATGGTGCCGCCTGGGGTGACAGCGCGGAACGAGGACACGTACTTGCCGTCCACGGTGAAGATCAACTTCTCGGTCTGCCCGCCCTGGGAGAGCGTCACCGTCGTGGTGTTGCCATCAGTGACAGACGGGCCGCGGTCCCAATAGGCCAGGTAGGTGTGGGCTGGATCGACGGCCTGGGCTCCAGTAGTCGTCTGCTTGTAGAACACCAGGCTGTGGATGTTGGCCGTCGGTGAGCCACTGACGCTCACATACTCCGTTGTCCCGATGATCACCAGGTGCGTACGACGGCCCGCACTCTGGATCCAACCGCCCAACCTGTCCGGTGCCTGATAGACGACCTCGGCGACCTGATTGCCCTGAGGGGTGGTCTCGGCGAGATGCTCGGTGTAGCCCGAAGCCGACAGCGTGTTGTTCACCGCCGTGCCGAGGGAGGTCGACGAGTTGCCCTGGACGAATCCGAGCAGGGCGAACGCTGCGCCGACCAGGGAAAGCAGGCCGAGCAGTAGGAAGGGAATCAGCTTGCGCATCTACAGGCTCCGAGGTCTAGGACCGGCTCAAATGCCGATGCGCTGGGCGAGCAACTCTCGATGGTACGACGGATCGCCCAAGAGCAGTTCGGAGGACTTGGCCCTCTTGAAGTAGAGATGGGCAGGATGCTCCCACGTGAAGCCGATCCCACCGTGGATCTGGATCGTCTCGGCGGCAGCATGAAAGTAGGCCTCCGAGCAGTAGGACTTGGCGAGACTGGCCACCACCGGCAACTCCTCGGAGTCCTCGGCCGCAGCCCAACCGGCGTAGTAGGCGGCCGACTTGGCCGACTCGACTTCCAAGAGCATGTCGGCGCACTTGTGCTTGATCGCCTGGAAACTGCCGATGGGGCGACCGAACTGGATGCGGGTCTTGGCGTACTCGACCGAGCTGGTCAGGCAACGCTGGGCGCCACCCACTTGCTCGGCGGCCAAGGCCACTGCGGCCAGGTCCAGGGTCTTGGAAAGGCCGGCCTCGGCCCCGCCGTCGGTCCCGATGAGGGTGGCAGGCGTGCCAGCGAACTCCAAACGAGCCTGCTTGCGGGTCTGATCCATGGTCGGAAGGGCTGTGCGGGTGAGACCAGCGGCATCGCCAGCCACCTCAAAGAGCGAAAGTCCAGCAGAAGTGCGGGCGATCACGAGGATGACATCGGCGACGTGGCCGTCGATCACGAAGGACTTGACGCCATCCAGCGTCCAGCTCGAACCCGAGGGCGTGGCACCCAGAGTGACGCCGTCGGCATCCCACCGGCCCGAATCTTCGGTGAGCGCCAGGGTGGCGATCGTCTCACCAGCAGCAATACCGGGCAGGAGGCGCTCCATTGCCTGGGTATCACCCGAGGTGAGGATGGCATTGGCACCCAAGGCCACAGTGGAGAAGAACGGTGCGCAGAGAAGTGATGCACCCATCTCCTCGAGCACGACGACCAACTCGACGTACGTGAAGCCGGCGCCGCCGTACTCCTCGGGGATGATCAGCGACTGCAGGCCCAACTGCTCGGCCATCTGGGTCCAGACCTCAGGGTCATAGCCCTCGGTCGTCTCCATCAGCCGGCGCACCTCAGTCTCGGGTGACTTGTCGTCCAAGAACCGGCGAACTGACTTACGCAGCTCGTCCTGCTCCTCGCTGAAGGCGAAGTTCATGCTGTTTCTCCATCCCAGGGGATCCCCACTCGGGGATACGTGCCCCGCCGTTCTACCAGAATGGTTCGGCGGTTGACCAACGGGCGTCCTACCGGTACAACCGGAGCAGGCAATACACCTGGCCCTGACGGACTCAACGCCTGTCGCAATACAGCCCTCTGAGGCCATGGCCCCAGGCTCCCGACAACCTTGGGCGGCCTGCCTTGCTGTGGCAACTGCCTGACCATGACGATGAACCGACCGAGAGGACGTGCCCGATGGCTCTGACCGAGATCGACTACCAGGATGCTGCAGTCGAGGTGCACCGAGTCGTCGTCGGCCCTGTGGACAACAACGTCTACATCGTGCGTTGCCGTCAGTCTGGCGATGCCTTCCTGATCGATGCGGCCAACGAGCACGATCTTCTCCTGGAGCTGTGCCGCGACCTCGGCGTACGGCGAGTGGTGGAGACCCATGGCCATTGGGACCACATCCAGGCGGTCGAGGCCGTGCGCGACGCCGGCTACGACGTGGCTGTCACTGCAGCCGACGCCGAGATGCTCCCCTCCTATGACCAACTGCTCGAGGATGCTTCGGTTCTCGAAGTCGGCCGCCTACGGATCGCCACGATCGCCACCCCAGGCCACACGCCGGGTTCGATGTGCTTCGCCATCGAGGGAACGCCTCTCCTCTTCACCGGCGACACGCTCTTCCCGGGAGGCCCGGGCAACACCTCGTTTGAGAACGCTGACTTCGGCACCATCATCGAATCCATCGAGGAGCGGCTCTTTGTTCCGTTCGGGCCGGACACCCTGGTCTTGCCCGGTCACGGGGTCAGCACCACCATCGGGGCCGAGTCACCCCATCTGGCGGAGTGGGTCGAGCGGGGCTGGTAGGCAGCGACCGCTAGGTGGCAACGATGCCTGGATCGATGCAATGCCTGGGCCGAATCGACGACAGGGCCGAATCGACGACAGGGCCGAATCGACCGAGAGCGTTCCACCGTCCTCCCCGGCTCGATTGAGCCGTCCCAGCCCGCCTGAGGCCGACTGGGGTCGGCTCAGTCTTCTGCCGTCGCTGTCAATGGACGGCGAGGAGCGTGGACGATTTCGATCTCGGGCGGCAGTCCCGTGATGGACACGCCACCAGGCACATGGTCACCCACCTCGATGGTCACGCGTGACCCAGCCAGGGGAATGCCTTCCACCTTCAAGGTGCCGATGCCCTTCGGCAGGTTCGGCGAGAGCCAGATCTTCCCGTAGGGGATCCAGGGATCCAGCCGGAGGAGGGTCCGCAGGCAGAGGAGTGGCGATGCAGCAGCCCATGCCTGGGGCGAGCATGACGTGGGGTAGCCGACGGGAACGTCGAACTCGCTCCTGTCCAGACCGCTGAAGAGCTCGGGCAGTCGACCACCTTGTGCGGCCCCAGCATCAAGTAGACCGAAGATCAATTTCTGTGCGGCAGCGTCGAATCCGTAGCGAGCGAGGCCAGCAGCAACGATGGCCGTGTCGTGTGGCCACACCGATCCGCAGTGGTAGCTGATCGGGTTGTACCCCCCGTTATCGGTAGCCAGGGTTCTCACACCCCAGCCCGAGAACATGGTGGGAGAGAGCAGAGCTTCAGCGACCAAGCCCGCCTTCTCCTCGTCGATGATGCCGGTCCAGAGGCAGTGTCCGATGTTCGACGTGAGCGAATCGATGGGACGCTTGTCGGCATCGAGTCCGACGGCAAACCAACCCTTGTCCTCCAGCCAGAAGTCCCGGTTGAACGCCTCCTTCAGGTGCGCTGCCTTGGCCCGGTAGCGGTCATAGGTGGCCATGTCACCCACCTCGTAGGCGAAGTGCGCACTGGCGAGGTAAGCGCCATAGGTATAGGCCTGCACCTCGGCCAAGGCGATGGGGGCCTGGGCGATCCGGCCGTCCGCATAGCGGATGCCATCCCAACTGTCTTTCCATCCCTGGTTGGCCAGGCCTCGATCCGTCGCCCGGTGGTACTCGACATATCCGTCGCCATCGCTGTCGCCGAACTGCTCGATCCACTCCATGGCCCGATGAGCGTTGGGCAACAACTCGTCCACGAGCTCACGAGCTACACCCCAACGGCGTAGTTCGCCCAGGAGCATGACGAACAGCGGCGTGGCATCGGCCGTCCCGTAGTAGATGCTGCCCCCGCCCAGCGACAGCGATGCCGCATCACCGAAGCGCATCTCGTGCAGGATGCGACCAGGTTCTTCTTCGTGCCGGGGATCGACCTCGCTCCCCTGGAAGCGCGCCAACGTCTGCAACACGCCCCGAGCCAGGTCTGGGTCGACCAGCAGAGCCATCCAAGCCGTCAGTAGCGAGTCACGACCGAACACCGTCATGAACCACGGTGCGCCAGCGGCAACGACCACCCGTTCGGGGAAGTCCGGGTCGAAGATGCGCAACGCGCCCAGATCCTCGGCGCTCTTCGCTACGACTTGCTTCAGTACCGGATGATCGGTCTCGATCTGGGGGACCTGGCGTCGCCATTCGGCCAATCGCTCGGTCGGCGTGACCTGGTCCTCGGGCCCGCCACACCGATACGTCGGTGGGAAGGCAACTCCGTCGATGACCGGTCCGACTTCGATGCAAACCGACCACTCGCCGCGTGGCGGGACCAGGACCTCATACGAGATCAACCCTGGCGCCACCGATGTCGCCCCCGCGACACGCACCTCGACGCCGCGGGTGAGATTTCCCCGTCGATAGCCATAGGTGAGCGTGGGTGCTGGCGGTTCGCCGTCGTCATCGTGCCCCTTGCCCAGATCGACCTCGGCGGTGATGTCCGATCGACCGGTACCCGATCCCGCTCGACCCTCTTTGACTGCAAAAAGGTCGGCGAAGTCCGTGGCCAAGACCACCTCGACCGTGCACGCCGTCGACTCCTCAGAGAAGTTCCGCACCGTGATCTCTTCACGCATGCCCCGGCCAACATGGCGATGGCGGAACACCATCAGAGTGGAGTCCGCATGTCCGGGACCGGGCACCGTGCGAGACACGAACGTTGCGCTGAACGGGTCGTCATTCACGGCGGCCAACGGTTCGGCTCGAACGCCATCAATGAGCACTTCGAAGTGCGACAGGATCCGGGTATCTCGGACGAAGAGCCCTTGAGCCGTGCCTGCGTGCATGTCACCTGCGCCGGCGCTGATGGCAAAAGTTGACTCGTCAACCAGGGTGACGGAACCACCTCCAGCATCAAGGTGGGTTACGGGGCCATCGAAGTTCCACGGATCCGTCATCTACGGATCGTACCGGAGCACCGATGCCTTGGCGACGGCCAGAGAGAGGTACGCCAGCGGTGATCGGAGCGGACAGCACTTATGCCTCACACCTGAGGGCATCATTCCCCCTACGGCCGTAGGAGAAATCCAATCGACGGGATAGACTCAGGCCGTGGCCACCTCATCCGATCAGCACACGTCGAGCCAGACCGTTGCCGAGCATGGAAGCGCGGACTCTGTGCCGCCTCTGCTCCAGATCGTGGGCCTGTGTGCGTCGGTCGAAGGCACCCCGATCCTTCGCGGCGTTGATCTCACCGTGGAGTCCGGCAAGGTGCACGCCATTATGGGGCCCAACGGATCGGGCAAGTCGACGTTAGCCAACGTACTGCTCGGCAACCCTGCCTACGAGATAACCGATGGCTCGATTCTCTACAAAGGCGAGGACATCACTGCCTGGCCTACCGACACCCGAGGCAAGGCCGGCATCTTCTTGGCGTTCCAAGAGCCCGAGGTGATCAGCGGCGTCCCGGTGATCCAGTTCCTGCGCCAGGCCATGTCGGCACGCCAAGGGATCGACCTCTCCGTCCTCGAGATCCGCCTGCAGATGATGGAGTGGATGGACAAGCTCGGCATGGACCCGGCTTTCGGGGAACGTCATCTCAATGAGGGGTTCTCCGGTGGCGAGCGCAAGCGCAACGAGATCCTCCAGATGGCCATGCTTGACCCCGACCTGGCCGTACTCGACGAGACCGACTCTGGCCTTGACGTCGATGCACTCCGCACCGTGGCACGGGGCGTCCGCACGGTGCGAGAGGCACGACCCGACCTCGGCGTCCTCGTGATCAGTCACTACGTGCGGATGCTCGAAGAACTCGACGTCGACCGGATTCACCTCTTGATCGACGGTGTCGTGGCTGCCGAGGGTGGTCCCGAGTTGGGCGCTCGACTCGAAGCTGAGGGGTACGACGCATGGCGCAACTGACACCGGCGGGCGAGGCCGGTGCTGCCAGCCAGCCGATCGATGCCGCCGCTCTGGCCAAGGACTTCCCCCTCCTTTCTCGTGAGATCCACGGCCGTCCCATTACGTTCCTCGACTCTGCCGCCTCGTCCCAGCGGCCTACGGCCGTGCTCGATGCCATGCGCAACTACGACGAGACGACACACGCCAATGTGCATCGAGGCGTCTACACGATCGCCGAGGAAGCCACTCGGCGGTTCGAGGGTGCACGCGCAGCAGTAGGGCGATTCATCGGCGCCCCCGTCCCGAGTCGCGAGGTGGTCTTCACCAAGAACGCCACCGAGGCGCTCAACCTGGTCGTCCACTCATGGGGCCGAGCCAACCTCGGCCCCGGTGATGCCGTCGTCCTGACAGAGATGGAGCACCACGCCAACATCGTGCCGTGGCAGATGCTGGCCGCCGAACGGGGCATCGAGCTGCGGTGGCTCGACGTGGACGACGAAGGTCAACTCGTCCTCGACAACCTCGACCAGATCCTCGATGGGGCCAAGGCCCTGTCGGTTACGTGCATGTCCAACGTGCTGGGGACCCTCAACCCGATCCCTCAGTTGGCCGAAGCAGCCCATGCCGCTGGAGCCATCCTCATCGCAGACGCCTGCCAGTCGGTTCCCCATCTCCCCACGGACGTCACCGCCTTGGGCGCCGATTTCGTGGCCTTCAGTGGGCACAAAATGTGCGGGCCCACCGGCATCGGCGTGCTGTGGGGCCGAGAGTCTCTCCTCGAGACCCTGCCGCCATTCCTGGGTGGTGGCGAGATGATCCTGGATGTCCGCAGGGACGGATTCACACCCAACGACATCCCGTGGCGTTTCGAGGCAGGCACACCGCCCATCACCGAGGCCATCGGTCTCGGTGCGGCAGTGACCTACCTCGAGGGCGTGGGCATGGAGGCCATCCGAGCCCACGACATCGCGCTGACCCGCTATGCACTTGCTGCCTTTGCTCAACGCTTCGGCAGCGCCCTGACCGTATTCGGGCCATCGGATCCCGAAGCCAGGGGCGGCGTGCTCTCCTTCGCCTTCGGCGATGTCCATCCCCATGACATCTCGCAGATACTCGATGAATACGGGGTGTGCGTGCGCGCCGGTCACCACTGCGCCAAGCCGCTGATGCGGCGCCTCGGCGTGCCGGCCACAGCCCGGGCGTCCTTTGCGCTCTACAACGATGAGGATGACGTCGATACCCTGGTCGACGCCCTCGAAGCAGCTGGGCGGTTCTTCGCATGAGACCTGCCTGCCACGAAGGGAGACGACCCTGATGCCCGGCCTCGAAGACCTCTATCGAGAGATCATCCTCGACCACTACCGTTCGCCACGGAACCGCGGCGAACTCGAATCTCCTCCGGCCGTTCGGGTTGAGGGATTCAATCCCCTGTGCGGTGACGAGATCGTCGTCACCCTCGACGTAGACGATGGGATCCTGCAAGACATCAAGATCGGCGGCACGGGCTGCTCGATCAGCCAATCATCGGCGTCCTTGATGTCGGCTGCCGTGAAGGGGCGACCCCTGGCCGAGGTCTACGAGGTGATCAGCACCTTCAAGCGGATGATGTCGATCCACGAGGCTTCATTGCCTGGCGAAGGCAGCGACCCAGGCGCCACCGGTGACGAGGGCGTCGATGAGCCAGAGGCCATCGACGTCGCTGCCCTGGGGGAGCTCGCCGCTCTCCAGGGCGTGGTCAAGTTCCCGGTGCGCATCAAGTGCGCCACGTTGAGTTGGAACACGCTGACCCAGGGACTCGACGAAGCTGCCTCACCGGCCTCGTCTACCTGAGCGCTCCCGTTCATGGGCGTCAGACGGCTCGACGTCGTCATTCCCCTGACGTCCGACCTCCAACCTCCACAGCCCGCCAGGCCTGAGTTCCTCGCGTCCTCCGGGTCTGATGAGACGGGTCTGATGTGACGGGTCTGATGTGACGGGTCTGATCAGACCCGTCGATCAACAGGGAGTGGGGTCGAAGTTGGTGGGAATCGTTGTCGTGGTCGCCGACGGAGCAACAGTGCCCGGCGTGGTGCCACCTGGCGACGACGTCGGAGCCGGAACGGTCGTAGTGGTGGTCGACACCGTGCCATAGGGCCCAGGAGGGGGCGTGGCCGGGGTTGGGGCTGTTGGGGTGCCCAGGAACTCGGCGATGACCTGTTGAGCCTGGGGTTGCTGCACATAGAGCAAGGCGCCGAGGTAGGGGTAGTTGGAATAGGACGCGGAGTAGGTCGGCAACGTCGAGGTGAGCAGCGAGTCCGAGGCGAACCCATGGAACTGGCGGGCGAGTGACACCAGGTCCTTGACCGAGAGGGTGGAGTCGACGGTGACACCTTGGACGACTGAACCGACGAAGGCATTCAACGTCAGTGGGTTGTACTGCTTCTCTGACTGGGTGATCAGTGCCTTCAAGAATGCGTTCTGGCGCTGGATCCTGCCGAAATCGCTGGTCCCGTCATACTGCCAGTAGCCGTTTGCGTAGTACTGGAAATGTCGACTGCGAGCCACCGCCAGTGCGTAGCCGCCACCGAGATGCTGACAGCCCGTCGAGGTGATGTTGAGGCCCGTGTAGTCGTCACGAGCCGGAGTGGGGAACGAAAGATTGATGCCGCCGATGGCATCGACGGCTCCTCGGAACCCGACGAAATTGACCTGCACCACATGCTCGATGGAAATCCCAAAGTTGTTCTGGATGGTCTGCACCAGTTGATCGGGACCACTGTTGTAGGTGGCGTTGATCCGGTTGACCTTGCCGATCTGCGTCGTGTCTCCAGCCACGGTCACCGCAGTATCTCGTGGGATCGACAGCACGCTCACCCGCCCGGTCGCTGGCACCACGTGCACGATCTTGATGACGTCGCTGCGCTGGCCTCCGGCCGTCGACGTGTCGCCGAACGACGTCTGATCCTTTGCCGAGATGTTGGCCCGGGTGTCCGAACCGATGAGAAGCACGTTGAAGGGCGTGCCAGCCGGGGCGACCTGCAGGTGCTTTACGGTGACCTTCGTCACCTGGTTGAAGCGATACTGCACGTAGTAGTAGCCGGTCCCTACAGCCACCAAGGCCAACGACACGAGGACGACCCCTGCGATCAGCAGGCGGTCGATCCACGGGTGCTTGGAACGCCCACGCCTTCGTGATTCTCGGCGATCACCCTTGGTCGACGTGGCTCCACTATCGGACCCAGCATCTGGCTGAGCCGCCTGGGACGCCTTCTTCCGGCTCGCACTGTGTGCGCCGCCACGACGTCGTTCGGAGCGTGCCATTGCGTGAGGCTAGCAAGTTAGGCGGGGACTTCAGTCCCGCCCCACCTGTGAATTCCCAGAGGTGTTCCTACGGGATCGCTAGGAACATCGTAGGACCAGGCCTAAGAAGACTGGGCTATCTCAAACGTATCCGGCGTATCCGGTGCGATCCACGGCTCGGGCCAACTCGGGTCCACCGGTAGCCACCACCTTGCCGCCAGCGAGCACGTGAACCACATCAGGGACGAGTACGTCGAGCAGTCGGTGGAAGTGCGTGATGGCCAAGACGCCAAGGCCCCACTCGTCGGTGGCATCCTGAACCCGTCGGCCCACATCGGCCAGGGCGTCGACGTCGAGTCCGGAGTCGATCTCGTCGAGCAGGGCGAAACGCGGACGTAGTACGGCAAGCTGCACCGTTTCGTTGCGCTTGCGCTCTCCACCGGACAGGTCCACGTTCAACGGACGGTCCAGCAGACGTTGGTCCAGGCCGATGCGGTTCGCCTCATCGTGCAACCGGCCCATGATGTCCGGTGTCGACGATGCCGACCCATCGATGGGTACGGCCGCTCGAGCCGAGGCCAGGGCATCGACAAGGGGTACTCCAGGAACTTCGATCGGGTGCTGCATGGCCAGAAACAGGCCGGCCCGTGCCCGCTGCCACGTCGGCAAGGCCAGGAGATCGATGCCGTCGAGTGTGACTGTTCCCCCGAGGACCTCGTAACCGGGGCGACCCATGATCACGTGAGCGAGCGTGCTCTTTCCAGAACCATTGGGTCCCATGACCGCGTGCACCTCGCCACTGCGGACGGTCAACGAAATTCCCTGGAGGATCTCCCGTCCTGGAATGCCTGCCCGCAGGTCGTCGATGACCAGTTCACCCGTGCTCATGAAACCACCACCGAGATGTCATCGTCAGATACAACGACCTCATAGACAGGTACGGGCTTAGTGGCGGGCAAGGAGCACGGTTCGCCGGTTCGCAGGTCGAAGGTCGATCCGTGCTTGGCACATTCGAGTTCGCACTCGGCTGCCCACACCTCGCCCTCAGCCAACGACACGTCCTCATGACTGCACCGGTCGCCGATGGCGTAGTAGTCGTCTTCGATGCGCACCAAGGCCACCCGGAGGCCGGCAACATCGAAACGGCGTGCCTCCCCTGGGACAAGATCACTTCGACCGCAGAGGCGAACCAACGTCGATGATCCTTCAGTCACGGGTCACCCCCGAACGCTCGGCCAGAGCAGCCCCGATCAACGGACGCACACCGGCCAGGGGAACTTGCTCGGCGATGGCCTCGAAGAAGCCGGCGACGATGAGCTGTTCGGCCCGACCTGGTTCGATCCCGCGTGATTCCAGGTAGTACCGCTGGTCTTCGTCGACAGGGCCAACAGTCGAACCATGACTGCACTGCACATCGTTCTCCTCGATGTCGAGGTTGGGAACCGAGTCGGCCTGAGCGCCCTCGGCCAGAACCAGGTTGTGGTTCGTCTGGCGCGCATCGGAACGCACGGCACCCTTCTGCATGCGAATCAAACCGCTGTAGACCGAGTGGGCGGTATCGGCCACTGCCCCCATGAACAGAAGGTCACTGGTCGTTCGCGGCGCGCAGTGGTCCTGGAGGGTCCGGAAGTCCAGCATCTGGTCGTCTCGCCCGATGAATGCAGCTCGCAGCCGACTTGATGCTGACTCCCCCATCAATGCCGAGTCGGTGCGCAGCCTTGCGTAAGCCCCACCCAGCGCAACTGCATAACTTGACAACTTCGCTCGTGCAGCCAGCCGGCTCGTCTGATGAGCTAACTGCCAGGCGGCTGCACCCAGCGCCTGCACGGATACGTAGTCGACGACTGCGGCTTCCCCGAGATCGAGTTCCGTCACAGGAACGACCAAACGCTCGCACGGCACGGCAGGTGCAAGGCCCCCCAGGACCTGTTCCACAAGTGCCCCTTCATCGGCATCCACCACGACCTCGATGATGCCGACGCCAGATTCGGCGCCTGCTCGCACAACGGTACGGGGGAACACGGCAGATCCACCAAGTCCGACCACGGCGTGAATGATCACGATTGGCGCCTCGAGCGTCACGCCTTCAGGAACGTCGATCACCACCGGGTCGGGGGCAAACGCATCGTTGAGCAGCGGGAAGTCCGTTGGCGTGGCAAGAACTGATCCCAGAAGACTTGACGATTCGGGATGATCGGTCAGGCGTCCGATGGTCATCGTCGAGGACGCCGCTTCGCCAGACACTGTGGCGAGGACACCATTGATGGTCACCACCAGGCACGAACGCGGGCCAAGCCGGTCAGCGAGGGCATGGATCCGTTCCGAGGTGGATGCACCTTGGTTCTCCGCCACCACCGGGGTGGTCGCCACCGGGGCAAAGCGGTCGAGATCGAGGCGATCGATCCGGCTGTATCGCCAGACCTCATCTTTCTCGGTCGGTAGCGCGGAAGCAGCAAAGGCCTCGGCGGCAGCCGTCCTTCGTGCCTGTAGCCACGCGTCGCCAGGCAGGCTGGCAGCAGTGTCTGGAGCGAAGGTGGGCAAGAGCTGTGGACCTCAGGGGGGGAATTCGGGTGCCGGTGCGTCCGGCCCTCACCTGCACTCTACCGGGGTCGCAGGACCTACCCGTCGGGACGTACGCTTCTGCCATGCCTGGATCCACTATCAACTCGTTTGCCTCTGACGTCCTGACTCTCGAGATCGACGGCCACGTGGCCACCTTGTGGCTCGATCGCCCCGAGAAGCGCAACGCCATGGGCCCAGACTTCTGGGACGACCTTCCCGTTGCCATGGCCGCGATTGCCGCCGAGCCGTCGGTTCGCGCCGTGGTCATCGCAGCCACGGGACCCCATTTCTCGGTCGGCCTCGACCTCGTGGCCATGGCCGGACCCGTCATGGGTGGACATGGTGCAGGCACGTCTTCCCCAGCAGCTCGGGCGTGGCGCTCCCGGGCTCAGATCGTGCGCATGCAAGCCTCGGTCACGGCAGTTGCGGACTGCAAGGTCCCGGTGATCGCCGCGGTGCAGGGTTACTGCATCGGAGGCGGAGTCGACCTCATCGCCGCTTGTGACATCCGACTGGCCAGCGCCGACGCCAGCTTCTCAATCCGTGAGGCCAAGGTGGCCATCGTGGCCGACATCGGAAGTCTGCAGCGCCTTCCCGCCATCATCGGACAGGGTCACCTGGCTGAACTCGCCTACACCGGCAAGGACATCGATGCAGAGCGAGCCGCCACGATCGGCCTGGTCAACTCGGTCAGTGCCGACCCTGGGGCTGTTGTGGCCGACGCCCGGGCCATGGCGGCCGAGATCGCTGGCAACTCGCCGATGGCCGTGCAAGGCACCAAGGCCGTCCTCGTGGCTGGCGAAGGTCGGACGGTTGCCGAGGGGCTCGACTACGTGGCTACGTGGAATGCCGCATTCCTGCCTTCGGACGACCTCACTGAGGCCATGACCGCATTCATGGAGAAGCGACCGGGCAACTTCACCGGGGGCTGATCCGGCCGGAAGAAGCTGACCTCAGCTAGGCGGCAGCCACAACTAGCTGCCTGCCCAGGTCTTGCGCACGCGCAGCTGGCTCAGCCCCTGCGCCACCACCGCTTGCGTTTCTGAACGCTCGGAGGCTGCTCGTCACGTCGCACCTCGGCGAGGAGATCAGGTGCGACGGCATTGACGATGTCCTCGGCTTGATCGAGCAAGGCCGCTGCTTCGTCACCAGGCACGTTGGGCATGGGTTCGAGCGGCGGCTCTACAAGCGAGCCGTGGACCCAGCCAACGTCGGCCAAGCGCGGTGCGTACGAGGAGCAGTTCTCAGGACACTTCCACGGAGCCTCGGGCGCCAGGTCCAACGCACAGAACCGAGCCACTTCGCCAGAGTCATAGGTTCGGCTCTGAAAGTGCTTGCACTCCTCACGCATCGACATGGCAGCTCCTTTGTCGTCTTGGGCTCATTCTGCCCCGACCGGCACGCGTGGTGCGCACCATGATTCGCTGGGCGGCATCACAGGGCACCGACGTCCGACTCAGCCGATCGAACCTTCCATCTGCAACTCGATCAGGCGACTCCACTCCACCGCATACTCCATGGGGAGGGTCCGGGTGATGGGTTCGATGAACCCGTTGACGATCATGCCCATGGCTTGGGTCTCCGAAAGCCCGCGACTCATCAGGTAGAAGAGCTGGTCGTCGCCGACCTTGGACACCGTGGCTTCGTGGCCGATCCGTGCATCACGTTCGCCCACTTCCATGTAGGGCTTGGTCTCCGATACCGACGTGTCGTCGAGGAGCAGGGCATCACAGCGCACAAAGCTCTTGGCTCCGCGGGCCCCCTCTTCGACCCGGACCAGACCCCGGTAGGTGGTGATGCCGGCATCCTTGGAGATGGACTTGGAGACGATGGTTGACGTCGTCTCCGGTGCGGCATGGACCATCTTGGCGCCTGCATCCTGATGCTGGCCGGCACCGGCATATGCCACCGAAAGCACCTCGCCGGACGCCTTGGGGCCCATGAGATAGACGGCGGGGTACTTCATGGTCAGACGGGACCCGATGTTGCCGTCGATCCATTCGACATGGGCCTCAGCCTCTGCCCGTGCCCGCTTGGTGACGAGGTTGTAGACGTTGTTCGACCAGTTCTGGATCGTCGTGTAGGTGATGCGTGAACCCTCGAGAGCGATCAGTTCGACGACAGCCGAATGCAGAGAGTCGGTCGAGTACACCGGAGCCGAGCAACCCTCGATGTAGTGCACCTGAGAACCGACGTCGGCAATGATCAACGTCCGCTCGAACTGGCCCATATTTTCGGCATTGATGCGGAAGTAGGCCTGCAGGGGCTGGTCTACCACCACGTTCGGGGGGACGTAGATGAACGAACCACCCGACCACACCGCCGAGTTGAGAGCAGCAAACTTGTTGTCGTTGGGAGGAATGACGGTCCCGAAGTACTTGCGCACCAGATCTGGGTGTTCGCGCACGGCGGTGTCCATGTCGCAGAAGATGATCCCCAGAGCCTCGAGATCCTCACGGTTGCGGTGGAACACGACCTCGGACTCGTACTGAGCGGTCACGCCGGCCAAATACTTGCGTTCAGCCTCAGGAATGCCCAGCTTCTCGTAGGTCGACTTGATGGCATCGGGCAGGTCGTTCCAGTCCTCGACCTGGCCTGATGTTGGCTTGATGTAATAGAAAATGTCGTCGAAGTCGAGATCCGGCATGTTCTTGGCGAACCACTGCGCCATGGGGCGACGCTCGAAGCGCTGCAGGGCCCGAAGACGGAAGTCCCGCATCCACTCGGGCTCCTTCTTCATGGTGGACATCTCGCGGACGATGTCCTCGCTCAAGCCCTTCTTGGGCTTGAAGACGTAGTCCTCTTCGTCGGACCATCCCAGCTGGTACTTGCCGAGGTCGAGATCAGTGGGCGGCATGCGGACTCCTGGTCGGCTGGTGATGTGGGCAATTTCCCCTATCTAGATAGTAACAACTCGCCGAGCCTGGCCGCACGGCCGCACACTCGGCCTGATAAGCACGAAGCCCTCACCTCTGGGTTGTGCACGAGATCCGAGGATTCGACGGGGCATTCAGGTGGCAGTCACCGTGACCGGAAGACTCTGAGCTGCCAAGACGAGGCCGCTGCCTGAATAGACAGCCCGAAGCACATGTGATCCGGCGGCGAAGGCCAGGATCACCTTGATCTTGCCCTTTGCTACCTGCTGAGACGCGATCGGCGTGGCGCCGTCGTAGATGGTGACAGTCCCCACGGATACCTTCGCCCTGCCCGTGACCGGAGAGGTGACCACCGCGATCACGGGGTTTTTCTTGCCCGCCCGGACTGCGACATGGCCGACGGTCAGGGTCATTGAGGTGGTCGTTGTCACCGTGAGGGTGGCGGCACTGGTGGTGGCCGACCCGGACGAGTTGGTGAACACGGCCCGGAACTGTGCGCCGGAATCGGTAAGCGCTGCACTGGTCGAATAGGTGGTCGAGGTGGCGCCGACGATGTCGGCGAACGTCGTGCCGCCGTCATTGGAGCGCTGCCACTGGACCGTCGGAGCAGGAGCGCCCGAACCTGCGGCAGTGAACGAATAGGTCGACCCGGCGGCCACCGTCGTCGACGAGGGCGAAGACGTGACGATAGCTGCCGTTGTCGGCACCGTCACCTGGACAAGCGCTGTATAGAGGTCGAACGAGGCGTCAGCGCCCGCCGGGTTGTCGCCTGTCGAGTTGGAATTGTCCGCCCAGACCGGGACCATGACGCCCCCATAGAACGCAAGTCCGGTGTAGTCCCCGAAGTTGGTGTTTCGGATAGACGCCGGTGGCGTGGCATACGTCGCGTTCGACGAGGCTGCTGAGATCGGGAAGTTGGTACTCCAGGTATCCCCACCGTCGATGCTGACCGAGCCGTAATAGGCGGCATTCACGCGCGTCGAGTCGCCACGGGTGTCGTACCAGGTGGCGCCTACGGCCCCTGTGGTCTGATCCACGGCGAACCCGGGCATGAAGTGCGATGCAGCAGTGCCATCGTCGTTGACCAGCACCGGGGACGACCACGTCGCTCCACCATCATCGGAGTGCATCACATAGAGCATGGTGTTGTTCAGGTCGCTGGCCGGGGCATCCAGAAACGCCAAGTAGACCCGGCCGTCATGGGTTCCGCCGCTCTGGTCCCAGGCCAGATGGGCCTCAGAGTCGACGCCCCAGTTGGGAGCGGCCGGAATGCGGTCGAAACCGGGCACGTTGGTCGGTGCAACCTCCGTGGCGGCGGTGAACCCCAAGGGGCCGAGTCCGTCCGGGTCGACACTGACGACGACCCCACCCGTCGAACCGTTGGGACCGAAAGCGACCATCACTTGACCCTGCGGCCCGACGGATATGTCGCCAAACGAACTGACGTTTGCGTCGGGGACAGCTTCTGGCGAGCCGAAGGTGCCGATCACTCCGAGTCCAGTGACGGAAGCGCCGACGACCGTGTTCACTCCGCCTCTGTTGTACGTGACCCACACGCTTCCATTACCCGCCGCCACAACAGGCTGGTCCGTATGGCTGGCCAACGCCTGCTGATGGGAGAACGTGGCCCCCCCGTCAGTCGACAGGGCGAAGTCGGTATAGATGAAGGCTGAGGTGCTGAGATACACAACGAAAAGGTTGCCGAACTGATCGAACGTGACCGAGGTGTTGCCCCATGCCGGTGGAAGCTTGTCGGTGGAGCAGACACATGTCGCCACCTTGGAGTGTGTCCAAGAAGCCCCACCATCACTCGAACGTGCCCCGACCAGGTTCCCGGTCTCGTCCCTGGCCAGGACGAACATCCGATTGGAATTCGAGGGATCGATGGCAACCGATCCCTCGAACTGGTTACCCGTCTGTTGGCTCAGGTTGACCACGGTGCCGACCGAAGTTGTCGGCCCAGCAGCGGTCGCCACCGCCATGTTCGGCCGGATGACTGCCAAGGCAGTTCCGGCCATGAGGGCCGACACTCCCACTGCTACGAAACGCTTCAACGATCCCATCGGTGCACATCTTTCTCAACGTCGTACCGCCTGCCCACAAGCACTCCGCGTCCCTCAACCTATCCGGCTTCGCATCTTCATCACACTGACCGACGGTGCACAACCAGGCGATGGCGTGCCTGGGTGATCTGACGCTGCCCTCCTTCTGCCCGCCCAATGCAGCGGTTGACCCAGCGATCGACGCAACGAACCCTGAACCCACATCGAGGACGGCCGTGCCATTGTGTGCCTATGGCCGACTCCACCCCTCAGACCAACGATTCGCCGAGCGTTGTGACTCCCCCGATGGCAGAGCGACGCCCGGTGGTGCTCGAAGCCCACGGCGATGTGCGGACCGACGACTGGTTCTGGCTGCGCGACAAGGACGATCCCGAGGTGATCGCCCACCTCGACGCGGAAAACGCCTGGACGACGGCGGCCATGGCCCACACCAATGCACTCCAGACAGCCCTTTACGAGGAGATGGTGGCCCGGATCGAGGAGACCGACCTCTCGGTTCCCGTCAAAAAGGGCCCCTGGCTCTACTACGGCCGGACTCAGGAAGGGGCAAACTACGGCATCCACTGTCGTCGCCCTGTCGATGGATCTGAAGATGACGAGCAGGTGATTCTCGATGAGAACGTGCTGGCTGAGGGATACGACTACTTCGGTCTGGCCAACTTGGCTATCAGTCCGAACCATCAGTGGCTCGCATACGCCACCGATGTCACCGGTGGCGAGCGTTACACGCTGACCTTTCGCAATCTCGAGTCCGGGGAACGTTCCGCCGAACAGATCGAGGACACCTCCTACGGGATCGCCTGGGCCAACGACAACGCCACCGTCTTCTACGTTCGAGTCGACGAAGCCATGCGGCCGTTTCAGCTCTGGAAGCACCGGGTGGGCACCGATCCGGCCACCGACTCCTTGGTGCGCCAGGAGGACGACGATCGCTTCTACCTCGGCGTAGGGGGCACTCGAGACGATGCCTTCATACTCTGCAGCTTGGACTCGAAGGTGACATCCGAGGTGTGGGTACTCGATGCTGACGACCCAGACGGAACGTTCCGAGTGATCGAGCCTCGCCGCCAAGGCATCGAGTACGCCGTCGACCACGTGCGGGCCGAGCCGGCCACGGGTCAGCCCGGTCGGTTCCTGATCGTGACGAACGACGAAGCCGAGGACTTCCGACTCATGGCCGCCCCCGAGGAAACCCCCGGGCGTGCGCACTGGACCGAAGTCATCCCTTCCCAACCTGGCGTGCGACTCGATGGCGTCGATCCCTTCGCTGGACATCTGGTGATCTACGAGCGTCACGACGGATCCACCCGGATCCGAGTGGTCGACGACCACGGCAACGACCGGACGATCGAGCAGCCTGAATCCCCCTCCACGGTGTGGGCTGGGGCCAACCCCGAATACGACACCGAGGTGCTCCGGTACGAGTACACCTCCCTCGCAACACCTCGCTCGGTCTACGACCTGGATCTAGCCGACGGCAGCCTGACCCTGCGCAAGCGCCAACCCGTCCTCGGCGACTTCGATCCGGCCCATTACCGGACCGAGCGACGCTGGGCCACTGCTCCCGATGGAACCCAGGTGCCGATCTCCTTGGTGTGGCGACCTGACCTGGTCGATGCCCCCGGACCCGACGGTCAGGGACCGGCAGTCGGTGGTGGCGCCCCGTGTCTCCTCTACGGCTACGGGTCCTATGAGGCCTCCATGGACCCGACGTTCTCGTCGCTCCGACTCAGCCTGCTCGACCGGGGTGTGATCTTCGCCATCGCCCACGTGCGCGGCGGAGGGGAGCTTGGTCGGCAGTGGTACGAGAACGGCAAGTTCGCAGCCAAACCCAACACCTTCACCGACTTCGTAGCCTGCGCTCGCACGTTGATCGATGAAGGGTGGACATCGCCCGACCGGCTCGCCGCCCGAGGCGGTAGCGCCGGTGGACTCCTCATGGGGGCCGTGGCCAACCTGGCACCCGAGTTGTTCCGCGCCGTGATCGCCGAAGTCCCCTTCGTTGACTGCCTCACCACCATCCTTGATGAAACGCTCCCTCTCACCGTTCTCGAGTGGGAGGAGTGGGGAAATCCGGTGGAGGACCCAGAGATCTATGCAGTCATGAAGTCCTACTCGCCCTACGACAATGTGGCCATCTCGGATGCTGCCGGCCAACCGGTCCGCTACCCGTCGATCCTCGCCACCGGAGGTCTCAGCGATCCGCGGGTTGGTTTCTGGGAGCCAGCCAAGTGGGTGACGAAGCTGCGTGCTGCCAACCCCGAGAACGAGATCCTCCTGAAGATGGAGATGGGGGCCGGACACGGAGGTCCTTCCGGCCGCTATGACGCCTGGAAGGACGAGGCGTTCGTCTACGCCTTCATGCTCGACGCGTTGGCCATGGCTGATGCTGTGCCTGTTCCCTACCCATCGGACGCATCGTCGACCTGAGTCAACGATGCGTCGCGAACCTGCCCTCAGGTTCTGCTTGTGACAGCCGAGGTCGTCGTGGTGGCCGTCGCCCCCGACGATGCGGTGGTAGCAGTCGTTCCCGACGAAGCTCCAGCAACCGTGGTCGTCGTCGTGCCCGGCGTTGCCGTAGCAGCCGGCTGAATGGTGGCCACGAACGGGGTGTGAAGCGGGCTGGGGAGGACTAGGGGAATGTCGTTGACGGCCAACGTCAGGGTCGGCGTTCCAAACTGCACCGTGATGGTGCCCGATGCGCTGACGTTCTGCACGGTGCCGGCCGAAAGTGCGCCCGCCCACAAGGTCGACCCCGAAGCTGACGAGGTCACCTGGACCCAGCAGGAACCTGTTCCCGTCAAGGTCAACTGGTAGTCCGTAGTCAAGACGGTGTACGTCGCACTCGTTCCGGTTGGCGATGCCGTCGTAGCCACGAAGGTAGTCGGAAGTGTCGTCGGCGGGGGTTGGGTCGTCGATGGTGGGCGAGTCGTCGATGAAGCGCCCGAAGTCCCCGTCGTTGGGGTGGTTGTTACGAGCGTGCCGGACGACTTGGTGGAGTGGTGGCTGCCGATGACAGCCAAGACGATGAAGAGGACGACCGCAGCACCGATGGCGATCGGCACCGCGCCCGGTCCTCGGCGATGGTTCATCGAGCCCAGCGCAATGCGCTGCTCACGGCTGCCCGGCTTTGGTGTGGCGGGCTCGTCGACCCCTGCCACCTGCCCGGCCGGTAGTCGCCCAGACGGCCGGGCATCGTCGAAGATGATGGGCTCGTCGGGGTCGGGGAACTCATCGGTCCCCCGCACGCGCACAGGCGGTACCGGCAGCCGCACCGGCTCGTCAGTTCCATCTGTTCGAGGGAGCACTATTGGACGCACGGCCGGACGCGTCGGTGGGCCGATCCGCTCGGACAGATTCTCCAATGTGCCCAGAGCGTTGTTGTAGCTCTGCACGGAGTAGAGATCGTCACCCGAGGGTCGTCGGATGACGGCGGCGACAATGCCGCCGGCCACCAACACGATCAGAACCAGGATCACCAGGACCACGGGACCATTCAACTCCCAATTCAGGGGGTCGGCGGCGCTTACGCGCTCGGCCGTGACCCCGGCGGTCAGATCGCGGTCACTGCCGTCATCCCACCATCCACCGTGAGGTGGGCACCGGTGATGAACGACGCCTCGTCAGAAAGGAGGAATCTGATGGGTCGGGCAATCTCATCGGGTGTCGACACCCGACCGAGTGGCGTGCGGGATTCGACCTGATCACGGAAGCCAGGAAGCAGATCGAATGCCGGAGCGAGCATGGGAGTGTCGACTGCCCCGGGACAGACGGCGTTGACCCGTACTCCGTCGGTAGCCAAGTGCTGGGCCATCGAGCGCATGAGTCCCAGGACTCCCGCCTTCGACGAACAGTAGGCGGGCAGCATTGCGCTGCCAAAGTGGCCTTCGATCGACGACACCAACACGGCGGCCGATCCTGGTCCGGCGGCACGGAACGGCGTGACCAGTTCCCGGAAGAGCATGGCCGCTGCTCGAAGGTTCACATCCAACGTGGCATCCCACGTCGCGTCATCAAGATCCTCGACGATGGCTGCACCTGACACCCCTGCGGCATGGACGAACCCTCCGAGCGAGCCGAGCGCACCCGCGGTGGCAGCGACATGGTCGGACAGTCCGCTGGTGACAGCCACGTCCACGCACGCGGCGTGGGCTACGACACCGAGTGATCGACACTCGTCGGCCACCGCTTGGGCTGCGTCACCATCAAGGTCCCACACCGCCACCGGGCGGCCTACTTCTGCCAGGGCCAGTGCGCTAGCCCGGCCGATGCCGGAGGCACCCCCAGTAACGAGCACTCCTGTCCTCGGCCAGCCGAGACGACTCGGACCCGTTGCCATCGACGTCTCCGTTGTCATGGATGCACACTCTCCGAGCCCAGGAACATAAGTGCGAGGTTCGTCAATGATCAGGTACGCAAGCCCGCGTAGGGCTGGCGGCCGGGCGGCAAGGAGTTGCGGAGGGGATTGGTCTTGTCCCGATCCGAGAGGACCGGATCGGTCACACCCCAGTCGGCGCCGATGGCCGGGTCGTCCCAGGCCACACCGTTCTCGTCTTCGGCGTTGTAGTAGCCATCCACGAGGTACCAGAGCGTCAGGTCGGTCAGTGAGGCAAACCCATGGGCCACGCCGGGCGGGATGTAGAGGCCTCGGTCAACGTCTCCGCTCAGATCCAGAGTCAGGGTGGCCCCATCGGTCGGCGAGCCCTGTCGCAGATCGTGGAGCACGACTCGTGCCGTGCCGTCGAGCACATACCAATAGTCACTCTGATGCAGGTGGTAGTGCAGGCCGACCACGGCACCGGCCTGCTTGGTTGAGCGATTGGCCTGGATCATCTCGCGTCCCAACGGGAACCACGACCTCCGATAGGTCTCGACGAAGCGGCCACGCTCGTCGCCGTGGGCGTCGGGCTCCACGATGATGACATCGGCAATGACATCGGATTCAGTGATCTTGGGCATGGGTCCCCTTCAGCCTTCGGAACGGTCGTGGGTCAGCGTAGCCAAGCGGCCCTGGTGGTAGATGAGCGGCGAGCCTTCACCCACGCCAAGGGCCAACACGTGGCCGAGGATGATCTCGTGATCACCGGCATCGTGCACCAGCGAGACGGCGCAATCGATCCAAGCCAGGCTTCCGGCGATCCGAGGTGACCCCGTGGCCGGCGCCTGATCCCACGCGACGTCGGCGAACTTCGAACTACCGGAGCGGGCGAACGTCATACAGAGGTCGGCCTGAGTGTCGGCCAGGACGTTCACGCAGAACGTGCCGGCCCGAGCGATGCGTGGCCAGGTCGACGACGTCTTGGCGGGAGCCACGGTCACATAGGGAGGATCCAGGGACAACGAGACGAAACTCTGACAGGTGAAGCCGACCGGTTCGCCATCGTCGATGCCGGCCACGATGGTCACCCCGGTGGCGAACCGGCTCATGACGTCCTTGAAGGTGGAGGTATCGAACGAAGCATCGCCGCCGTCGGTGTGGAGATGGTCGTCGTGGCTCATCGGCGGCCGGTCCGATTCCGTCCGTCGATCTCCACGGTTCCACCTTCATGGGCACTGTGCACCTCAGGGCCGCCGATCATCTCGCTCACACGGCGAGCTGCTGTCAGCATCTCGTCGAGCTGCTCGTCGGTATGCCCTGGATCGTGATGAAAGAGGTCGAGGCGCCGCACGCCTGCCTCGGCGGCCACCCGGACGGCATAGGCGGGCGTCGAATGGCCCCAGTCGGCCAACTCGGCGAACTCCTCGTCGGTGTACTGCGCGTCGTGGAGCAAGAGGTCCGCCCCGTCACAGAGCGCCAGCACCTCGTCTTCGACTTCCGTCCGATCCAGAGGCGCCTGATGGTCAGGAATGTACGCCACGACCGCTCCACCGGCCTCGATGCGGAACCCGAAGGTGGTGCCGACATGGTTGACCTGTCTGGCCACCACGGTGACCGATCCAAGGTGCAACTCCGAACCGGGGGCCAGGTCGTGATACACGAGTTCGCCTCGGAAGTCGACGATGTCGACTGGGAAGAATGGCGGTCGCACCATGCCAGCCATAGTGGCTTGGAGGGTCGTCCCTTCCTGAGCTGGCCCGTACACCTCGACCAATGCACCCGGATCGCGCATCGGAGGGAAGAACGGCGTTCCCAGGACATGGTCATAGTGCAGATGGGTCAGAAGGGCCGTGGCTCGCAGGGGAAGCCCGGTGGCCGCCAGGGACGTCGTGAGGTGGTGTCCCAGAGCCCGCAGCCCAGTGCCCATGTCCAGGATCAGTGGCGGCTCACCTTCGATCTCGACGAGGACGCATGACGTGTTGCCGCCGTAGCGGCGCTGGCTCTCAGAGGAGCAGGGACAGGACCCTCGGACGCCGAAGTAGGAGATGCGCACCGCCGGCAAGGCTAGTCGCAGGCGCACGGCCGACCTCCCGGCTACCCTCCGGACATGGACCTCCAGACCGTCAACGCCCGTGGTCTCGACTTCACCTATCTCGAGATGGGTCCGGCCGACGGCCCACTCGCCTTGTGCCTCCACGGGTTCCCGGACACGGCACACACGTGGCGTCATCTCATGCCCCAACTAGCCGACGCCGGCTATCGGGCTGTGGCTCCGTTCCTGAGGGGCTACGCCCCCACTTCCGTGCCAACCGATGGCCGCTACGACACCGGAACGCTTGCCCTTGATGCCTGCGCCCTCCACGAAGCTCTCGGCGGAGGTAGCGACGCAGTGATCATCGGCCACGACTGGGGGGCACTACTGACGTATCCCGCCGCTGCTCACGAGCCAGACCGGTGGCGCCGAGTGGTGACCGCCGCCGTGCCACCGCCCGCTTCGATGGGATTTGGCTTCTTCGACTACGAACAACTGCGGCGCAGCTGGTACATCTTCTTCTTCCAGACTCCCCTGGCCGAGTTCGCCGTCAGTCTCGAGGAGTACGCCTTCATCGACAAGCTCTGGGAAGCCTGGTCACCTGGCTACGACGGCTCCTGGGATGCAGCCCGAGTCAAGGAAGCGCTGGCTGACGAGGCGAACTTGACTGCCGCCATCGGCTACTACCGAGCCATGTTGGGCGACCCCACCGACGACCCGGCGGCTGCGGCTGCTGCCGCATCGGCCGAGGTCGCCCCACCCCAGCCGACGCTCTACCTGCATGGCGCTCAAGACGGCTGCATGGGGATCGATGTCATCGGGCCGGTCACCGACCACCTGAGTGCGGGTTCCGAACTCGTGGTGGTCGAGGGAACCGGCCACTTCCTCCACCTGGAGGACCCAGATACCGTCAATGGGCACATCCTGCGCTTCCTGGCTGACTGATCGGCGCTCACCCAGACGAGCAAACCGGTGCTCTCAACTGGCTGATGCCGTCGGCACCTTTCCCCTCACGACCTTGTCGAGCCACGGCACGACAGTGGCGAGAAAGTCGTTCTTCTCCGGCGTGGCCATCAGCGGATCGAGGTGACTGGTGGTATCGACCCGACTGACCGACACCACGCTCGGAATCTTCGACTCGGCCTGATAGGCGTTCGCGCTCCCGACCACTCCGTTCTTTGTGCCACCCAACGACGTCTGGAATGCATAAAGGGGGACGTCGACCTGGGCCGTGTGGGTGAGGCGAAGCCCCAGCGAGTCAGCCACCGACGTCTGCTGCAAGGCGGCAGACACGCCCGCGTCGATGGACAGTCGCTGTGGGTAGTACCACTCGGCTGCAGCCAGCGGCGTCTGGGCAAAGACGTCGATCACGTTGGCCACCGGAGTGATCGAGTCGTCGACCCAGGTTCCCGGCGAGGTCGACGTATCGACATGTCCCGAATGGACCTGGATCAACTTGAGACCGGCCGGCGAGGTCCGGTAGTCGAAGGCGTAGCCGAACTGGGCCTCGCTGGTCACGGGGACCGACGGCTTGAACGCTGCCGGCAGCAACGGGAAGTTCTGGAAGGTGGTGGCCGCACCCTTGGGGTCCTTGTAGGCCGAGACTGCGCCGATCTCGCTGAAGACACCTGTAGCCCAGGGCAGGCCGACCCCCAACAGGTCCAGCCATGGACCCTTGACCTTCAGGGCGGCAAGTTCGGCGTCGACGTTGGCCTGGGTCGGGGCCGGACCGTAGAAGCCCTGGGCGCCGGCACAGCCATCGATGCACACGATGCCGTTGATGGTCTTGTACCCAGGGGTACCACCAAAGTCCCAAGCCCCATAGGCAGCAGCCTCGGTGCCGCCCAAGGAGTGACCCCCGAGGGTCACCGTCCTCGTGCCACCATTACGTGCCTTTTCGATGACCGCATGCAAGTCGTTCATGGCCACGGCCATGCCCCAGTCGTCGACAAAGCCGTAGTCGGCTGGCTTCAATGGTTGGTAGTGAGCCGTCGTCGAGGGCTTGGCAAGCCAACCCAGGTAGTAGTCGAACATCTGCTGAGTGGTCGTTGTACCCGCCAGGGTCGACTGCACCACGGACTCGTCCTGCAGCACGCCCTCCCGCCGCATTTCGGCCCAGACCTGCAATCCCGGTACGTGGGTAGCGAGGTAGGGAGCGACCAGGTCGAAGTCGCCAGCGCCACCATTGGTCCCGGGGACGAGGACCAGAACATGAGGGGCTGATGAGGAGCCGAAGGTTCGGACTTGGACCTTGTCGTACTTTGAGGGAGTCCCCGAGACTGATGGCGTCGTGATGGTCAGGACCGATTCGGGCACCGCAGGCGATGCACCGATGGCCGTTGGCGTACCGGGGATCGTCGTGGTTGTCGTTGACGGGGTTGCAGACGAGCTGCCGCAGCCGGCCATGGCCAGAGACCCAATCGCCATGGCGCCGACGCCCAGGGCTGTGCCGCCCCGGACTCGAGCTCCCCGTGCCCAACTGCGCGTGCGTTGCATTGCTCTCCCCCGGTTGTCGACTCCGGCCGAAGGGTCGGATTGCTTGTGACGACGTGAGCGTAGCCACCTATCGACCGGCGATCCCAGCCATCGTGCAGGCCCGGCCCATCCACCACCATGCACGAACGTGTCGATGCCGAGGGGGTCAGGGTAGGTGCAGGTCTCCTGAGACCGTCTGCACGACAAGACCGTCGACCACCAGCCCGGCGACCACGGTGTCGGTACGGGCCTGATCGTCTGGCCAACCCGCCACGTTGGCAATATCGGAGTTCGCCACTGGACCAGACCGTAGGGCTGAGATCAGACGCCCTCGACCTTGGCGGTCCGAGCCCACGAACCGCGATTGCGTCGCCGACACACCGGCAGATCCCCTGGCCGGATCTGGATCCGGCCAGCCATCGATGGCCCAGAGGCACCGTCTCCGCAGCGGGCAGCCCTGACAGTCCGGCGTCCGTGCGGTGCACACCGAAGCGCCGAGGTCCAAGAGCGCCTGGCCAAAGGACCAGCCCTGACCCCTTGGCACCATGGCATCGACGGTGGCCTGGGCCACTGACGGGGTCAGCCTCCGCCCGCCAACCGCCCGGGCGAGGATTCGGCCGGCGTTGGTGTCCACGACCCCCACGTCTCGCTCGAAGGCAAACGCCAACACGGCTCGAGCGGTGTAGGGACCAACTCCAGGAAGGGCCAGCAGGTCATCGAGGTCGTCAGGCACCGTTCCGTTGTGGTCGCAGACGACGGCAGCCGCAGCCCTCTGGAGGTTGCGAGCCCGGCGGTTGTACCCCATGCCTTCCCACGCCCTCAACACATCCCCCAACGGGGCTGCCGCACAGGCGGCTGGCGTGGGAAAGGACTCGAGGAAGCGCCGGTAAGCAGGCACCACCCGGGAGAGATGGGTCTGTTGCGCCATGACTTCCGACACCAGAACGGCCCAGGGGTCCCGGGTGTTGCGCCAGGGAAGATCGTCGCGACGAGTATGCCCACCGGCAGCCGACCCCCACGAGTGGATGGCGGCACCGATGGCCCGAAGTCGGGCTGGCGCGCTCGCCGGAGCCACCGACAACCGCGGAGGGGTCACCCCCAGACGTCATCCCCGTAGGGACGGCGACGCTCCGGTGCGAACTCTCGCTTCCACACCATGACCTTGCGACGGAAGAAGCAGACTTCCTCCCCGCGTTGGTTGAATGCCTTGGTCTCCACGGTGACGATGCCCCGATCGTCACGTGACGATGACGGGACGGTGTCGATCACCTTGGTCTCGGCGTAGATGGTGTCACCGTGGAACGTCGGCGCACGATGTAGGAGTGACTCGATCTCGAGGTTGGCGATCGCCGCACCACTGACATCAGGCACGCTCATACCTAGAACTAGGGAGTAGACGAGGTTCCCCACGACGACGTTCTTCTTCTGGACCGACTCGTTCTCCGCGAACCATGCGTTGGTGTGGAGCGGGTGGTGATTCATGGTGATCATGCAAAAGAGATGGTCATCCGCTTCCGTGATCGTCTTACCGGGCCAGTGCCGATAGATGTCGCCAGGAACGAAGTCCTCGAGGTAGCGGCCGAAGGGACGGTCGTAGGTGGTCATGACCGTTGTGTAGTCCGAACAGGTGCTCCTCGTCCAACCGTGCCGAAGTGCCTAGGCGAGCGACTCCGGCGCAGAGGGCTCGGGGGAGCGAGTGGTGAAAGAAAGCCCCCAATCCGGCTCGGACTCGCCGTCGATGACCAGACGCCACGAGAAGCGCGAGCCCGTCGGCAACGGGAGCGGGCCGAGATTCACAGCCAACGCCACATCCACAGGGGAACCTTCGGGCACATCGGTCGGACGTCCGGTCTGAAAGTCACCCATGACCTGGATGGGCTGCTCGCCTTCGGGCGTAGCCACGAGGACGGGGCGTCCATCGGCATCCTCCAGAAAGAGTTCCCAATGGTGGGCGTCTTCGGCCTCATGCCAACCGACATCGAGCTTCATGGCGATTGCCGAAGGCACGGGGTCGGGGCCAGTCATGCTCCATCCCCCGCCCATGATGAACAGTTTCCCGTCGGCCACCTGGGCCGAATCGCACAGAATCAGAGTTGCCTTCACGGGTCCCGAGGCTACCGGCTCTCGCCATCGCCATCTGCACAGGTAACGATGGCGGTGGCTCGATCAGCACAGGGGGCGACCATGCCGGCTCTTCGGGCGTTAGGCACCGTCACTACAGTGCATGTATGGAGCTTCGAACTCTGCGTGACGACGTCTACCGCCGGCCCCTGGCCACTGCCCTCGATCGACTGGGCATCGGCCCGGGTTGGACCTGTGTCGACGTTGGCGCAGGCGGAGGTGACGTGTCGGTGGCCCTCGCTGAGATCGTCGGCCACGAAGGGCGTGTCTACGCGGTGGATAGCGACCCGCTCGCCCGCGACGAGGTTGCCCAGGCTGCAGGATCCCACAGTCAAGTACTGGGCATCACGCAAGCAGGTGAGGATCTTCGTCTGCCCGAAGAGGTCGATCTTGCCTTCTGCAGGTTCTTGCTCCTCCACGTGGCCGATCCGTCGCGGGTGCTCAATCGGATGGCATCCGCTGTTCGGCAAGGTGGCTGGGTGGTCGTCCAAGAGCCAGTGACGTCGGCGGGAAGGATCGCCGGCGACCCATTTGCCATGCCGATAGCCAAACACCCTGACGTCGGCGCGTTGCTGCCGTCACTCGTGCGTGCCGCCGGACTCGAGATCATCGACGCATGGGCCGAGGCGCCTGCCGGTGCCGGTCCTGGGCCTGTGGCCGACTACATCGAGTTCCTCACCGAGGTCGACCCCGGCGACGACCCGGTGATTCTCCCTCCCCTCGTCACGGTGGTCGCCCAGCGACCTCAGAGTTGAGGGCCCAAGGACCCATGCGGCGTGACGTCGAGGCTTCGGCACGATGAGGCAATGTTTCTCTCACCCAGCGTGGTCCGGCCTGTCCGACTGACTGGGTTGCCCGGTAGTCTCTCGGCCGTGACAAACAACGCCATCCCCGCCCCTGACCTCCTTGCCGCTACCGATGCCGTGGCCGTCGCCACCGCTGTCGTCGATGCCGGGATCGAAGCAATGGCCGCCGCCGGCGGACCCGACAACGCCCAGACCCTTGCCTATGACGTTTCCCATGCCGCCGCTGCCGTGCGCACTGCCCAATCCGTGCTGGCCTACGGAGCCCACGGAGACACCGAGGCACGCATCGCGTGCGCCTTCGTCGCCGATGCGCTGGCCGACCTGGCTGCGCGCACGATTGGGCGGACAAAGGAGTGGGGCATTGCCAGCGATTGGCTGACACCCGCCGAGGAGTTCGTCGCCACGTACCGAGATCCCGAGTTCCTGGGCTCCCTGGCAGAGGCGACGGGCGACCGGCATCTCGACCCCGACTTCGAGTTGGTCCAGGAGACGTTCCACAAGTTCGCCGACCAGGTGATCCGGCCGCGGGCCGAGCACATCCACCGGGACAACACGGACATTCCCGAGGAGATCATCCAGGGAATGGCCGAGATGGGCGGTTTCGGCATGTCGGTACCCGAGGAGTACGGCGGCTTCGCCACCGAGGGTGAGGCCGACTACATGAGCATGGTTGTGGCCACCGAGGAGCTGACCTGGGGATCGCTGGGAGCCGGGGGCTCCCTCATCACTCGGCCCGAGATCCTCACCCGGGCCATCGTCAAGGGCGGCACCGAGGAGCAGAATCAGTACTGGCTTCCCAAGTTGGCCACCGCCGAAGTCATGGGCGCAGTCGCCGTCACCGAGCCTGACTTCGGCTCTGACGTCGCTGGCGTCATGCTTCCGGCCACCAAAGTCGATGGAGGTTGGATCCTCAACGGCGTGAAGACCTGGTGCACATTCGCAGCACGGGCCAATGTCCTCCTCCTCTTGGCTCGGACCGATCCGGATCGCACCAAGGGGCACAAGGGACTGTCGATCTTCTTGGTGGAGAAGTCCCAAGCAGACGGTCATGGCTTCGCCTTCACACAAGAGCCTGGAGCTCACGGCCGGCCGGCCGACAGCACTGGAAAAATGGAAGGACGTGCCATCGACACCCTGGGTTATCGGGGCATGCACTCCTACGAAGTGTCGCTGGACAACTGGTTCGTACCGGACAACTGCCTCATCGGTGGCGAGGCTGGTCTCGGTCAAGGCTTCTACCTGCAGATGCAGGGTTTCGAGAACGGCCGACTGCAGACGGCCGCCCGAGCCGTCGGCCTCATGCAGGCCGCCTATGAGGCTGCCTTGGAGTATGCCCAGAACCGAGTCGTCTTCGGCCATCCGATCGCTGAGTACGAGCTGACAAAAGTGAAGTTGGCCCGCATGGCCGTCCTCATCCAAGCCAGTCGGCAGTTCTCCTACGAGGTTGCCCGTCTCATGTCCAAGGGTGAAGGCGTCCTTGAAGCTTCGATGATCAAGGCCTATGTATGCCGCACCGCTGAGTGGGTAACCCGTGAAGCTCTCCAGATCCACGGTGGCATGGGCTACGCCGAGGAGTACCCGGTCAGCCGGTACTTCGTGGATGCCCGAGTGCTGTCGATCTTTGAGGGTGCCGACGAGACCTTGTGTCTCAAGGTGATCGCCCGGCGCCTCATGGCTGAGCGGTAGGAAGCCTCAGGCCGGCAGGGGTTGCTCGACCTCAGGCCGGCAGGGGTTGCTCGACCTCAGGCCGGCAGGCCGGACTCACCGTCGATGGCGATCTGGTCCATGAGATCTTGTGGCGTGAGTTGCTCTGACAACAGCCGCTCGAATCGGGCTGGATCTCCGTTGACGAAGGAGCGGCAGAGAGGCAAACCTTCGACGTAGCACGTGAGGTATGCACGCCACGTCGGATGAGTCAGGAACTCCACCGCCTTGGCTGCTCGATCGCGAGAGAGCAGACCCCATCGGGCTACCTCGTCGATGACAACGTCCGGATCGGCACCATCCTCGTGGAGTCGGAACGCGGCATTCTGACGCACCGCTCCGAGCGCCTCACCGGCATCGGATAGCGCGGCAACGACATCTGCGTCGTAGCGGATGCCCAGTGGCTGCAAATGAGCCGCCACGTCGGCTTCGGGGTGTCGACCCATGACAACCTCAAGTCCAAGATCCGCCAGACCCTCGGCGAGCAGGCACTGCGGTGTACCCACCAAGAAGATCGACTCCTCCCACCACTGGCGGCGGCGGACCAGTCCGACTTCTTTGCGGGTGTGTTCGGTGTGATGACCCGGATACGCCTCATGAGCCACCAGATGAGCGAGGCTCGTCGAAAGCACCGGCAGGTCGGTGTTGATGGCCACCCGGCTCTGCAGGTCACCGAGGTAGTAGTTGAAGCCCGACCAGGGTTCATCCGTCACGAACTCAAACTCGATGTGCTCCCCTTCGGGCAGACCGAAGAGTCGATCGGTGCGCTCCCGAAGATCCTCCGCCAGGCTGGACACCGCAGCCTCGAGGCGGTCGACCGGCACGGCGTGCGATTCCCGCCACTCCACCAAACGCTCAGCAAGAGGGCCTGCACCTGGGAGGACCTCGTCAAGTCGCCGATGGGCTTCGACAAGGACCTCATCGTCCACACGGGTCGGTCGCACGCCGTAGCAGGACTCGACCTCATCGGCATAGCCGACCGGGTCTCCGGCCAACTTGGATGCTGTCGTGCGCATCCCCTCTACCTGTGCAGCCATCCAGTGCCGTCGGGCCGGTGCTGCGCCATCATCACCTCCGGTGCCAAGAGGTGCTCCTGCGGTTAGGTCGGAGAGGAGTTGGCGAGTATCGTCGACGAGCCGCTCGGGCGATACGACCGGTTCGGCCCCCACGACATCGGCCAGACTGGCCGGGCCGTAGTAGGCATCGACGAATCCATCAATGTGGCGACCGAGACGAAGCCCCAAGGTCAGGTAGTCCCGAAGGGGACCTACGTCGAGTGCGACCTCCGTCACCGGTTCAACTCAACTGCTCGCGAAGGAAGCCCACCGAACGTTCCCACAGCTGGTCAGCCGCATCCTTGTCGTAGACCTCAGATCGGTCGTCGTTGAAGAAGGCGTGGTCTACCCCCGGATACAGGTGGAACTCCACCGACTTGCCGAGTCCTTCCAGCTTGGCTCGGAGTTCGTCGGCGGCAGCGGGCGTGAAGAAGTCATCGTTCTCGGCAACATGACCGAGTACCGCTGCCGACAGTGCGGCGTAATCGGGCTGCGCATCGGGCCATGGGATGACCCCATAGGCGGGTACAACTGCCGCTACGGCATCTGGGCGCTGGCAAGCCAGCACGAGAGCCAAACCCCCGCCCATGCAGAAGCCAAGTACACCGATGTGGTCCCGTCCTGTGCGACGACGCAGTTCGTCGACCGCTCCGCTGAGGGATCGTCCGGCAGCACCCAGCTCGAGGGCCATCATCTCCTTCGCCGCTGCATCCGGTTCGGCCAAAGGCACCGTGGTGCCGCCGTAGAGGTCAACGGCCAGAGCAGTGAACCCCTCGTCAGCCAGGCGATCGCACGTCCGCTCGATGTGGGGTACAAGACCCCACCACTCCTGGATCACGATCACCCCAGGGCTGTCGGCACCCCCGCCCGGGGGCTCAGCCAGGTAGCCATGCCCAGAGATTCCATCATTCGGGAATTCGATCCGCTCACCCATGCGTGGGACCCTACCCTCGGTCAGTGATGTCCGCAGAGTCTGCAACCATGCAGTTCATGGTCGGCGCTCTGGCACAGCGCTGGGGAGCCTGGGGTACTGCGCAAACCGTTCCGTGCACCACTTCGGGGCAACTTCCCAAGGACCTTTATTTGGCCATCATGACGCGATGTGGCGACCGTTCGGCACCCGAATTACTTAAAGAAATCCCAGGTCAGAGGCCATGCAGCCCACAATGGCCTTGATTCCAGAGGCCCACCGACTACCATTGTCAGGGATATGACTCACGCCGAGCAGTACTCGACGGTCGAGCCAGGAACGTCTTCTGAGCGTCGTCGCAAGGCTCCATTGCGAGCCACAGCAACGATCGCCCTAGCCTCTGTGCTTGGGGCCTCAGCCTTCGCGCTTTCGAGTGCGACACCTGCCTCCGCTGACCAGATTTCCGACGCCCGGGCGCAAGCCTCTGCCATCACGGCAAAGTTGAATGCAGCCCAAGCGCAGATCCAGAGCCTCACCGGGCAGGTGACCGCAGCGGACTACAAGCTGTCCCAGCTCCAGGGTCAGATCGACAACACCAAGGCTCAGATCGGCAAAGCTCAAAGCGCCGTGGCCAAGGACCAGCGCCAACTCCGCCATCAGGCGATCGCCGACTACACCAACAGCGGCACGTCCAATACGGCAACGCAGTTGTTCACCTCTAACGTGAACACCAGCGGAATTCGCTCCGAGTACTCCTCGATCGCCACCGGAAACGTGACGGCCACCATCGCTCACCTCCATACGGCCCAAGCCCAACTGCAGGCGACACAGTCCTCACTGCAACAGCAGCAGTCCCAGGCCCGCTCTACCCGTGACAGCCTCGCGTCGGCCAAGAGCCAGGCGGCATCGCTGGCGGGCCAAGAGCGGTCGATGCTTGCAGGGGTGAACGCCAACATCGCCAACTTGGTGGCCCAACAGCGAGCAGCCCAGGCCGCCGCACAGCGAGCCGCCGAAGCAGCCGCCTTCAACCAGAAGCAGCAGCAGGCGCAAGCCGCCGTGGCCGCGGCCCGTTCCGCCCAGCCGACAACTGTGGCGTCGCGGCCTAGCGGTGGCACCACCGGTGGTTCGGGAACCAGGACCGGATCAGGCTCTAGTAGTGGCTCGTCGTCAACCACGATCACCTCGTATGCCCCACCTCCGCCGTTGGCTGCTGGTGCTGCCGGTGCCGTGCAGGCCGCAGAGCGTGAGATCGGTGTCCCCTATGTGTGGGGCGGCTCGTCACCCTCCGGGTTCGACTGCTCGGGTCTCATCGCGTGGGCCTACTCCCAGGTCGGAATCGGGCTCCCCCACTTCTCTGGCGCACAGTACGCCAGCACCACTCATATCTCGATGGCGGACATCGCCCCCGGCGACCTCCTCTTCTACGGACCGGGTGGTTCAGAGCACGTCGCCATGTATGTCGGCGGCGGCTCGATGATCGAGGCGCCCCACTCCGGGGCAACCGTGCACATCTCTGGTGTCCGGACCGGTGGCCTTGCTGGCATCGGTCGGGTTGGCTGAGTCGGCGCACGTTGCCAGCGGACCCTGAGGTCCGTGACAGCCAGTCGAGGTGGATGCGGCCAGTCAAGGTGCAGGGCATACTGACGTTGCCGACCCAGTTGGCGCCGTAAGCCCGGATCCAGGAGCGCTCTCGTGAGACCTATTCCCGTCGCCTTCCACATCTGGTTCCTTGAGGTCCATACCTACGGGATCGGCCTGGCCCTGACCTTCTGGTTCGGACTTCGCTACACCGAGCGCAGGCTCCGTAACGCGGGCTACCCGTGGGACTGGGTGACGGGCATGTTCGTCTGGGTGGTGGTGTCAGCCATCGCAGGCGCCCGTCTCCTCCACGTTCTTTCCCACCCCTCGTACTACTTGGCGCATCCGAGCCAGGTGGCCGCCATCTGGCAGGGTGGCCTCTCCTCGTTCGGGGGGTTGCTCCTTGCCGTGCCCGTGGCCATCATCAGCTCGCGTCGACGTTGTCCCCAGCTGGCAACCCTCCGTTTTGGCGATCTCCTGGCTCCCGTGCTCATGGCGTGCTGGGGCATGGGCCGACTGCTGGGCCCCCAGCTCATGGTGAATGGCGGGGGCCATCCGACGAACCAATGGTTCGGCATGTACTACGCCGGCAATCATCCCGACGTGAAGGTCCTTCCCGTGCCGTTGTTCCAAGCAGCAGAGGACTTCGCCATCTTCGGCATCCTCCTTCTGGTCGAACGATGGCTGCGCAGCGTCGGGCCTGAAGGGTGGGCCACAACACCGGCTGCTGACACCAGCCTCACGGACCGCGCACTTCCTCCTGCTGGCATCGTCCTCAGCATCGGCATGATCCTCTGGGGCATCGAGCGGTCCCTGGACGAGCATCTGTGGCTGGGTGAGGACGGTCACCTCGGTTCGTTGTTGGTCCAGATCGCCGGCCTCTCGCTCTCGGTGGCCGGCATCATTCTCCTGGCCACCCGAGTCGGAGCGTTCCAGCGGTGGCGGGTCGGTGGTGCATCGTCGATGAGAGAGCGTCCGTCCACCGAGTTGACCAACCCCTCGGGCGACGTCGACCTAGGCCGTGACGTCAACGCCGAGCCAGAACGCATCCCTGAAGGCAGCCATCATGATGACGTACGCCCGTCGCCGGACCTGGACCCAGCCACGCCCGGTAGCGGAGGCTCACCGCTACCCGACGACTGACACCCGATCTGCAGACCGGTCGGCCATCGCTGCATCGGCACCGAGGTCCTCGGCTTGCCCTCCCGATGCCGTCGGCACAGCACAGACATCACGGTCGGACTCAGCCGGCCAGGCCACACGCAGGATGCCGGTGACCACGGCCACGCCGACCACCACCGCCGAACCGATGACCAGCCCGCCAGTAATCCCAGCCAGGACTACCCAGATGGCTACGGATGACGCCGTCAGGACGGCGATGACCAGACGGTGGGCCCAGATCCCGGCGGCGGCAAACCTACGGTGGAAGGCCAGCAGCGCCCCAGGGTCCTCGAGCCTGGCTGTCAGCAGCACGGCCAGACCACGGATCACGCCGAACCACCCACCGACGGCCAAGGCGACCGGGGGGTTGCCCGTCAGGCCGGCCAGAACAACCAAGAGGTAGACAGACGCGGTGGTGATGTAGGTGGCCAGACCGCATCCGATCTGCCAGCCGAATCCGGCGCCATAGACCCAGGGCCGGTAGGCGTCGAGCCACCGCTCGTTGACCTGTCGCCGGTGGAAGGGGAGGCGATGGCGAGCCAGACCGGCATCAGATACCAGGGCGACCAGGATGGCCGTCAGCGCCGCCATGCCGACCACGGTCGCCGACAAGCCCAGGGAACGGACCCCTACGGCAGCCAGGGCGGCCACACCACCCAAGGTGAGTCCGCCGACCACGGCCCCGCTGATGAACCAGGCCGCCGTCACCCCATAGCGATGGCCTTTGCCTCGTTCGCTGAAGGGCGTGATGGTTGACAGCATCGAGAGCCCACACGGGGACCAGGTCGACCGGATGGCCGCGGCCAGGGCGACCGCCAAGGTAACGATGATGAGGGTGGTGGTCATGGTGCTCCTCGATGCAGGGGAGTTGGGGCGCAGAGAGAGCGCTCGGAATCGTGTTGGCGATGGCGGTGGGTCCGATCGACCATTTCAGACAGGGCTCCCCAGGAAGGGGGCGTCGAAGGCGAAGATCCCGCCATCAGAGGCCACACACCAGTAGCCACCGGTGGCTGTGTCGCCAGCCAGCCCCACCATCGGCCGGGCCAGGTGCTGGCCACCCATCGAGCCGTAGAAGGCGGCGTCACCGAAGGCGAAGATCCCGCCGTCGGCGGCCACGAACCAGTAGCCCTTGCCCGATGAGGTGGCCGCCATGCCCACGATGGGCTCGTTGAGGTGCTGGCCACCCATCGAGCCGTAGAAGGCGGCGTCACCGAAGGCGAAGATCCCGCCGTCGGCGGCACACAGCCAGTAGCCCTTGCCCGACCGGGTGGCCGCCATGCCCACGATGGGCTGGTTCAGGTGCTGGCCACCCATCGAGCCGTAGAAGGCGGCGTCACCGAAGGCGAAGATCCCGCCGTCGGAGGCCACGAACCAGTAGCCCTTGCCCGACGGGGTGGCCGCCATGCCCACGATGGGCTGGTTGAGGTGCTGGCCGCCCATCGAGCCGTAGAAGACAGCGTCACCAAAGGTGAAGATTCCGCCGTCGGCGGCACACAGCCAGTAGCCCTTGCCCGAGGGAGTGGCCGCAATGCCCACGATGGGCTGGTTGAGGTGGGTGGTGGCCAGGTCCCCGACGGCCGGGAACGTCCCATACGAGAACACCTTCCCGAACGAGGTGACCATGCCGTAGCCGCCGGCTGTCGTGACCGCAGCCAGACTGCGCACCTTGCACTCGGTGATGGGAGCGTTACACGGCGGCGGAGGTGGTGGTGGCGGTGCGGGAATGGCCGGGGTCCAGCACGGCTCGTTGTGCTCGGCGGTGTGGTTGTCCTTGGCCAACGTGGTGGTGCACGACGGATCCACCGTCCACGGCGGCACGCAGGCCACTACCCGGCAGACAATGCGGCCGATGCAGGAGATCTGCTGGTTGCACTGGCCGTAGCGAAACTGGAAACAGCCCGTCACCCACGAGTTGCACCCTTGAGGCCCACACCCGCACGTGGTCCCGTCACAGCCGGGTTCGCAGAATCCCCACCCGCCCCCACAGCCGGTGGTGCACCCACACGTGGCGTGGCAGTCCATGTAGTAGCGGGGTCCGCCGCAGTAGCTCGAGTTGTCCGCCTTCCACCAGCCACCCATGACCGTGTCGGCCGGGCAGTAGTTGTATCCACCGTTGATCGAACAGCAGAACTCCGACCAGCCCGCACAACACGTCGTACCGCAGCCGCACGCGCTCGACCCACAGGTGCATACGTACCCGTAGGCCGTGCCCGGACGCAGCAGGAGGTCGAGGCCCGATCCCACCGTGACTGCACTGCCGGCCAGAGCCGAGCGGTTGATGAAACTGCGCCGCGACACTCGGGCCGCCAGGAAGGTCGAGGCCCGCTCGACCAGTGCCGTACTCATGCCTCACCCCCACGGGTGATGCCGAGTCGCATCCGGATGGCGCCGACCTCGGCCAGCGAGGACAGGGCCAGGTAGGTCAGATACGCACACAGCCCGCCGAGCAGGGCGAGAGGCACCCCGTGCCAGGGCTGGTGGCTCAGGAGGCTCCCGAGGGAACTGGCCGGCACCTGGAAGGCCACTACGCCAGCCGATGCAGCCAGCACCAGGTTGATGACGACATGGAGGCGGGTGGCTGGGGTGTCGGGACGACTGAAGCACCCACAGCTGGCCAAGGGACCGCCGCGGACCAGCACGACGGTGACAAATCCGGAGAACGCGACATACGAGAGCGCCACCAGGCCGGCCGTGATCGGACCAGGGCGAACCAACGCGACGGCACCAATCACCGCTTCAATCGCAGCGCCCGTCCGCACCAGAGGCCGAAGGACGGCTACGGGAAGAGGAACGGTCTCGGCCAACCCCCGAGCCGTGTCGGCCGGGCGCCAGGTCTTGGCCGCTCCAGCGGCCACCAACAAGAGGCACGCCGCCAGGTAGATCCCGGTCATCGCCATGAGACGACTCCCCTCTCTCGTGCCAAGGTAGTTGAGCTCAGTTCCATCCGGGACCTGCAGGTGCTGGCTGAACGGACACCTCGACGGCGAGCTGGGCCAAGAGGCGGTTGACCACCGACACCAGCGCCCGTCTGCGGGCGTAACTGCCCAGGACGATGTAGAGAGTGAACGGCCGGCCGTTTTCGGTGAAGAACCACTGCGTGCCAGCCTGGCCCTTCAAGCCCCTGCGAAGGACATGAGGGGCAAAGTGCTCGGGACTCAGTTCCTTGGGTATGCCCTCATGAGCAAACAGCGGCGTACCCAGACTTTCCGGCCCGTACTCGAAAAGGACGGCAAAGATGTCGGTGTCACGCATCAGCGTCACGGCCCCGCCACCGAAGTCCCCCACCTCGGTGGGCAGAGCGAATGTGGCGAAGTGGGCAACAGCGTGGGAGCGCTCGGGTCCCTCCGCGTTGTGGCGAAAGATGCGGCCTTCGAATCCCGTGGGCAGATGGGCTCGGATCCCGTGGGCCCGGAGTTGGGCCACCGGTCAGCTGGCCTGTCCGAGCCCGGTGCGGCTCAGCGGCATGCGGGCATCGGGTGGGCCGTAGAGGTCCTCGAGCGAGGTGGGATACAAGCTGGGATCACCCGGAAGGATGCCGGCCTGGCGCAGGACGCTGTCGTTGTCGGACTCCCGTTCGGGTCCATCCATGGCCACCGTCCGATCGGCTCGGGTGCCGGCGCCAAACGCGGTGGCGTCGATGTCGGCCCGTCGCACCAATTCGGCGACCTGGTCGAAGTGGTTGGCCACGCCCTCGCCGATACGGCGCCCGGCATCACCATCGATCAGGACGAAGAACGGTGACCCGGGAACCTCGTAGTCGGTCCAGGCGTCACTGGACATGACCACCGAGAGACCGGGTCCAGCCAGTGCGGCTACCTCGCCGGGGATCTCCCGATCTGGTCCCTTGGTGACCACCACTAATCGAGCGCCCATCGGCAGACCCAGGTCGGCCGGGCGTCGGAACGCGTCCCAGAACCCGGCGCACGAGGCACAGCCAGTCGACAAGAAGGCCAGCAGGGTGAACCCTGAGGAACCGGCCGGGCTCACGGCCAGGGCATCGCCTGTCGGAGTGACCCCTGCGATCGCTGGTGCCGAGGAAGCATCCCGATCAGGAGGAAGTGGGGGCCCCATCGTGAAAGTCACCGGTGCCGGACGAGACCCAGCCCCATGGACACCAGCGTGCCCCTGGTGTCCAGATCCATCGAGGGGGTCACCTACACCGGCACCGAGGTCGTGCAGCGCCTTGAGGATGTCCGCATGGCTGCGGAGCAACCCGGCCACCAGAACGGCCAATAGGGCAACCACGGCCCCCAACACCACACAAACTGCCACCATCTTCGACCTCCTGGCCCCAAGGACGACGAGCACCGCCGAACCTGACTTGTTGGCTACTGTAGAGATCAGACCTCAGCGAACGGTGGCAATCGCGGCCCCAAGGGCAAACTATTTTTCCCGCCCTTCGGCCCTGGTCGGGCAAGGGGCACCCCAGTACGCTTCGGCCACTACTCACGGCCGGACCTGAGCGGCGGGACCGCTATGGCCGGATCGAAGCCGATGCGGAGGTACCCATGGGACTGAGGATCGAGTGCGTCAGCATCGACGCCGTCGACCCCGAAGCGCTCGGCCGCTTCTGGGCCGAAGCGCTCGGGTGGGAGGACCGGATGGACGAGGACGGGGACGTCTGGGTCGAGCCGGGCGAGGGTCACGTACTGCGCGGGCGATGTGCACCGCTCCTCTGTATCGCCGTCCCCGACGACAAGCGGTCAAAGAACCGTCTTCACCTCGACCTGGTGCCCGACGACCAAGAGGTTGAGGTCGAGCGGTTGCTGGCCCTCGGAGCCTCCAAACCTGACATCGGCCAGTCCGGGACCGAGTCCTGGGTGGTGTTGGCTGACCCCGAAGGAAACGAGTTCTGCGTCCTCGACGAGATCTAGGCGAAGCGCATCCCCGGGAAACACCCCGAGGACACCTTCTCCTGCAGGGCTCCCTCAGTATCGAGGATGCGCCTCGTTACCGAGGGTGCGCCCTGGTGCCGAGCGTGCACCTCCGCCGGATTCAGGAAGGGGTGCCGCCCGCAGCCTCGGCTGCGGCCTTGGCTTCGGCAGCCTTTCGGTACTCCTCGAGCTGATCGATCAGGGGCATCCGCTCTTGACCAACGGTCGAGTCCAACCGAGCGGCGATCTGCTCAGGAGTCCAGCGACCATCGGCGTAGACGGCCCGCACCTCATGGGGCTGATTCCACACAGCGATCTTCGGGCCCACTGCGGTATAGATCTGACCAGTGACGTGCTTGGCCTGATCTGAGAGCAGGTAAACGACCAGCGGGGCCACGTCTTCGGGATCGCCCATCTCAACGAGGTCCATGGGGACGTTCTCCGACATCCGGGTCCGTGCGACCGGGGCGATGGCATTGGCAGTCACGCCGTAGCGGTGCATGCCGGCGGCCACCGAGCGCACCAGCGAGACGATGCCGCCCTTAGCCGCCGCATAGTTCGCCTGAGCCACGCTGCCCGAGAATGCTCCCGAGGTGAAGGCGACCAGGGCGCCACCGCCCTCCTGCTTCCGCATGATCCCTGCGGCTGCCCGGAAGACGGTGAAGTGGCCCTTCATGTGGGTCTCGATGACAGCGTCCCACTCGTCCTCGGACATGTTGAAGAACATGCGCTCACGCAGAATGCCGGCCACGGCCACCACGCCGTCGATCCGACCCCACCGCTCGACGCCAGCGCCGATGATGGCTTCGCCGCCTTCCATGGTGGTCACGCTCTGCGCCACGGCGATGGCCTCGCCACCAGCAGCCACGATCTCGGCGACGACGGCTTCGGCCACCTCGCTCTTGGGGTCCTCGCCGGCCATCGACACCCCGATGTCGGCCACGACGACCTTGGCACCCTCAGCCGCTGCAGCCAGGGCGACAGCCCGTCCGATGCCGCCGCCGCCGCCAGTGATGGCCACGACCTTGCCGTCCAGGAATCCGCTCATCTACAGGTCACTCCTCTTGGGTGTCATCTCGTGTGATCTCGTCGTCTGCGTGCCACGTGGTGCACTTGTCAACGCCCGACGTGGCCTTGGACTGGCCTGCCGTTTCTGTTGACCATCGACTGGAACCTGTTCTAGCGTCCCACACTGACACGCGCCACCTGAGGTCGTGGATTACGAACGTCGCATGCCGGCGAATCCCGACGGATCGAGCGCCTGACCTGGGGTACTGCGCATCGCAGCGCTTCTCTTTTCGACACTGGCTCTACGACGACTACGGGGGATGAACATGGGCGATCTCGGCTTCTGGGCGCTGGCACACGAGGATCCCGAGCATTTGGCGCTCGTGGCTCCCGACGGCACCGAATATTCGGCGGGCGAACTTCTCGGACGGGCCAATCAGGTCGTCCACGGCCTACGCGGGCTCAACCTCAAGCCAGGTGACCGAGTGGCCACGCTGCTGCCCAACGGTGTGGAGATGTTCGAGGTCTACCTTGCTGCGCTCCAGGCCGGTTGGTATCTGGTGCCCATCAACCACCACCTTGTCGGACCCGAAGTGGCTTACATCCTCAAGGACTGCGAAGCCAAAGCATTCATCGCCCATGAGCGCTTCGTCGACATCGCGCTTGATGCTGCCGAAGAGGCCGAGTTGGCGTCGTCGATCTGCTTCGGCGTTGGCGACATCGTGGGGTTCAGCTCCTACGCCCGCATGCGGGACACGCAGCCGACCACCGATCCCGAGAACCGGACCATCGGTGACGTGATGAACTACACGTCGGGAACTACCGGCAACCCCAAGGGTGTCTATCGGGCCCTCAGCGGCCTCTCGCCGGAAGAGGCGGCCCTCAGCCAATCAGGCATTCTCTTCCTCTTCGGGATCCAGCCCCAGGACGACAACGTCCACATCGTTGGCTCGCCGCTCTATCACACGGCCGTCATGCGCTTCTCTGGTGCTTCCATCCATCTCGGGCACACCATCGTGGTTATGGACAAGTGGCTGCCCGAGGAGATGCTGCAGCTCATCGAGAAGTACCGGGTGACCACTTCGCACATGGTGCCCACCCAGTTCCACCGCCTCCTGGCCCTTCCCGAAGACGTCCGGTCCCCCTACGACGTGTCGTCGCTCCGCCACATGATCCATGCCGCCGCCCCGTGCCCGGTCGACGTGAAGCACCAGATGATCGCCTGGTGGGGGGATGCCATCGATGAGTACTACGCCGCATCTGAAGGTGGCGGCACCCTGGTCAGCGCCCAGGAGTGGCTGACCAAGCCCGGCACGGTCGGCAAGGCGTGGCCGATCTCCGAGATCGCCATCTTCGACGATGACGACAACCGGGTTGACGAGCCTGGGGTGATCGGCACCGTGTACATGTCGATGCAGACCGGTGACTTCGAGTACCACAAGGACGAGAAGAAGACCAAGAGCAACCGGATCGGCAAGTTCTTCACGGTGGGCGACGTCGGGTTCATCGACGAGGACGGCTTCCTCTTCTTGCGGGACCGCAAGATCGACATGATCATTTCGGGTGGGGCGAACATCTACCCGGCAGAGATTGAGAACGTCTTGCTCGGCCACCCCAAGGTGGGCGATGCCGCAGTCTTCGGCATCCCCCACGACGACTGGGGCGAAGAGGTCAAGGCCGTCATCGAGCCGGCCGACGGCGTCGAGGCATCTGATGAGTTGGCCACCGAGATCCTTGAGTTCTGTGCGACGCGGCTGGCCAAGTTCAAGACCCCCAAGTCGATCGACTTCACCACCGACATGCCACGGGATCCCAATGGCAAGCTCTACAAGCGCAAGTTGCGTGACCCCTATTGGGAAGGTCGCGAAAAGATCTGAGGAATGGCCGCCACATTCGCGGCTGCCTCAGATGCGTTGCACTCCAGAGGAACTGATCGCGCTGGCATCGCCTGTTTGCAGGTCGAGGCCAGAGCCATCACTGCGGCGTAGATCGATGGCGAACCGGTGGTCGATGACCGTGGCCGTGGCGAACTGCTGGATGCGGACCTCCTCGAGCCTCGTCCACCCCTGACGAACGTAGAACCGCCGAGCTCGCTCGTTCGTCGAAAGCATCCACACCCGGGCCTCAGTGCACCCCGCGGCACCCAGATGGACGAGTGCGGTGTCGTGCAGTCGCTGGCCCACACCCGTCCCCCACGTCTCCGGCGTCAGGTAGAGGGTGACCAGTTCACCGCAGTCGGGAGCATCGGGCGGACCAAGCGCGACGTGCACGAACCCCACCACGACCCCGTCTCGGACCGCCAGCGTGACTCGGTCGCCCCGGGGCGCATCCAGGAGTCGGCGCCACCATCGACCCCTCCCCTCAACCGACAGCCCGTCCAACAGCGCATCAGGCAGGAGGTGCCGATAGGCCACGCGCCACGAAGCCACATGGACCTCGGCGATAGCCACGGCGTCGTCCGGCATGGCGTCGCGAAACTCCATATCCCCAAGACCGTCACCCGCGCCGCCACCCGCGCCGCCACCCACGCCGCAGTTGTCGCCGGCGCTCGCCTCCGAGCTTGCGTCTGAGGTCGTCAGGGCCGTCAACCCTGAGCGGAAGGAGTGCCGTCCTGGGCTGGTTGGACATCGGAAGCAGCCCCGACTCGTACGGCTTCAGCTCGGATGGCCGCAAGTACGTTCGGATCGGCGTTCTCGGCGTTACCCTCAGCGATGGCCAGGAACTGCGAGGGGACGACCTCGATGAAGAGGCCTTCGGCTTCCGCGGTCAACACCTCACCGTTGTACATCCCGGCCCACGAGTGGATCTTGCGGCCCTCACGGTGCTGAAAACGAGCCTCGATGCGCAGGGTGGTGCGCAGCGGCGTGGGCTTGCGATAGCGCACGGTCAGTGATCCGGTCATGCCCGGGTTGCCTGCGGCGATGTTGGCTGCCCCGAGCACCTCGTCGAACGTCTCCGCAATCACGCCGCCGTGTACGCAGGTCGGCGGGCCCTCGTAGGCCCAGTCGAACCATGCCTCGGCCCGGACCTCGCGGCGACCCGGCTCTTCTCCATCGACGGTCCACACCCGCACGGGCGGAGCCAGCGGGTTGAGGGCCCCCATGATGGGGCTGGTCGGAAAGAACTCTTCAGCATCGTCATCGGTACTGGGTCCCTGGCGCGCCAACTTGCCCCCGGACCGGGCAGTCAGTGCTGCTGTCGCCCGCTCGATGACATCAGCTGCCTCGGCTAGCGCATCGTCGTCGACCTCGGTAGCTGACACCAAGGTGATCAATGGCCGAATGGCCGCAGCCAGACGGCGACGTGGGTCGTCGCTGTGACCAGTCGGCGCCGTGGCGCCGGTTGGGCCCTGATCCCTAGGAGCGTCGGTCACTTCCTCGTGTAGACCGGGGGTCGCTTTTCGGCGAAGGCCTTCATGCCCTCAGCGGCATCCTCGCTGGCGAAGATGGGCCAACCGAACTCCAGGTCCTTGGCCAGAGCCTCGGCTTCGGACATGCCGTCGGTGGCTTGCAGTGAGGCCTTGATGGCTTCGACGGCGAGGGGGGCATTGGCCCCGATGACCTCGGCGATCTCCATGGCCTTGTCCAGCGCCGTCCCGTCGGGCACCACGTAGCCGATCAAGCCGACCTCTTTGGCTTCGATGGCCGGCATGGCCCGGGCTGTCAACAGCAGGTCCATGGCCACCGTGTAGGGAATCTGGCGGACCAGGCGCACGACTGAACCGCCCAGCGGATAGAGGCCGCGCTTGGCCTCGAAGAGTCCGAAGGTGGCACTCTGACCTGCCACCCGAATGTCTGTTCCCTGAAGGATCTCGGTGCCGCCAGCCACGGCGTAGCCCTCCACTGCTGCGATCAGCGGCTTCTTCAGCTGGTGGTGGCGGAGCAGTGCCTTCCAGTGGAGGTCAGGATCGTCAGCCATACGGGCGGCGACCTCTTCGTTTCCGGGACCCGACATCGACTTGAGGTCCATCCCTGAGCAGAAGGTTCCGTTGGCTCCGGTCAAGATGGCGCAGCGGATGTCGTCGTTGCTGTCGATCTCCATCCAGGCATCGAGCATGCCGACCAGCATGGGACCGGACAGCGAGTTCTTGGCCTCGGGACGGTTCATGGTGACGATGGCTGTGGTGCCTACCACCTCGAAATTGAGGTGCTCGGTCTCGATCATGGTGCTCCTCGGGTAGGTCTGGCCGACGCTGCGGCCCAGTAGGTCAGATGCAGGACGTCAGATGCGTTCAATGATGGTGCCGGTGGCCAGGGCACCGCCACAGCACATGGAGATCAGGGCCAGGCTCTTGTCGGACCGCTCGAGCTCGTGCAGAGCCGTGGTGATCAGACGGGCGCCAGTGGAACCCACCGGATGGCCGAGGGCGATGGCCCCACCATTGACGTTGACCTTGTCCCAATCGACCTCGTGGACCTTGCCCCACGACATGACGACCGAAGCGAAGGCTTCGTTGACCTCGAAGATGTCGATGTCGGCCATGGTCATACCGGCCTTCTTCAGTACGTCGGCCGTGGCGGCAATAGGCCCATCGAGGTGGTAGTAGGGGTCGGAGCCCACGAGAGTCTGGGCCACGATGCGTGCCCGAGGCCGCAAACCGGCCTGACCGGCCCGCTCTTGGGACATCCACAAGACGGCAGCGGCGCCATCGGAGATCTGGGAGCTGTTGCCGGCGGTGTGCATCCCGTCAGGCATGACCGTCTTGAGGTTGGCGAGACCCTCACGAGTGGTGTCACGAGGTCCCTGGTCCTTGCTCACGGTCATCATCTCGCCCGTTGGTCCTTCGGCCCCCATGACGGGAGCCTCAATCGGCGCGATCTCCCTGTCGAAGCGACCTTCGGCCACGGCCTGGGCCGCCTTGCGCTGTGACTCAAAACCGAGCCAGTCAACATCGTCACGGGTGATGCCGTACTTCTGGGCGATCCGCTCGGCTGCGCCGAACTGGTCGGGCATGTCCCAGGGGAACTCTTCGGGCTTGGAACGACCAGGGCCATTGATGGCATTGGCGCCCAGGCCGACGCGGCTCATGGCCTCGACCCCGCAGGCGATGCCGGCATGAATGGCATCAGCGCTGATCAGGTTGGCCACGAAGTTGTTGGCTTGCTGGGCCGAGCCGCACTGGCAGTCCACGGTTGTTGCCGCCGTCTCATACGGCATTCCTTGGCTGAGCCAGGCCGTCCGGGTGACATTGGATGCCTGCTCGCCGGCTTGGGTCACGCATCCACCGACGATCTGCTCCACTGCAGCAGGCTCGATGCCCGACCGCTCAACCACAGCAGCCTGGGCCTTGCCCAAGAGGTGTGCGGCATGAAAGCCCGAGAGCCAACCGTTGCGCTTCCCGATGGGCGTGCGGACTGCTTCGACGATGACCGGCTGGGCCATAGTGGATCCCCCTGAACAGGACGGCGGGCGACGATGAGGGCAGACGTGCTGGCCGGCGGCGCCCGTGGCCGGACCGGCGTGACAAGTATAGAACCGGTTCTAGTGGGCACCACCCGTGGCCAGGCGACGACGACATCGGCCATCGCTGGACCTGACGGCTCCGCAGCGATGACAACCCGGTCAACCTCCAGGATGCTGCGGTACTCTGCCACTGCATGGTTGACCGTGCCGCCCGTGGGGAGGACGGTAGGTCGTCAGGCAGGCCGGCTCACATCAGACCCCGGCCACCAGGGGGAGGCGACGATGTCCATGTCCATCAGATCAACGTTGAGGACGCCACGATCACCAGCACGGGCGGCCAGGACAGGTCGACACGTCGTCGTCGGCGCCCTCATTGCCATGGCTGGGCTAGGTGCAGGATGTGCATCCTCGACAACGAGTGCTTCATCGAGTCAGAGCACCACACCGACCCCTGCCTACCAGAAGGCTGGTCCGAACCCGGTAGGTGTCACCACGCTCGACCTAGGCCCCGCAGGCGCACCCTACGGCGAACGGCTCAGCACCGTCTTTTATCCGGCTGACCCCCACGCCCTGAGCGGACATGCTCACTTCAGCTACACCGAAGGATCCACCCTGCCCGCCGCTCTCCAGGGGATCCTGCCCGCCAAGTACAACACCACGACCACCACTGATGCCTGGGACGGCCCACCGGCTTCGCGTTCGGGGCCCTATCCGGTGGTCCTCTTCAGCCACGGCTTCGGGGGCCAGCGTCTCTACTACTCCAAGCTCCTGACCGGCATCGCCTCTTGGGGCTACGTGGTGATCAGCGCCGACTTCCTCGAGCGCGGTCTGGCCTCTCAGGCACTGCGCACCGGCTCCACTGCCGATCCGGCCCGGGACTCCACGATCATGTCGGCCTCGCTGGATGCCGTCGAACGGGCCTCCACGGATCCAGCGTCAGTCCTGCACGCCACCGTCGACCCCAAGAAGGTGGCGGCGGTGGGTCATTCGGCTGGAGGCCAAACAGCTTTTGATGCCCTGGACAGTCCCAAGGTGTCCACCGCTGTCGGCTGGGCTCCGGTCGGGCCCGCCGGTACGCCATCGGCCAAGCCGGTGATGCTCATCGTCGCCCAAGGTGACAGCGCCGTACCTCCCAGCCGGGTCACGTCGAGCTACCAGGACTTCCCGGGACCCAAGGTCCTCGTCATCATCTCCGGCGAAGGGCACAACACCTACACCGACATCTGCGAGGGCATCCGTTCGGGTGGTGGGCTCATTTCCTACGCCGTGGCCAACAATTTCACCACTCCCAGCCTCGCCAAGTTGGGCATCAACGGCTGTGAACGCTCGAACCTGGCACCGGACCGCTTCTGGCCCATCGTGCAGTACTACACGGTGCTCCAACTCCAGAACCAACTGCGCGGGAACCCTTCGGCTTCCGTCACAGCCCCGCCCGCAGGTCGCTTCCCCGGCTTCACGGTTACCGTCACCCAGGCGAACGCCAGCACGTGAGACAACGGTCCGACACCGGCTCGACTGCGAAGCGCACGCGAGGGCTCGGAGGAGCCAGCAGCGGAGTCGATCTGACCGTCCTTGCCGTGCCCAGCTACTTCGCAGCCATCGGGGCCGAGGCCCTCTGGCAACGGCGGCGACGTGCGGCGGGCGGAGGTCCGACGGCGGGCGAGTACGAGTGGCGCGACACGCTGGCCAGCTTGACGATGGGCAATCTCAGCTTGCTCGCTCCCCTGATCGTCCCACGACTCGTGCGACCCCTCGCCCCTGGCCGGGGCAGATTCGGTAAGGCCCTCGTCGGCGTAGCCCTCACGGCTGCTGTGGTGACCACCGCTGCGGACATCGTGCGACGTCGCACCTCGGTTGGCCCCACCGCCGTTCCCGGAGCGGCCAGAGCCGGCACCACCCACGTCACTGAGTCCGACTGGGTGGGGCCCGAAGGCACACGACCCGCTGCTCGCCGAGCGCGGACGGTGGCCGCCGTTGGCGGCGTAGTGGCCATCGCCGCGGGCGGCTTGGCGATCACCACCACATGGGCTCGCCTCACCAGCGCACAGCGCCTCTGGGCCAGTCGGCGATTGCCATCACTTGGGTCCGGCCCCTTGCCCTTGGCCCTGGCTGTCGTGGGTTGGGACCTCATCTACTACTGGAACCACCGGTTCATGCATGAAAGTCGGTACATGTGGGCCCTCCACGAGGTCCATCACTCTTCGGAGCGCTACAACCTGTCGACGGCACTCCGTCAACCGGTGGCCGAGGCGCTGGGCACCACGCTCCCCTACGGGGTGCTCTGCTTGGCCGGCATGTCGCCGGAGCTGGTCGCCACCGCTCGAGGCATCAATCTGATCTACCAATTCTGGATCCACACCGAGGCCATCGATCGGATCGGTGGTGCAGAGGAGATGCTCAACTCCCCGTCGCACCACCGCGTCCACCACGGCTCCAACCGTCAGTATCTCGACCGGAACCATGGTGGCATCTTCATCATCTGGGACCGACTGTTCGGGACATTCGCCCGTGAAGAGGAGCCTGTCGTCTATGGCCTGACCTCCAACATCGACACGTTCAATCCCGCAGGAATCGCCTCCCATGAGTATGTGCGGATGGCACGGGACGTGGCGGGGGCCGACGGATGGGCGGAGCGCATCTCCCATGTTGTCCGGGCCCCAGGCTGGTCCGAGCAACACCGTCGTTCGCCTCGAGACGCCGTTGCCGTTCTTTCGGCCTCCTGAAGCGTCCGACGACCTGAACTACCTGGCGTCCGGGGGGGGCGGGCGGAAGCCGCTCTAGCGTCTGGTCGCTTCCTCGGCAATGCAAAGGACACTCCGATTGAAGGACACTCCGATAGAAGGACACTCCCATTGATGGAACAGCCATGATCGGAGTCCTCATCCCAGCCGGGCCGGATGATCCTGTCGCCGACACGGTGGAGAGTTGCTTCACCTACCTCGATGGACCCCTTTCCATCGTGGTGGTCAACGATGGTGGCGCCAAGGTGGCCGACGAGCTGCGCCCCTTTGGGGATCGCATCACCGTCGTCGACGCTCCAGGGACCCAGCCATCAGGGCGACAGGGGAAGTTGTGGTCGAACCTGGCGCTCGGGTTCGCCTGGCTGGCCGACACTGTCGACTGCGACGTCGTGGTGCGTCTCGATACAGATGCCCTGATCATTGGGTATGGGCTGGTCGAAAAGGCGCGAGCGCGCTTCGCCTCCGAACCCGATGGCGGTCTGCTCGGTGCCAACAGGTATGGCCCTGATGGTGGAACTCGGGTCTGGTCAGGAGTCGCTCGCACCATCATGCGCGAGACGGGACCCTTTGGACTGCGGGATCCCGGTCTGAGAAGACAACTGCGATCGCTGGAGCGATCGGCCAAGGCGAACGGCTACCGAAGGGGCGAACATGCGCTCGGCGCCATATCGCTGATGTCGGGACCAGCCCTTCGGGCTCTTCGCCACACGAACACGTTCGATCTGACGTTCCCGACGAGTCGCCTGGGTGACGACCACCTCCTCGGCCTGGCCACCTACGCCGCCGGATTCCGGATCGGCGAGTTCTCCCGGCCCGGCGATCCCCTGGCGGTTGTCTGGCGAGGCCTCGCCGAATCACCCGATGCACTCGTCGCCCGTGGCGTTGCTGGCATCCACTCGGTGCGGTCCGCACCCGGCTGGGATCACGCAGCAATCCGTGCCTACTTCGCCGAGCGGCGCCAACAGCACAACTCGAACCACGGTCGTGAGGGCCAGCCTGATCTCGAGCCCCGTCCCGATCTCTAGCCTCGATGAGAGCCGAGACTCAGGCCCGCCACGCCGCACCACTGGCCGGATGCACCATCCGTCGGGCGGGCGGGTCAGCGTCCCAAGCGGCCTTCCAGACCAAGAAGTCCTCGACGGGCATGGGTTTGGCCACCAGGTAGCCCTGGATCTCGTCACAGCCCAGTGCCTCGAGGAAGTTCCACTCGGCTTGGGTCTCGACCCCTTCGGCCACCACCGAGAGTTGTAGGGCATGTCCGAGCTCGACACTGCAGCCGAGGATCACCCTCATTGCCCGGTCGTACTCGTCGGCCATGACACCGTGCACGAACGAGCGATCAATCTTGAGCTCGGTGAACGGCAGTTGTTTGAGGTTGGCCATCGACGCATATCCGGTACCGAAATCATCAATGGACATGCCAAAGCCCTTCAACCGCAGCCGGCCGATCACCTCGAGACTGGCCGCCAGGTTCTCGAGCAGGCGCTCTTCAGTGATCTCCAGGATGATGCACCCCGTCTCCAGGCCAGCGGCATGCGCCACCGCACTCAACCGTTCAGGCACGTCAAGCGATGTCAGGTTGAGTGTCGACAGGTTGACCGAGATGGTCATGTCATGACCCTGCCGACGCCAGTAGGCCAAGGCATCGACAGCTTGTTGGTAGACAGCAAAGGTAAGTCGGTCGATCAGGGCGTGCTTCTCGGCTGCCGGGATCACGGCCATGGGGGGCAGGATGCCCCGGACCGGATCGTGCCACCGGAGCAGTGCCTCAGCCCCGACGACCCGCCGGTCGGACAGGCGGATCTTGGGCTGCACCATGATCCTGGCGCACCCTTGCTCCAACCCCTTGCGGACGGCAGCGGCCGTGAGCTGCTCTCCTTGATAGCGGGCGGTGAAGAACTCGAGTCCCCCGGTCATCACCGGGGCGAGGCCCTGGACTGACACCGTGGTCACCTTGGCCAAGGCCCGGAACAGACGGGTTGCATCGATGGGCTTTGCCAGCGTCTCGAGTAGCAACAACTCGTGCTCTCGGACCAGATCGCTCACCGACGCAAGGATCCGGTCATCAGATCCCGACATGACGATGATGGCTCCACCGTAGGCTCGCTCTGCCAGATGGCGCATGAAGACGATGCCGTCCATGCCGTCCATGTCCAAGTCGCAGAGGATGACATCGGGATGGCGGAGTGGATCGTCCACGATGGCCAGTGCCTCGTTGCCGTCGGCGGCACGGTGGACATCCACTGCCCCGGCTTGGCGAAGAAGCTCGTCCATCACGTCGAGCATGAAGTCGTCATCATCAACCATCAAGACCCGCACGGTGGGGTCCAGCGTGGTCTCGTGGCCCAGTGCGACAACATGATTGGTCACGACGGGACCTCCTCGAGGAATGCGCGGGCTACGGCGTCGAACATGGGGGGCAGTGCGGCAAGGTACTCGAGGGACCGGCCTAGGTCCCCTTGATGGGAGGCGGTCTCGATCTCCAAGCAGAGCGACGCCATGGCTGGTGCGCCGACGGTGGCGGCAGCCGACTTCAAGCGATGGGCCAGGCTGCCCAGCTCCGTGAGATTGCGTCGTGCGCCAGCAGATTCCATGTCGATCAACGTGGATCGGGTCGACTCAACAAACTTCATGGCGAAGAGTCGGATCTTCTCGGGATCGTCGTTCACCAATCGGGCCAGCGCACTCCGGTCCACCGGATCTGACTCGGGACTCGACATCCGTTCCTCCTCGTTGGGCTCGGCGACCGGTGCTCGCTCGGGGAGCCACGAGGCAAGCGTGGCATAGAGTCGATCCGGGTCGATGGGCTTGGGTTCGCAGTCGTCCATGCCGGCATCGAGACACTCGGCCAGCTCTGCCTCGGTCGCCCCAGCCGTCATGGCGATGATGACCGTTCCTTCGATTCCTGGGGTCGACCGGATGCGTCGGGTCGCCTCGAGGCCGTCGAGTTCGGGCATCTGTACATCCATGAGCACGGCATCGATGACCGATCCTTGGAGCAGTGCCTGGATGGCTTCGAATCCGTTTGCCACCACGGTCACCTCGGCACCCATTGCTTCGAGCAGCTCGGCCGCCACCTGTTGGTTGAAGGTGTTGTCTTCGGCCACCATGATGTGGGAACCAGCCAGACGGGCAACGTCCGATGAGTGCTGCCCCACATCGCCGGCACTGGCGATGGCATCGATGTCCTCCCCTTCGAGCGGAGCGAACCTCGCCGTGAAGAAGAACGTGCTCCCCACCCCAGGCATGCTCGACACACCGATCCTGCCTCCGAGCTGCTGGACCAGTCGCTTGGAAATGGCGAGCCCGAGGCCGGTGCCGCCGAAACTACGTGTCGTGGATTCGTCGGCCTGAGTGAAGGCCTGGAACAGCCGGTCGATCTGGACCTGGGTCAAACCGATGCCGGTGTCATGGACCCTGAACTCCAGGGTCACCTCCCGATCACCGAAGGACTCGATGGCTACTACCACCCGGACCGAACCACGATGGGTGAACTTGACGGCGTTGCTGATCAAGTTGAGCAGCACCTGCTCCAGGCGAAGCGGATCACCCACAAGGTAGGTCGGGAGTGCCTCGGCGGCATCGATGGCGAACTCCAAGCCCTTCTCCCGAGCCAGCGTCCCGACAACCGCATCGACGTTACCGAAGACGTTGGCCAGAGCGAAGGGGGCGTGTTCGAGGACGAGCGCACCGGCCTCGATCTTCGAGAAGTCGAGAACGTCATCGACGATGCGCAGCAGATTCTTGGCTGCCGCTTCAGTCTTGGAGACGTAATCGAGCTGCTTCTCGTCGAGATCGGTTCGCAAGCACAGATGAGAGAGTCCGATGATGGCGTTCAGCGGCGTGCGGATCTCATGACTCACGTTGGCCACAAACGCACTCTTGGCCATTGCCGCGCTTTCGGCTTCATCTTTGGCCTTGCGCAACTCTGCAGTGCGAGCCAGGACTCGGTCCTCAAGGGCAGCCTTTTGCTCCAGGATCTCCCGTTCATGGCGCTTGCGCTCGGTGGAGTCGGACTGCACCGACACGAAGTGGTCGAGGCGACCTTCGGAGTCGAAGATTGGGGTGATCTGGATCAGCACCCAGTAGGGCTCGCCTTCCCGGGTGTAGTTCAACAGCTCCTCACGCACCGAGGTGCGCAGTCGCAGGGCTCGGCTGATGCGAGCCACGGTCTCCGGGTCGGTCCCAGGCCCCTGGAGAAAGGATCCTGGAGCGCGCCCAGCGATATCTGCGAGGTGGTAGCCGGTGCGAAACTCGAAGGCCGGATTGACCCAGTCGATGCACCCTTCAGCATCAGTGATGATCACCATGTTGTCGGTGGCACTGGCCACCAACGAGAGCAACGTCAGCTCGTCCTGTGCCTCTTTCTCCGAGGTCACATCGTGGAACACGCCAACGGCGCCCCCTGTTGCCATACGGGCTGCCGAGAGTGAGATCCACACGGTTCGGCCGCTCTTGTGCAGCAGGTGAGTCCGGAGCCGCTGCGGCACCGTGGAGAGCGCACTGAGGACGCCCGACAGTGCAGCCTGATTCTCTTCGGGAAAGAAGTCGATGAGTTGGCTGCCCAAACTGGCCCTGACCTCGTGGCCGGTCAGGTTGTGCCATGCACCGTTGAGAAAGACCAGTGAACCGTCGTCGTCGGTCTCGAACACGACCTCGCTGAGGAGCTCCACCCGCCGGCGCATCCGATGCTCTGAGTCGACCAGAGCTTCGGTGAGCCGTTGGGTGGCCTCCACGTGAAGGTCGGTGACATCGATCGCCTCGGGCGATCCGCCCCGGCGACGATAGGGAGAGGCAGACATGATGTGCCGCTGATCAGGCGGCGGTCTCCCGCAGTTCGTCGAGGACCTCGGTCGAGGTCATGGCCCGGCCATACAGCGGGAACACGCTCTCGCAGAAGAACTCCTGCTCGGTAATGGTTCGAGCCGAGGTGCAGTCCGACAGGACCGTGACGTCGTAGCCACGTTCGTAGGCGGCTCGGCCGGTGGAATCAATGCACAGGGAGGTGACCATGCCGGCCACCAAGACGTCGCGGACCTCCCGGTCGGCCAGCACGTCACCGAGTGCCGTGTTCGAGAACGCATTGAAGCCCACCTTGCCGGTCACGTAATCGATGCGATCGCCTAGGGCCAGGATCTCGGGGATGGTGTCTGCACCCGTCGAGCCGGCCTTAAAGGCGCCGGACTCCTTGATGGTGTTGAGGATGCCGACCGGGTTGGCCATGGCCCGGTAGTCGGGAGTGAGCACGATCGGCGTCGAGATGATGCTCATGCCGGTGCTCGCCACCTCCTCGATGAACGAGAGGGTGCTGGCCAGCACCGAGTCCACACTGGTGGGGTCTTCGATCACCCCTCGAAGGATGCCGTCCTGAGCGAAATAGTCGTTTTGATAGCCGACCAAGATCATCGCTGTCGTGCTGGGATTCATCTTCCACCTCTCGTTGAGCCTGACCACATGGGTTGTTCGTCGTCTTCGCAGCACGTCACCTTGAGGTGGCCCGAAATTCGCCCCCGTTCTGCAACCGGTGACGCCACTAGCCCGAAATGCTGCATCCCATGTTGGCTGCCGGCGAAGGTCCCGCTCTAGGGCCGAAGGTCACTTTTGGTGGGGTGTGCCCTCCATGAACAGTGCGCCCTGCCATGTCATCGGAAGAATTGTTTCACGAAGGGCTACTTGGTCGTCCACGTAAAGGTGACAGAACCGGATGCCCCGGAAGTGTCAGTGGCCTTGACCGTTACCGATGCCGTTCCGGCTGCCGTCGGCTTACCGGTGATGAGTCCCGTGCTCGACGCCATGGCCAGACCAGCCGGCAGGCCAGTGGCCGTCCAGGTGAGTGTCTGGCCGGTAGCCGAGTCGGTGCCCTTGATCTGCAGGCTCACCGAGGTGGCCAGTGCTGTGGACTGGCTACCCGGACTGGTCACCGTCACCGTGTTGGACACCTTCCACGTGAACGTGGTCGTGCCCTTCGCCCCGGAAGTATCGGTCGCCGTCAGGATGACAGCACACGAACATGCGGCAGTTGGTGTGCCCGACATGGTTCCCGTGGTGGCTCCGATCGTCAGGCCGGCGGGCAGCCCCGTGGCCGACCAGGTGAAGGTCTGGCCCGACTGGGAGTCCGTAGCTCGGGCGGTCACACTCGTCACGGCCTTGCCCGACGTCGAGGCCTGAGCAGACACCGACGACACCGTGACCCGGTTGTTCACGGTCCAGGTGATGACGGTGGTCCCCGATGCGCCGGTCTTGTCCGTGGCTTTGACGGTTACCGAGCACGAGCACGGTGCCGTTGGGGTGCCGGTGATGGATCCCGAGGAGGAACTGATCGACAGACCTGTGGGGAGACCGGTGGCCGACCAGGTGAACGTCTGGCCTGACTGGGAGTCCGTGGCCGAGTTAGTCACGGTGGAGATGGCCGTACCGGTGGTGCTCGTCTGTGCTGCCTTGGCCGTCACCGTCACCGTGTTGGCGATCGTCCACGAGAAGCTGGCCGATCCAGCAAAGCCGGCACTGTCAGTTGCCTTGATCGTGACCGAGTAGATGCCGGCGGTGGTCGGTGTACCCGTGACGGTCCCGGTGGTGGCGTTGATCGCCAACCCCGTGGGCAGGCCGGTGGCCGACCACGAGGCGATGGTGGCAACCGAGGAGCTGTCACTGACCGGCAGAGTGAGGCTGGCGATGGCCGCCCCCGTTGCCGAGGACTTTGCCCCGGGGCTGGTGACGGACACGGCGTTTGTCACCGTCCAGGTGAAGGTGGCCTTACCGAATGCCGTGGTGGTGTCCGTGGCCGTGAGCGTGACCGAGCAGGCGCATGCCGTGGTCGGTGTGCCGGAAATGGTTCCGGTTGCCGAGTTGATGACGAGTCCAGCCGGCAAGCCGGTGGCCGACCAGGTGAGGGTCTGGCCTGCAGCCGAATCGGTGGCTGACGAGACCAGTCCGACCACGGCCGCTCCCGAGATGGACGACTGGGCACCGGGATTCGTCACCACGATCACGTCGGAGATCGTCCAGGTAAACGAGGCCGATCCCGCGGCACTTGTCGTGTCCGTTGCGGTGACGACCGCCGTTGATGACCCGGCCGATGTCGGGGAGCCCGACACGATTCCGGTCGAAGGATCGATGGACAGACCGGAGGGCAGACCGGTGGCTGACCACGTGAACGTCTGACCTGAGGCCGAGTCGCTGGCGACCAACTGGATCGGCGTGATGGCCACGCTCGGGGCGGACACCAAGGGCCCCGGATTGGACACGGTGACCTTGTTGTTCACGGTCCAGAGGATCTGTGCCGACCCGGCAAAGCCCGCAGCATCAGTGGCGGTGACCGTGGCGGTCGTAGACGTGGGAAACGCAGGCACGCCGGAGATCGCCCCCGTGGTCGCATTGATGCTCAGGCCTGAAGGCAGACCCGAGGCCGACCAGGTGTAGGTCTGCCCGACCTGGGTGTCTGCTGCTGATGGCTGGACCGGGGAGATCGCCATTGCCGTGGACGACGCGACACTCGGCGGAGCGACGACTGTCACGGTGTTCCCACCCGGGGATGCCACCGTCCAGGTGAACGATGTCGTCCCTACCGTGCCGAAGCCATCGGTCGACGTCACCGTGACCGGAGCATTCCACACGGCTGCCGTCGGCGTCCCCGAGATCAAGCCCGACGACGACCCGATGGTGAGTCCGGCCGGTAGTCCGGTCGCGGCCCAGGTGAGCGTCTGACCCGAGGCCGAGTCGGATGCCACCATCTGCAGCGAGCTCGACGTTCCTGTGGTGCCCGACTGAGCACCAGGATTGGTGACGGAAACAACTGAGGAGGTCACGTAGGCATGGGAAATCTGACAGGCTCCGGCTCCCGAGGCACCGTCGTTGCCCCACGTCGCCTGCATGGCGAACGAACCGGTGGCAAAGGTCACGTTCTGGGCGCCACCGGTCGCACCGGCGGTGATCCACGAGCACTTGTCGCCGTTCTCGGCACCGGTTGAGTCGGTCCAGCCGCCCGCCGGGAACTGGTCGGTCACCGTCTCTGCATACTCGTGACCCTCGACGATGGTCACCCCGTCGAGCGTGCCAGCCGCACCAGCATTGACGAAGTTCTGGCCGCAGCTGGCTCCCATGTCGGGAATGTAGGGAAGGTTGGTGAATGTTGTCGGGCCGTTGGGCTGGCTGACCACACCGAGCGATGTATCGCCGCTGTAGTCATGCCAGGCGCAGAAGTTGCCGGCCGTGGTGTTGAACCCATCGGGGTGGGTCCCGGACGGCGACACAATCACGTACTGCACGTTTCGGTTCGACGCAGCAGTGGTGTTGCCGAAGTGCGCTGCCGCCGTCTGGGACTCGGCAGCCAGTTGCGCGCCGGTGGCCTGAGCAGGTGAGGCCACCGACGAGTCCTCCCACACGCCGCTGAGCGTGCCGTTGGTCGGGAATCCCACATGGACCGTGCCCGCCGGACACGTCGTTGCTCCAGTCAAACCTCCCTGACAGTACTGAGTCATGACTCCCGACCAGGTCTCGCCTGCGGTGCCGAGGCCGGCAAAAAACTCTTGGAGGAGAGGTGCCACGCTCTTGGTGTCGCCGGTAAAGGTGGCGTAGGTGCGGCCACCCACAGTCGTCGTGCCTTGGGTGCCCCACTGGGAGCCGTAGAAGACGAGGTAGATGCTGGGCGTACCTGTTGTCACCCCGACACCTCCCACACCACCGCGATAGATCAGAGGGTTCGTCGTTGTGGCTGCACCAGCAGCGGCATGGACGGCAGGGCGTCCGCGCAGGCCGACCCAGCCATGGCGGTAGCGATGCCCAATCGATGGATCAACTGCCGAGTTGCCGGAAGCCGGAGCGCTCGCCACGGTAGCCGGACTGGCGGACGAAACAGCAGCCCCTGCCGGCGCCGCTGTGGCCAGTGCCCCGACGACGACCACGACCGCAAGGGCGGTCGACCGTGCCACCTTGGCCACGTTCGTCTTCGCTGGGGAGTGCCCTACTCGCATCAACATGCCCTTCTGACTGTCATCGCCCTCGGCTCATACACGTCGGACCTGGGAAACTGCGCAGTGCCGGATGGCCTCGGTGCTCGCCTGCTCATCTCATCGTATTCCCGCGAACCCGCTCCCGAACAGTTGGAACCGAGTTGCGACCGTTCCGCACCGCTCTATGCGTCTGGTTGTTCACCAACCGTGAAAACAACCCGGGAAACGGTTGCGAACGACCCGCAGAACCAGGTCAGTTGGTCAGTTGGCGACCAAGCCGTGGCGCCCGGAGCCCGGAGCGCTCATCGACGTGGATTCGGGCCGGCCGTCGTCGGTCGGACGTGCACCAGGTCCCCGCTTCACCTGAGCTTCGGGTCGGCCATAGAGGTACCCCTGCGCCAAGGTCCAGCCCGCCTCGACCAGGATCTGCGCCTGATCTTCTGTTTCGACACCCTCAGCCACCGTCTCGAGTCCCAGTCCGTTAGCCAATCCAGCGAGACCTCGCACCAGGGCCAGTGCTCCCTCGTCACCCGACGACAGAGCAGTAACGAACGATCGATCGAGCTTCAGTCCGGTGACCGGCAGGTCGCGCAGGTTCGACAGCGAGGAGAAACCAGTTCCGAAGTCGTCTACGTGGATGCCCACGCCGAGTTCGTGCAACTCGACCAAGGCTCCTCGGGCCAGGTCGGTGAGCCGGAAAATGGCGGTCTCGGTGAGCTCAAGGATAAGTCTGCTCGGTTCGACGCCCGTGGACCGAAGTGCAGCTTTGACCGAAGCGAGCCACGCATCGTGGGCCAGTTGGACCGCCGAAACGTTGACCGACACCGCAGGGATGTCGGGGCGGGCCACCAGCAGGGCACATGCCTGGTCCAGGACGGCCTGCCCCAGAGGGATGATCAGCCCGGTCCGCTCGGCGGCCGGGATGAACTCGACGGGAGGGACCAGGCCGCGATCAGGGTGGATCCACCGAACCAGGGCTTCGTATCCACAAATGGCCCCGTCGTACATCTGGACCTGAGGCTGGAAGTAGGCGACAAACTCGTTGCGTTCCAGGCCGACTCGCATAGCGTGCTCGAGGGTCAACAATCCGCCCTCGTCACCGTCGAGGTCTTCGAAGACCTTCCAGCCCCGACCGCCCTCGGAAAGCGCAGCCACCAGGGCGAGGTCGGCATCGCGCAGGAGTCCCTCGGCCGTTGTGCCCGCCGACCCGACAGCGACGCCGATCGTCCCGCTGCGTGCCATGCGTTTGCCACGCACCTCCCGCTCGGCGGCGATCACTGCGGCTACCCGATCTGCCAATTCGCTGAGTTCTACGACCCCGCGCAACCCGGGAACCACCATGAGCAGTCGCTCACCGTCGAACCTGCCCAGTTCACCTCCGCCAGGAACCAGTTCAGCCACGTCATCAGCGATCTGGGTCATGACCTCGTCCCCCGCTCGGTAACCCAGGGAGTGACGAACCAAGGCGAACTGGCTGACATCGATGAAGAGTGCGGCGACAGCGATACCAGGCGAGGAGCCTTCGAGAAGGTTGCGGAGATGGTCAATCATCCACTCCCGACTGCGCAGGCCGGTGACGGCATCCACGTCGATCTCATCCTGGAGTACCTCGACTGCCTTACGGTTGGCCGCCATGGCGGCCACCAAGATCCAGGTGCCCACCGGCAGCGCCACCAAGAACAACTGCACCGTCAAGATGACGTGGAGCATGGTCTCGGTCGATGCGTGAACCACGGCGAACGGACCGAGGTCGTGCGTGGTTCCGGCGGCCATCCCCGACACGGCGATGAACAAGGTGACGGCCACGGTCAACTGAGAGAACCGAACGGCAAGAACGACGAATGCCGGGATGATCAGGAAACCGAGGCCGAGGTAGAGCAGTCCCGGGGGTTCGAAGAACGTGGCGCCGACAAGTGCAGCCACCGCAAGCGTGGCGGCAACACCCGTCTTGATGTTCCGCCGACTGAACAAGGGCCATGACGTCCGATCGACGACCAAGACAATCAATGGCACGACCACTGCTCCACCGATGACGGTCGAGAGTCCGACACATACCGCAGGCAAGGTTTGAGACCCTCGTGCGAACGAAGACACCGCTGCGAGGCCTGGGCCGACAAGTGAGCGGATCCCTCCCGCAACGTCGAGAACGGCGACGAACGCTATGGCGTCGCGGATGGCCAGGAAGGGGATGCAGCGGAGCCTTCGGAGGGCAAGAGCGGCCAAGACCACAACAACAAGGTCGCTGACGGCACGGACCCACGATCCCAATGGAGTCCAACCCCCGTGAATGGAAGCGAAGTACGTGGCGGCCACGAGCGCTACCGAATACGTCCACCACCGCCACGGAGAAACGACCACTAGGGCGCCGATCGCAATAGCTCCATACCAAACGGTGAGGTTCCCTTGCGAGCCAAACTCCGGCCAGCCGAGCAGCAGACCGAGAACGGCTGCCGTCGACGCGAGCAGGATATCCATGGCCACGATCACCAGTCGGCTCGGGCCCGCCTTCGCAACCTCTGCGGGACCCTCCATCGCGACTGCCACCGGTGTGCTGGTCATCGAGTTGTCCAGCGCGTTCTGTCGCATGGACCCAGGGCACACGACCACGACGTCCACTGCTTTCGTTGCACTACGAGCGCCATCATGACCCCCCCCCAGGGAGACGACAGCGCTAGCGGGCCCCGTAGCGTTGACGTCTCTTTTCCAAAACTACCGATCTGATGACGCGCTACGCAAGGCTGTTCTCGGGATAGCCCGAAAGCCCTCGCCGGGTAGTCCCTTACCCTCGATGGCCATGGAACTCGGAGGCCATTCTGGAACACCCCGTCGCCATGCTCGGCAGTTCATGATCCGCCCCGCCCCCTAATGACCCCCCGCCCGATGACGGAATGACCTGCCCTCACGTCCAGAGGTCATCCCGACACGAAGCACGGCATCACGGTCGCCTCGACGCTGGATCCTCTCTCTGGTCTCATGAGGTCTAGTCCCACGAGGTCTGGTCCCAGGAGGTCTCGACGTCCGTTCCTGGCGCCTGTGCCAAAGCCCATCGGGCTCTGGCGCATCACTGGGGTCCATGCCCACGTGGGGTCGCTATCCACATGAGGTAACCCGCTGGTGGTTTGCCGCACCAGTGGTTGCATGCGCCGACATCGCATGGGTCGTCGCAAGGTGAAGCACCTCGCGTTAGGAGACATCACCTGCCTCGTCACCGGATCGTGCAGCAGACCCATTTGATCTCGGTCAACCTCGATAGTGCTGGGGCCTAAAGTACGGGTGAGTTGAAAACATCCCCATTGGCCTCTCGGGTCCCGGAGCAGCGTGTGTGCGACAACACTGATGGGCTCACGACACGCTTCACAAGAGAGGACCGATTGCGCCCAGCCTGTGATCCAGGCGCATGGGGACGAATCGCCAGCCCAGCAGTGGGGCCGACGCTGCGGGGAACATGCATTGGCCTGCATCACCGACACACGGCCAGACCGATCCGCCCTGTCGAGAGGCCCGGGCGTGCCATTGGGCGTCGCTACAACTGTGGCTCGGACTTCCCAACTACCCACGAAGGACTATGAGCACCGAATCCGCACTTCCCGACCACCCAACGACGGACGGTGCATCCGACGACGGACCCGAAGTCCGATCGCATCAGGACTTCGGACCCGCCGACCTTTGTGTAGTCGTCTGCACCTACAACGGAGCACAGCGCATCGGGGCATGTCTGGCCGCACTCATGGCTCAAGAAACCTCCGTGGAGATCGTGGTTGTCGATGACGGATCACATGACGGAGTGGCTGAGGTGGCAGCCGCATTCGACGTCACGGTCGAGGTCTTGTCCGAGAACCAAGGGTTGAGTGCAGCGCGCAACCATGGGATCCGGGTGACATCTTCTGCACTAGTGGCCTTCTGCGACGACGATTGCGTGCCCCCGCCGGACTGGACGACCCAGTTGCTGGCGACCTGGAACCAGGTAGGTGCCGAAGTCGTAGGTGTAGGCGGAGAAGTCATCGGGGCGGGACGCTCCACCTTGGCTGAGCGCTATCTGGATGACAACAATCCAATTGCACCGCTCGAGTTCGCCATGATCGATCCATCGCTATCCCATCGCCTGATGCGCCAAGTCCGCCAAGGAGCACCCAAAGGGTTGGTCAATCCTGCCTCGACCGCGTATGCCCCCGTGGCTTCTCTGGTCGGGGCGAACATGTCGTTTCGACGGGACGCGCTCGACGTCATCGGGGGGTTCGACGATTCCATTCGCTTCGGCGGAGACGAGGAGTACGTCTGCACCGAGCTCCGAGGGGCATTCTCCTCAACGTGCCTGATGGTTGCGCCCAAGATCGTTATGCGCCATAAGTTCGACCCTCACCTCCGGGACAACTGGCGGCGGCGCTACTCCTATGGCAAGGGATCGGGACGTCGATGGGTGCGCGAAGGTGGCCTGCCGGCAACCAGCGTCCTCGGAGTGACCGCAGCTGGCGCCGCGGTTCTGGCTGCACCCCTCGGCGCCGCCTGGGCAATCGGAGCTTGTCTGGGGGTGGGCTTGCTCCCCCGGTCTGGGTGGGTTTCACGGGCCGTACGATCCGGTGAGTGGAGCCAAGCTGCTTATCCGGTGTGCGCGATGGTCGACGACGCTTGCGATGTCGCCGGGTTCTTCGTGGGAGCGGTGCGCCAGATCGAATCTCGAAGACGGCCTGCACCGTGACGCACCAGCAAGAAAGCCACAGCATGCATGTCCGTGTCGTGAACATCCATGTGATGGTGACGCCCACCGGTTCTGCAGGAATACAGGCCCAGTGTTCTCATGGACACAGGCACAGCATCCTCGGCCAGGACCAGCTGTGAAGGTGGTCATTCTCGGACCGTGGGCGCCCCAGCCTGACGGTTTGGCTTCGCACTCGGGCCGACTCGCCACGGCAATGATCGCCCAGGGTCACGACGTGTTGGCAATCTCCACTGCGCAGCGAGGAGAGGCCACGGAAGAAGCAACGTGCGAGGGACGCCTTCGGGCCGCCCGCGTGCTCGGCTACCTCACCACTGGGCGAGCCCGTCGGCACCTGAAAGTATTTGATCCTGATGTGGTGATCGTCCAGTTTGCGATCTCCGCGGCCGCTATGCACCTGATCTCCACGCTTTCGATGATCCGTTGGTTGGGACGAAGCGATCGGCGTCTGGTCATCACGAGTCATGAAGCCGCCAGGGAGGGGAACCGACTAGGCGCTCTCAGTCGGTTGATCTACCGATTCGCACTGACTCGGGGACGAGTCGTGGTCTTCTCCCCCAATGCCAAAGAGGCGGTCCTCGAGCTGTGCCCTCGGCTGGTTGATGCCGACGTGGCTCTCGTTCCTCATGGATGCGAAGTAGCCCAAGACATCAATCCCGACGATCGCTCACGGGTTGCCGATCGCTATGACGTGAGGTCGGACTCGGTGCTGGCCTTGGGGTTCACCCACCCCGACAAGGGCACGGACATCATCGTGCGTTCGATCGTCGAGAGGCAGACCCGCCTGGCCTCCCACCTTGTGGTGGCAGGGGCAGTCCGCAAGAGGACGGGGTTGTTCCGGCTGATGGGTCGGGCCGACGAAGCCTTCGCAGAGCGCGTCAATCAACTGAGCCAGCTCGACCCTGACCACGTCCGGTTCTGCGGCTACGTGCCCGACGACGACGTCCAAGCCCTCTTGGCCACTGCAGGAGTGGTCGCTCTTCCCTACACCAACACCACGCAGAGCGGGGTCGCCGCCATGGCCCTCACAGCCGGGGCCTGCGTGGTCGCCTCGGATCTTCCGGGTCTGCGCTTCGGGCTCGGGGACGCAGCCCTCTTCGTGCCCGTCGGTGATCCCCGAGCCCTCGGTGCAGCCATCGACGAAGTTCTCGGAAATCCCACGTTGTCCGAGCAGTTGCGGGAACGGGCCAAGGCGCTCTCGGCGGAGGACAGCTACGACAAGGTGGCTGAGTCCATCCTCGACCTGGGAGCGTGAGCGCCACCGCTCAGTGAACGGGGGTCAGGTCAGGGTGCACACACGTAGGTGCTCAGAAATTCCGGAAGTACGAGCTCGGTCGGAACAATCGGCCGTTCATCCCGTACTCGCCAGATTGTCAGACCCCCGCTGTATTCGGGCAAAGCAGCTATCCGAGCACGCCCTTGGAGATGACCACTCGCTGGATCTGGTTGGTTCCTTCGTAGGTCTGCGTGCTCGGTTCCGGGGGTCCAGCTGGTTGCTGCCAGTGCGCTGACCTGCGTCTCTTCCGATTCGAGTGGTCCTGCATCCACCCGGTTCCGTCGAATTGTAGGGATGGAGTAGGGATGGAAACAGACCTCGGAACAAGCAACCACAGGGTTCAGCGCTCGACCTGTTTCACTGTCTGCTCGGCGATTCGCACCATGCGTGCCGCGGCGGTGACCGCCGCCCTCGCTTCGGTTGCAGAGATCGGTTCGGGGTCGTACTCCGCCCGGTTCTTCAGCGGCAGGAGTCGGCGGAGTTGAGGGGCTGCCTTCCGGCCCTCCTCACCACCGACCTTCTCCAGGTGAGCC
>CAIQOJ010000125.1 GCA_903873395.1 uncultured Acidimicrobiaceae bacterium
CTGGTCACCGCCGGTACTGGCCACATGTCGTTCATGGACATCCCTCGCTTTATGGCCGATGCCGCCAGCCTGCTCGTCAGTGACGAATCACCCTTCGAGAGCCACGGCGCTGCCCCCGAATCCGATGTGGCTGCCTCGATGAGCACAAGGAAGACGCAGTGACCACCACCGAACCGACTCCGGTCGCCTACAACCCCTATGCCTATGAGATCCATGAGGATCCCTACCCCACCTACGCCCGCCTGCGGACAGAAGCGCCTGTGTACCGCAATGACGAGTTCGACTTCTGGGCCTTGTCGCGCCATGAGGACGTCCTCGCCGCCTTCCGCAATGTCGACACGTACTCCAACTCCTACGGGGTGTCTCTGGATCCGAGTGCATTCAACAAAGACGCCCATCGGACCATGTCGTTCCTCGCCCTCGACCCGCCACGACACACCCGGATGCGGTCGCTGGCCGGCAAGGGCTTCACCCCCACCAAGGTGGCAGCCATGGAGGAGCGCATTCGTGAGATCACCCTCGAACATCTGCTGCCCGCCCTCGAACAGGGCACCTTCGACCTGATCGGTGACGTGGCTGGCAAGGTGCCGATGGACGTTATCTCCGAGTTGGTCGGCGTACCTCGGGCCGACCGAGCGGAACTCCGACGTCTGGCCGACCTCGTGCTGCATCGTGAGGACGGCGTCTACGACGTCCCCCCCGAGGGCATGGAAGCCGCCTTGATCCTGGTCGGCTACTACCAGGAGATGGTCGATGACCGCCGTCGCACCCGGCGTGACGACCTGACCTCGGCTCTGGTTGATGCCGAGATCGACGGAGACAAGTTGACCGATGAGGAGATTGTGGCCTTCCTCTTCCTCATGGTCGTGGCCGGCAACGAGACAACCACCAAACTCCTTGGAAACGCCTGGTACTGGGGATGGCGCAACCCTGATCAGGTGGCCGTGCCCTTTGCCGACCCGACCCGTGTGGCCGATTGGATCGAGGAGACTCTCCGCTTCGATACGTCGAGTCAGATGCTGCTTCGGGTGACCAAGGCTCCGGTCGAACTCCACGGCAGCCACATCCCCACGGGGAATCGTGTGCTGCTGCTCGTCGGATCGGCCAACCGAGACGGCGAGGTCTTCCCCGAGCCCGATCGCTACGACCTGGGACGGGACACCACCAAGTTGGTCAGCTTCGGGAGTGGGCGTCATTTCTGTATGGGCGCACCGCTGGCCCGCATGGAGGCGAGGATCGCTCTGGGTGAGATCGTCAACCGAGTCGCCTCCTATGACGTGGACCCGGACGGCATCGTCCGAGTCCACTCCATCAACGTGCGGGGTCTAGCCGCCCTGCCAACCACCGTGACTCTGCGCTGATGGCCCGTATCCCTCCCCACCCAGCACGCCGTCCCGCCGTCGTCACAGGCGCATCATCGGGAATCGGGCGAGCTACCGCCGAAGCGCTGGCCGCCCTCGGCCACCCGGTGGTCCTCGGCGCTCGGCGAGTCGATGCCTGCGAAGCCGCCGCCGAAGCGATCCGGGTGTCTGGAGGCCATGCAGTTGCTCTCCACCTGGACCTGGGAGATGACGAGTCTGTCGCCCAGTTCGGCATCGAGGCTCAGGCGGCGGTCGGTCCGCTCTCGATCGTTGTCTCCAATGCCGGGCAGAACATGGCCGGCGCAGTACTCGACACGTCGACTGAGGACTTGGCCGGTGTGCTCGATGTCAACATCACCGGCACCCACCGTCTTGCACGTGCGCTACTCCCCGGCATGGTCGATCGGCGAGCTGGCGACATCGTCTTCGTGACCTCTGATGTGGCCGAACGTCCTCGACCGACGATGGCTGCCTACGTGACCTCCAAATGGGGCCTGGAAGGTTACGTGCGGTCACTCCAGATGGAGTTGGAAGGCACGGGAGTACGGGCGACGATCGTCCGACCTGGTCCGACCCTGACGGGCATGGGCATGGACTGGGATCCGGAGGTGACAACCCAGGTACTCGAGGGCTGGGTGGCCTGGGGGTTCGCTCGCCACGGTGCGTTCATGAAGCCGTCCGGGGTAGCCCAAGCCGTCGTCTCGGCAGTGACACTGCCCCGAGGGACCCACGCAACCGTGGTCGAAGTCCAACCCGAGGCCCCCATCATTGAGCCACCGGTCATTGAGCCATCCGAGGAGCCGGCATGACGACAATCGACAGTTCGGCCCGTCTGCCGAGCCGGGTGTCCGGCGGCGACCATGCCACCGGCCACCTCGAAGAACTGCGTGCCGATCCCATCGGCCTGATGGAGCGAGTGCGCACCGAGTGCGGCGACGTCGGCATTTTCGATCTCGCCGGTCGTGACGTGGTCCTACTCAGCGGGGCCGATGCCAACGAGTTGTTCTTCCGGGCCCCCGAAGAAGTGCTCGACCAGGCCGAGGCCTATCCCTTCATGACGCCGATCTTCGGTGAAGGGGTCGTCTTCGATGCTCCACCCGAGCGTCGGCGCGAGATGCTCCACAACCAGGCCCTGCGGGACAAGTTCATGCGGGGCCATGCAGCAACCATCGCCACTGAGGTCGAAACCATGGTTGCCGCATGGGGAGATGCAGGTGAGATTGACCTCCTCGACTGGTTTGCCGAGTTGACCATCTACACCTCGTCGGCCTGTCTGATCGGCCCACGTTTCCGTTCCCAACTCGACGGTCGGTTCGCCGAGCTCTACCACGACCTTGAGCAGGGCACTGATGCCATCGCCTACGTCGATGCCTATGCCGATATCGAATCGTTCCGTCGTCGTGACGCCGCCCGGGTGGGCCTGGTGGGCCTGGTCCAGACGATCATGGAAGGGCGGGCCCAAGGCCCTGCAGCCGTCGAAGACGACCGGGACCTGCTCGACGTGCTCATGTCGATTAAGAATCCCGACGGCACTGACCGGTTCAGTCCCGACGAAGTGACCGGCATGTTCATCTCCATGATGTTTGCCGGACACCACACCACCTCGGGCACCGCGGCGTGGACCCTCATTGAGCTTCTACGCAACCCCACCGAGCTCGCCCTCGTCGAGTCTGAACTTGGCGAGCTCTACGCCGGCGGGGACGAGGTCAGCTACCAAGCGCTTCGAGAGATGCCCCACCTCGAGTCCGCCATCAAAGAGGCACTCCGACTTCATCCGCCGCTGATCCTCTTGTTGCGCGTAGCCAAAGAAGACCTCGAGGTCGAGGGCTTCACCATTCAGGCCGGACAGATGGTCGGGGCCAGCCCAGCCGTGTCCAACCGGATCACCGAGGACTTTCCTGAACCCGATGCCTTCCGTCCCAGCCGCTACCTCGCTCCACGAGAGGAGGACCGGACCAATCCGTGGACGTGGATTCCCTTCGGCGCCGGACGCCATCGCTGCGTAGGTGCAGCGTTCGCCATGATGCAGCTCAAGGCCATTTTCAGCGTCCTGCTCTGCGACTACGAGTTCAGCCTGGCCCAGCCGGCCGATACCTATCGGAACGACCACTCGAAGATGGTGGTGCAGTTAGCGCAGCCCTGCACGGTGCGCTACCGCCGTCGAGCCGATGCGCGCCGCGTCGGAGGGTCCTCATGATCACGAGGCACCCTTGATGCGTATCGTCATCGACGACGACCTCTGTCAGGGGCACGGTGTGTGTGAGTCCGAAGCGCCCGAGGTGTTCGAACTCGGCAAAGGCCACCTGGTCACCGTGCTTGACCAGTCACCCGGCGACTCGCAGCGCTCAGCCGTCGAAGCGGCCGTGCGCTTCTGCCCAACTCATGCAATCAGGCTGGAGGAGGACTGAGTACCAATCGCCACGCCTGACCTCGTGGGTCTTGTTGCAGAAGCACCAACTCAGGCAGTCCCACTCCTTCCAGCCCACTCCTTCCAGCTCACTCCGTGTAGCCCACTCCGTGCAGC
>CAIQOJ010000126.1 GCA_903873395.1 uncultured Acidimicrobiaceae bacterium
AGCACCTCTGACAACACCCGATCGGCTAGCCGATCGGGTGTTGTGCGTTCCAGGGTCCGATCCACAGGGTCCGCAACCCAGGGCCAGAACTACAAGGCCCGAACCACAGGGCCCGAACTTCAGGTGTCGTGCGTTTCAGTGCTTACCTCATGGTCTGGCCAGCGTGAGCGCCCCGTGCGCCACGTGCGCCTGGTCGGCGGATCTGAACCGGCACCTCCCGGCCCCCCTGCTGATTGCCACTGCTGTTCGTCTCGATCGCTCACCATGGCCGCCGATCACTGACCGGCAACAAGCAACCAATCAGATCCGCCTCGGACGATGGACCTCAAGCGATGGACCTCATGTGATGCGGCTCAGACGATGTGGCTCAGACGATGCGGCTCAGACGATGCGGCTCAGACGATGCTGACCGGTACCCGATTGCTGATCCACCAACTATGCGAGTTGTAGTTGGTTCCTGATGGTCCAGGCTTCGGCGAATGCGGCCGGGGTCATCCGGCCGATGCCGCTGTGTCGTCGGTTGAAGTTGTAGTCGATCCGCCAGTCTTCGGTCAGCACCTTCGCCTCGAGCAGGCTGTCGAAGAGCTGGCCGTTCAGGTGCTCGTCGCGGATGCGGCCGTTGAATGACTCGATCCAGGCGTTCTGCCACGGTGATCCCGGGTCGATGAACAAGGTGCCGGCATCGTTAAACCGACACCAGTCGGCAACCGCGTTTGCGATGAACTCGGGCCCGTTGTCGAAGCGCAGGTAGACCGGTGCCGGTCGGTCGGTGGTGATCTTCTCGAGGGTCGTCACCACTGCGTCGGCATCGATGGAGCGCTCGACCTCGATGGCCAGGCACTCCCGGGTGAACTCGTCGATGATGTTGAGCAGCTTGAGGGTCCGCCCATCGGCGGTCTGGTCGAACTGGAAGTCGAGGGCCCAGACGACATTGGGCCGAATCGGGCACATGGCACCGACCAGGAGCCCGGTGCCCCGGAGCGGCTTCTTGCGCTTCTTGTAGGGCACACGCAGGCCCTCGTCCCGCCACAGGCGGTGGATCCGCTTGTTGTTGACCCGCCATCCGGCGTCCCGGGCGGCATCAGCTGCCCTGCGCCAGCCCCACCGGGGACGCTCGACGGCGAAGGCCCGGAGGAATGCACGGAGGTGCTCCTCGTCCTCACTGGGCACCGGGGGGGCGAGGCGCTGGGTGGAGCGGGGCTGGCCCACCACCGCGCAGGCGTGGCGTTCGGAGACCCCGAACCGGTCCGTGAGCCGAAGGACGGCTCGACGACGTCGGTTCGGGGTCAGAAGTTTCCCTCGGCCAACTCCTTCAGCATGTCGATGTCGAGGGCCTGGTTGGCCACCAGCTTCTTCAGGCGCTGGTTCTCCTTCTCCAGCTCCTTCAGCTTCTTGGCGTCGTTGGCCTTCATGCCCCCGTACTGGTTCCTCCACCGATGCCACGTCGACTCGGTGATCTCCAGGTGGCGGCAGACCTCTTCGATGCTCTGGCCCTGACCAAGGAGCTTGTCTCCCTCGGCCAGTTTCCGGATCACCTGCTCGGGCGTGTGCCGGCGTCGTTTCATCGTGCAGTCCTCCTCGCCCCATTCTGGGGCATCGGACTCGCACAGTGTGTGGCTCAACTCACGGGGACCCGGTCAAACGATCCGTGCTGCGCTTGAAGTCCTGGTCGCCTGTTCGCAGGGGCGCAGGCCTGCCAGTGCCGGAACCCGGTCGAGCGG
>CAIQOJ010000127.1 GCA_903873395.1 uncultured Acidimicrobiaceae bacterium
CAAACAAGGCCACGACCACGACCACGTCCACGACCACGACCACATCCACTGTGGGCAGTTTCCCAACAGGAGGGGGCAGCTCCTCGCAAGATGGGGGTTCATCGGGTAGCTCATCCAGTGACGGGTCCTCCAGCGGCGATACGACTGACACCACGTTCCCTCAGGACCCAGTGGTGAAATCCACGCCAGCCACCTCGTACACCAACTGGCCCAATCTGGCCTCGATCACCCTGGGCATCCTCCTCATAGTCGGCCTGGGCATCGCTGGTTTCCTGCGCTGGCGGAAGCGTCCTCGGACGCCGTGATCGGACCCCGATGAGCGGGCGTTCACGTGGCCAGACCGGCAGACGGGGACTCCATCCCGCCGCATGGTGGGCCTGGGCAGGGTGCTTGGCCATCGTTGCGTCGCGCACGACTGACGTGCTCCTCTTGCTGCTGGTGGTCGTGGTGGCCGCCTATGTCGTGGCCGCCCGCCGCACGGATGCCCCCTGGTCTCGTTCGTTGGCCGTGTTCTTAAAGATCGGCCTCGTGGTGATCGCCGTGCGTGTCATCCTCGAGATGGCGTTCGGCAACCGACTGCCCGGGCATGTGCTCTTCACGTTGCCCCAGGTGCCGCTTCCCGCATGGGCACGGGGAGTGAGTATCGGAGGCCCGGTGACACTCGAAGCCCTGCTGCAAGCAGCGGTCGAGGGCCTGCGACTGGCGGTCGTGCTGGTGTGCTTCGGGGCCGCCAACTCGCTGGCCAGCCCGTATCGCCTGCTGCGGTGCCTCCCCGCCGTGCTGTACGAGGCTGGGGTGGCCATCACGGTCTCGTTGGCGTTCGTGCCCGAACTGGTTGCCTCCATCGGTGAGGTTCGTGACGCCCGTCGGTTGCGTGGGCGACCAGTACGGGGCCTGGCTGGTGTGCGTGGTCTGGCCATCCCCGTCCTCGAGCGGGCACTCGATCGTTCGGTGCAGCTGGCATCGTCGATGGACGCCCGAGGCTACGGGCGCCGACCGCCGACCTTGGCCCGAGCCCGGCGATGGGCCGCAGCGGCCGTTGGTGCCGGTCTCTTGGCCGTGTTGGCTGGTATCTACGGTCTGCTGGCCGCAGGATCACTTCCCGCCGCAGGACTTCCGCTCGTGGCCGTGGGCTGTGTTGTCCTGGCCAGCGGCTTGATCGCCGGCAGTCGACGAAGGATGCGCACCCGGTATCGGCCCGATCCGTGGGGCATGCCCGAGTGGGTCGTGGTCGCATCGGGTCTGGCCGCGGTGATCGGCGTCGTTGTGGCCGGCATCCTCGATCCTGGAAGCCTGCAGATGTCGCTCTCCCCGCTTCGGGTGCCAGCCCTGCCCCTTGTCGCCTTGGTCGGCGTCGTGCTGGCCGTGCTTCCTGCTTGGGTGGCTCCCGTGGAGATGCAGACACGTGCGTCGGCCGACGTCGGTGATGTGGCGGACACGTCCAGAAAGCAGGGCAAGCCCAGCCAGCAGGGGGAGCAGGGCACGTCCGCCCCGAGCGACAAGCCCAGCAACGAGAACACTGACACCACCGGGCCCGGTCCCCGAACACCACCGCCGCCACGTGACGGTATCCACGAATCGGAACGTGTGGCCGCAACCCCGCCCGCACCGATCGGTTCCGGGGCGGCGGCATGATCGAGTTCCGCAACGTGGGATTCACCTACGACGGTGCATCTATGGCCACTCTCGAAGGAGTGGATCTCACCGTTCGGGAGGGTGAACTCTGTGTGGTCGTCGGCCCCACGGGATCCGGTAAGACAACGTTGCTCGGTGCCGTCAACGGGCTCGTGCCGCACTTCACCGGCGGACGCATGTCGGGCGAAGTCACCGTAGAAGGCCGGTCAACCCGTGAGGCGCCACCCCGGGAACTCGCCGATGTGGTGGGCATGGTGGGACAGAATCCAGCGGCCAGTTTCGTGACCGACGTGGTCGAGGACGAGCTGGCCTACACGATGGAGAACCTGGGACTCGCTCCCGCCGTCATGCGTCACCGGGTGGAAGACACCCTTGACTTACTCGGACTCCATGACCTGCGCAGTCGACCCCTACGTACGCTCTCGGGAGGCCAGCAGCAACGCGTGGCCATCGGCGCGGTGCTGACCGCGTCGCCTCGTGTCCTGGTGCTCGACGAACCGACGTCGGCCCTCGACCCGGCCGCCGCTGAGGAAGTGCTGGCTTCGCTGACCCGGCTTGTGCACGATTTGGGCCTGACCGTCCTGCTGGCCGAGCATCGTCTCGAGCGGGTCCTTCCTTTCGCTGATGCGGTGGTTCTGCTGCCGGGCCGTGGGGCACCAGTCGTGGTCGGAACGGCCGCCGAGATCATGGCCGGATCGCCTGTTGCCCCACCGCTGGTCGACCTCGGCCGACTTGCGGGCTGGGATCCACTGCCCTTGTCGGTGCGTGATGCCCGTCGATTGGCTGGCCCACTGCGCGACCGGTTGGCTGACCGAGTGCCAGCAGCCCAGGAGCCGGCCTCTGGTGGGGCCATGGCCACGTTCTCCAAGGTGACCGTGCGTTACGACCGGATCATGGCTCTCGATGCCGTTGATCTCGCCGTCCATCCCGGCGAGGTGGTGGCCGTCATGGGGAGAAATGGATCAGGCAAGTCGACGCTGCTCGCCCAGTTGGCCGGGATCCGTCCCCCAACCACAGGAATGGTGCGTGTCGGAGGGGCTGACCCGGTGGCTCTCGCACCTCGTGATCTGATTGCCGCAGTGGGACTGGTGCCCCAGGACGCCGGCCTGCTCGTCTATGGCACCAGCGTGGCAGACGAGTGCCGAGCGGCTGACCGTGACACCGGCCTTGCTGAGGGGACGACGGCCGAAGTGCTCGAGCGGGTCCTTCCTGGACTTCCTGGAGATCGTCACCCCCGTGACCTGTCCGAAGGCCAGCGACTGGCCTTAGCTCTCGCCATCGTGCTGGCTCCAGCGCCACCACTTCTTCTGCTCGATGAGCCGACCCGCGGTTTGGACTATCCAGGTAAGCGTCGGCTGATCGCCTTGCTCGCCGAACTGGCGAGTACCGGGCATGCCGTGATCATGGCCACTCACGACGTGGAGCTCGTGGCTCAGGTGGCAACTCGGGCGGTGGTTCTCGCCGAGGGTGACGTCGTGGCTGATGGCCCGGCCCGTGACGTGGTGTGTCACTCGCCGGTCTTCGCGCCTCAAGTGGCAAAGGTATTGGCTCCGGGTCCGTGGCTGACGGTCGACGAAGTCGAAGCCGCCCTCGTGGGTGGCGGTGCTCGTGGCTGACGTTCGTCGCACAACCGGGGTGGTGCGGCTCGCTCCTCGATCGTCGGTGCTGGTCGCCGTCACGTCACTCGTGGGCGTCGCTGCCTTTACCTGGCCGTTCCTCCTGCACGGCACGTCGGCGGCCACGCAAGCCCATGCAGCAGATGCCCCGTGGGTGTTCATGGCCGTACTGCCCTTGCTGGTGGCCGTCATCTTGGCCGAGCTGTCCGAAGGTGCCCTGGACGCCAAGGCGGTGGCTGTGCTCGGGATACTGGCCGCCTGTGGTGCGGCGCTGCGCATTCCGAGCCCGGGCGTGGCTGGCTTCGAGCCAGTGTTCTTCCTGCTCATTCCGGCCGGTCGGGTCCTTGGCCGCAGCTTCGGCTTCGTCTTGGGTGCCTTGACCATCGCGGTGTCTGCCCTGGTCACCGGAGGAGTCGGTCCGTGGCTGCCCTTCCAGATGTTCGGCGCTGCCTGGATCGGCTTCGGAGCAGGGTGCCTGCCTCCGGCCCGCGGTCGGGTGGAGATCGCCCTTCTTGCCGCCTATGCCGCTATGGCCGGTCTGGTCTATGGCGCACTGCTCAATCTCTGGTTCTGGCCGTTCGGTGCTGGGGCTACCGGCCAGCTCGCCTACGTGCCTGGTGCGGGAGTACTCGAGAACCTGCACCGCTTCCTCCTCTTCGACCTGACCACATCGCTGGGCTTTGACATCCCCCGGGCAGTCACCACCGCCGTCCTCGTACTGGTTCTCGGGGCACCGGTTCTCGCAGCGCTGCGACGGGTGTGCCGGCGCGCGGCGTTCGATGCGCTTGTCGAGTTCGAGTCGTTGGGTGATGGCAGTGGTGGCGATGGAGCGGTGGACGGCCCCGAGGTTGCTCTCCACGCCTAAGATCACCACCTGCGCCCGTTCGCCCCTGAACGGTGCTGACTGCGGAGGAGGAACGGGCTCATGTCGCTTAGCTTCGAGGAGGCCATCGACCAGGTGACGGGCCCCGGCCAGCTCTTCGAGGTCGAAGATCTCGACGTCGGTGGCAACGTCGTCCGTACCTTCAAGAATGCGCCTCCGACCTTGGGGCACATCTTCGCCGGCGCTCGGGGTGACGGGTCCACGTTCCTTGTCTACGAAGACGAGCGATGGACGTTCGACGACGTGATGCGCCATGCCGATGCGCTGGCCTACGCCATGGTCAAGGAGTATGGAATCGCTCCCGGCGACCGGGTGGGCATCGCCATGCGCAACCTTCCCGAATGGATCGTCTCATTCGCCGCCATCTTGATGATCGGTGGCGTCTCGGTCTCGCTCAATGCGTGGTGGACCGAGAGCGAGCTCGACTACGCCATCGAGGACTCCGGCCTGTCGTTGTTGATTGCTGATCCCGAGCGCATCGAGCGCGGCCATGCCGCCGCTCACGCCCGTGGAGTCCCGATGATCCAGGTGCGCGGCGACCAACTCGAGCCCAACCCGACCGGCGTGCGGAGCATGGACGAGGTCATCACGTTGGGCAACGCCTGCCCCGCCGTCGAGGTCGGTCCCGACGACGATGCGACCATTCTCTATACCTCAGGCACAACGGGATTCCCCAAGGGAGCGGTCTCGACCCATCGCGCCGTGACCAACGGACTGATGGGTTTTTGGGCCAACTCGACCATCATGCAGGCCCGCAGCGGCAAGGACCCGCTGGGCGGGAGTGGCCATCCGCCGTGCTTCATCCTCATCGTGCCCCTCTTTCACGTGACCGGCTGCGTTCCGGTGATGCTCACCAGTTTCGGGATGAAGCTGAAGTTGGTCATGATGCATCGCTGGGACCCCGAGACGGCACTTCGCCTCATCGAAGCTGAACGGGTGACCACGTTCGTCGGCGTGCCCACCCAGAGTTGGGACATGCTCGAGAGTCCGGCGTTTTCGAAGTACGACACGTCATCGTTGGCATCGATCGGCGGCGGTGGCGCTCCCGCCCCGGCCAAGTTGGTCGACCGGGTGGAGAAGGGCTTTACCAAGGGTCGACCCAACATCGGCTACGGCATGACCGAGACCAATGCGTTCGGTCCCGGCAACACCGGGGA
>CAIQOJ010000128.1 GCA_903873395.1 uncultured Acidimicrobiaceae bacterium
ATGTGCAGCTCAGGGGGTGCAACAACACCCGAGGTGGTGCTCATGCTCGAATCTCCATACCGAGACTGTAGGCAGTCAAGGGTCGGGCGTCGGGTGCCGACAGGTTGCGACCGGGGCCGTCATCGCTTCGGCCACCTGTCGAGCAGCACCGAGACGGGCTCACTAGCGTGGCTGGGGACGCAAGGTTCCGAGCCAAGGAGGCGCACCATGGCCACGCCTGACCCACGCGGCGACATCTTCATCCAGCCCGCGGCCTATGCCGACCAAGAGGTCTGGCATGCCACGGCCGCCGAACTTCGCAGGGAAGCCCCCGTCCTCCGGGTCGAAGAGGAGGGCTACACCCCATTCTGGGCCGTGACCCGCCACGAGGACGTCTTTCGCGTCGCTCGAGACAACGAGCACTTCCTCAACACCCGCAACTCTGTCCTCGGTCCCGATGCCCAGTTCGAGTTCCTCGGCACACTCGGTATCGAGCCCAGCACACTCATCCACATGGATGGCGAGGAGCACGAAGGCCACCGGGCCCTGGCCAACGATTGGTTCCGGCCCCGGGCTGTCGCCAAGCGCCAAGAAGCCATCGATCAGATCGCTACCGAATTCGTCGAACGGTTCCGAGCATCGGGCGGAGCATGTGACTTCGCCCAGGACATCGCCGTGCCCTACACACTGCGGGTCATCATGTCGATCTTCGGGATCCCCCAGGCCGACGAGCCCACCATGCTCAAGCTCACCCAGGGCATGTTCGGGGCGGCCGATCCTGAATACCTGGGCGATCTGTCCGATCCCATCACCCTGCTCACCGACACCATCCGCCAGTTCGACGAGTACTTCCAGGGCCTCTCCGACGAACGGCGAGCGCACCCGACCGACGATCTGGCCACGGTGATTGCCACCGGCGAGGTCGGTGGTTGCCCCATGGACCACCACGCCACCCTCTGGTACTTCACCATCGTGGCCACCGCAGGACACGACACCACGTCGTTCGCACTGTCGGGCGGGCTCGAAGCACTGCTTCGTCGCCAAGACCAGGTGACCCTGCTCCGCGACGATCCGTCGCTGATCAACAACGCCGTGGACGAGATGATCCGCTGGACGTCACCGGTCCGCCACTTCCTCCGCTACCTGACCGAGCCAGCAGTGCTTTCTGGCGTGGAGGTGCCAGCCGGAGACCGCCTCCTCCTCTCCTACCCGTCGGCCAATCGCGATGAGCGGATGTTCGAGGACCCCATGGGTTTCGACGTCACCCGGACCAACGCCAACCGGATGATCGCCTTCGGGGGCGGGGAGCACTTCTGCCTGGGCTCGACGTTCGCCCGACGCGAACTGCGGACCATCCTGCCCAAACTGCTTGAGGCCACCGAGCGGATCGAGTTGGCCGGCGAACCCGAGTGGGCTCAGGCCAACTTCGTGGGTGGGGTAAAGCACCTGCCGGTGGCGGCCACGTTCCACTAGGGCCTGGGCCGGGACGTCGAGGGTCAGCTGGCCGCCGACACCGCCTCGAAGAGGACCGCTCCGTCGAGCAGAGCATCCACGGCACCGTCCTCGAAGATCTGCTCGAGTTCGGCATCATCGCTGACGGCACCCGCCACCTGGCTGCGAGCGAGCCATAGGTGTGCACTGACGGGGTCCCGGAACCGCAGGGCGACAACGGTCGGCGGGCCGGCCACGCCAGGCCGCTGCGCGCGAACCGATCTCTTGGCATCGGCTGCAACCGGCGAAGTCACCTGCGAGGTGGCCGGTGAGGTGGTCGGTGAGGTGGCCTCTCCTGATTCCCACGGTGGGGGCGCACCGTTCCCGCCCTTGTTGGGGTGGCGGGCATCACGACACGCCCGGCACTCGATGATCCGGGCCTGGCCACCGGGCACACCCGACGGCGTCGGGAATTTCTTGATGGGGAGGGTCTTGCCGCAGGCGCCCACACAGGTGAACTCGCCACGGGCGATGGCGTCCTCAGGAATCCAGATCGGGTTGGTCGTCATGCGACACATAGTCGCAGGAGGGTGTGACATCGGATCCGGCGGAAGAGCCGATACTTCCTCGAGTGAGCGGTCGTAGTTCCACTTGATGCGATTCGAGGTGGCGCATACTGTCCGACACCGATGCAGGTTGGATACTTCCACTCGGCTGAGCCCGCTCCGTGGTGCTCAACCCTCCGTCCAACGCCTGCTAGCTCGAACCGCCAACGGCCCGAAATGGAGCACCATGAACCATCGCAATGCCATCGTGATCGGAGGAGGCGCAGGCACCGGACGCGAAGTCGTTCGCCTGCTCGCCGCCCAGGGAATCAACGTCGAGGTGTGGGGACACGCGGAAGCCGATGTGGCCAAAGCGGTTGCTGATGGTGATGCCACGTCGTTCCAGGTGGTCGATGTGAGTCACGCCGACGCCATCTACGCTGCGGGCGAACGAGCCAGCAAGGAGCACTCGCCGGTGACGTTGGTCGTCCACACGGCCGGCATCTGGACTCCAGGCCTGCTGGCCGAGGTCGATCCCGCCGCCATCGACCGCCACCTGGCCATCGTTGCTGCTGGCAGCATCCACATCGCCCGCATGGCCGTGTTGTGCTTCGGGGATGGACCTGGGCACTTCGTCCAGATCGCTGCCGCCTCGGCCAAGCACGGATTTGCCGACACCACGCTCAACAAGATGGCCAAGCGGGCCCAAGACGGCATCCAAGAGGGCCTGTCTCGCGAACTGCGTGAGACCGGCATTCGGGTGACCAGCATCTATCCCAACGCCATCGCCCCGGCAGGTAGCGACGCCGTCGCCGCCGGCGATGCGATGTCTCAAGTCGATGTGGCCTCGGCCATCCTCTTCGCCGTCAACGCCCCGGACTCGATGGACGTCGACGAGCTGATGTTGACCTCGCGGAACGGTGGGCGCTGGTAGGAGACGGGGGCCCGAGAACTGGTGCCCTAGTCTGAGGAATCGACCGCCGGGTCCGAGGAGTCACGATGTCCGACGAAGAATCCACCCCAAGCCACGGCTCGCTGACCGACGCCATCGCTGGACCTGAAGAGCTGCCCGACACCGCTCGCAACCTCCACCCCATCCGACTGACGTCGTTCGTGGGCGTGATGATGGTGATCGAGTTTTTCGACCTCCTACTCACCCAGCGGCTGCACTTCGCCGTCCGTCCCGATTCGACGGCAGGCAGTGTGGCCAAGACGGTGAGCATCTCGGGCAACGTGCTCTTCGCCTCGCTGCTCATCTTGGCGCTGGCCACCGTCTTCATCTCCCGGCGAGCCACGCCTCGCTTCGCCCTCTATGTGATGGTCACCTACCTGTGCGTGGCCACCGTCAACGTGCTGATCAACATCGGCACATTGGTGGTGACCCCAGAAGTGGGTAACGCCAGCCAGAACAGTCTCATCCTCGATCTAGCCCTGGTCTATTCGGCCCTGACCTTGATCTTCTCGCTCTGGTATCAGGTAGCCGACACCCATCTCCCTGGTGGGGCGCTCGATTTCCCGGAGAATGCGGCAAAACCCGATGACCCACCGAAGTGGTTCGACTACATGTGCGTGGCGTTCTTCACCAACTCGACCTTTGGACCGACACTTGAAGGCGTGCGGACCCGGCCGGCCAAGGCGCTGATGATGTTCCAGACCGCCCTGTCCCTGGTCGTTCTGGTCGTCTTGGTGGCTCGAATCATCAAGGCTCCCTGAGAACTACCGGGGCTGACAAGGAACGCACCCGCTGACAACGGCATCAGCCGCAAGCGGAATGTTCCGCTTGCGGCTGATGACTAGGTGCGCTTTCCCCCCCCGGGGCGCACCAGATCGGCGTGATCAGCAGTGGTGCTGATCAGAAGACGTGGTTGACCAGCTTGGCGATACGGGCTGGTGCCTTGGCATTGATGGCATCGGCCTGAGCCTGAGTCAGCTGACCGGCGGTCACGCCCTGGGCCACCCGAGCCTGCGCTGCGGTGGTAAGAGCATCGATGACGTCCTGGGCGGTCTTGCCGTTGGACACGGCCACCTGGGCGATCGACTGGCCGGACTTGAGGTCGGCGACCAACGTCTGCGGAGTGATCCCGATGGTGGTGGCCGCGATGACCACCGCCTGCTTGCGGGCGTCCTTGCGATGGGCCTTCATCCACTGGTGGACAGGGCCGTTGTGCGCACCCGGCGCTGGGGCGGTGACCGTCGTAGAGCCGGTATTCGGCGCAGCGGCGTAGGCCGAGCCTCCGGCGACCAGACCGGTCAAGACCGTGCCGCCGATCACCACGGGGGCGAGGATCTTCTTGATCATGGTGTTCCTTGTCATGGTGTTCCTTCTTCCTGTCAGATTTCGTTGGGGATGCTGTTGAGCAAGATCCATACTGACGGGCGTTGGTAAGGGCCTCTTCGGAAGGACGTAAGAAGGGTGTAAGACCTCAGGGTCGATGGGCGCTTCGCCGATTCCCACGTGATTGCAGCAACTCAGGACTGCAGCAACTCAGTCCCAGAGAATTAACTCGAAGGCTCCGGGGACCTCGTGCAGCCGACCTTCCGGGCACCTTGGGCAGGAACCGAGGTCGGGTGCTGGCTCGGCTCTGGCCTCGTCGACATCGTCATCATGGGACTTGGGCCACAGTGTCCTTGCCTCGTGCTTGCACTTCGGGCAGACCAGGACGTTGGGGACGTCCATGCTCTTCCCGGGCACAGGGACCAGCTCCTCGACGGGTACGGTCCCATCGCTCCACGCCCCGAGGTAGCCGCTTACCTTCACCAGGTCCTTGCAGTCGGTGCAGGCCACGACGGTGTGGGAGTAGCCCAGCATCCCTGACCCGACCGGCCCCTGGAAGGCCACCGGGCAAGCGTCGCACTCAACGTTGGCAGAAGTTCCCATCTCGTTACCTCCCTGGCAGTGACGTGCAGGTGACGGGTGTCGGGCTCCAGGAGCTGATGATCCCTGTCATGGAAGCGATCCCTGTCATGGAAGCGATCCTTCGTCGGGAAGTGATCGAGCATCGGGAAGCGATCCTTCGACGTGCTCCTTGCCGTCCCACGGGTTGAGCCACCGGTCGTAGGTGGCAGTGCACACGACGACCTCTCCCGGCCACGACGCCAGCCCCGATGTCCACGCCGGTAGCTCAGGACCACGATCGATAGTCACCACCAGTTTGGTCTTGTCATCCTGGCCGAGATTCCAGATCAGCTGGCGCAACTCGGACCACTGCTCGGCAGTCAGTACCGTTTCGGTGTCCACGTGAGACTCGAACAGCCCGGTGCTGAAATCACGGGCGAAGCCGATGGCGTCGGAATTCTTCGTGACGAAGAGAGCGACCAGGATCCTGAGGTCATCGATCAGGTGGGCGGGGTCAGGCACCCAGCGGATGGGCCCGTGGATGGGCTCGTCGGCGTTGTCACCTCCGGCCAGCGTGTGGAGTCGCCAGACCTGGCGACTCCCGTCGACGATCTCCAGCAGGTGCGACGGATTGATCCCACCGTCATTGGGGTGACTGGTGCCAATCAGGATGTGCGTGTGGGTGGGCACGGCTCTGCTACCTCCTCCGGTCGCCGCTCATCGGCGCCGTTGATGCAGCAATTCCTACCCTCCGGGTGTGACGCTTCCTGCGTCGACGTCAGAAATCTTCTGGCAACTCCCCAGGGCGGGCACTGAGACAGGATCGACGGGGGACGGCGGATGTAGGGCGGAACGATGGGGAACGCATGCGAGCATCGCCTGCAGTCCTGGCCCGAGACACACGCGTGACGCCCTGCTCCATCGACACGACCACCCCGTGACGGCCGATCCATCGATGCGATGAGATGGCGAGCACCGCGTACAAGGTCAGCGACGTGGTCGCCTGCGTCGCCGCCTACGGGGCGTGGAGTGCCCTACGGGGCGAAGCGCACGACACGGCCGGCGCCGGCCGAGGCCGACGACGTCCGGTCGGAGACATACACGTCACCCTTGGCATCGACGGCCACTCCGTCAGGTTGGGACAGCGTGCCGGTGCCGTAGACCTTGCGACCGCTGGTTGGGGTGGCAAAGGGGACCTTGACGACATCGTTGGCAAACATCTCGGTGGCATAGAAGTTCCCTGCAGGAGAGAACGTGCACCCGGAGATGGTGGACAGACCGGTCGCCCAGACCGTGGCCACGTTGAGCACGGTCGAGAGATTGGTTGGATCCGTGGCCGAGGGGGCGACCCTGTAGACGGTGGCTGTCCCAGGGCCGTGGACGACCCAGTCCTTGAGCGCCAGCGTGCCGATATAGAGCGCGCCGTCAGGACCCTTGGTCACGCACGTCGGCACGGCGTCACTGGTCGGGGTGTTGGGGATGAAGGCCAGGACGTGGACCGTCCCGTCGGCCATGACCTCGTCAAGCGTGTTGGCCCCGGCATCGATGGTGTAGGTGTGGCCGGGGATGGTGACCAGCCCATAGGGGTTGGCATCAGGGAACTGATCCACCGGCGCCCAGGAATCGCCGGCATGAGCCGAGGTCCAGGCGTAGTCGACGGCTCCGACGGTAGCCACGGTCGACGAGGCGCCCCGGGTCGGATAGCGCACCAGGTCGCCCAACGTCGTGCCGGCGGTGCCCGGCTCACCGAAGAGTCCGAGCAGAGCGAAGCCCGTGCCGCTGCGATCGAGGGCGACACTGTCGATGCCGATGGTCTGGAGTCCACCTTCGCTGTAGGTATAGGAGCTGAGTCCCGTGACCACCTTGGCCTGGGTCGGAGTGGCACTCCACACCTTGCGGACGATGGAGATCGCGCCGGTGGCACCAGTGCCAAGGGCGGCGCCACCTGGGTTTGAGCCTGCGCCCAGGCCGGCCTCGGCGACGTAGAGGTTGTTGCCCTTCAGCACCATGCCCCGGGGATTGTCGAGACCGGTGGCGATGACGGTCACCGGGGGCACGGTAAATCGCGAGGCGGCACCCGCCGATGGCCCATCGGGCCGAACCGCCCAGGACGATGCCACTCCGGCCACCACGAGGGCAGCACTGCCCACCAAGACGCACATCCGCCGCCGTCCGGCCATACCAATTCCCTTCGAAGGGAGGTGCACGCTTGTCGCTGCCCCTCTGCCTGCCCCTGCTTGCCCTCCCATTGTCGCTCAGGGTCGGCGGCAAGGCCAGCGAGACCTAGTCCGAGCACATGCAGCCCGGTGCATGGGTCGGGATCGCCACGTCGGATCCTCCTGACGTCCGGTCATGGTCACGAATCACCTTCGCCGTGTCACACCCTCGGCTTAGGGTGATCACGACATCCAGAGGAGTCGAGGGACCTGGCCCGATGACGCTCCGCCAACCGACCTGGTCCACATCGGACCCGACACGGTGGCAACGCCGGGACCGATGGAAGAGGAGATCCATGCGCACCAAAGCGATCCAGTCGGTGGAC
>CAIQOJ010000129.1 GCA_903873395.1 uncultured Acidimicrobiaceae bacterium
CAGCATCAGATCGGACAACGGCGTCAGGCGTGGCCTCCGAACAGCTCCGCCAGACGCGTCACGCCCTCGACGAGAGCATCGTCACCCAGCGCGTAGGAGAGGCGGAAGTATCCGGGGGCACCGAACGCCTCACCAGGCACGACAGCCACCTTGGCTTCGTCGATGGCCAGCGTGGCGAGCTCGGCACTCGAGGCACACAGGCGGCCCCGGAAGCTGCGTCCCACCAGGCCCTCTACCGAGGGGAATGCGTAGAAGGCGCCTTCGGGCAGAGGGCACTCGACACCGTCGATCTCGTTGAGCATCCGGTGGATCGTCAGCCGTCGTCGATCGAATGCCTCACGCATGGCCCCGACGGCCACAAGGTCCCCGGTGACCGCAGCCAGAGCCGCCCGCTGCGAGACGTTGGCCACGTTGGAGGTCTCATGCGACTGGAGGTTGGTCGCCGCAGCGATGACGTCGGTCGGCCCGACCATCCAACCCACGCGCCATCCCGTCATGGCGTAGGTCTTGGCCACGCCGTTGACCACGACGCACCGGTCCGCCAAGCCCGGCGTGACTACCGGTAGCGAGTGGAACTCGGCATCGCCGTAGACGAGGTGCTCATAGATCTCGTCGGTCATCACCCAGATTCCGTGCTCCTCGGCCCACGCCCCTACAGCTGCCATCTCGTCGCGGGTGTAGACAGCCCCGGTCGGGTTGGACGGGGACACAAAGACCAAGATCTTGGTGGCAGGAGTGCGGGCCGCCTCGAGCTGGTCGACGGTGACCTTGAACCCAGATGCGGCATCGGTGGGGATGACCACAGGGATGCCACCGGCCAAGACGATGACTTCGGGATAGGTCGTCCAGTACGGCGCAGGCAGCAACACCTCGTCACCGGGATCGCACAGGACGGCGAACGTGTTGGCCACGGCCTGCTTGCCGCCGTTGGTGATGAGCACCTGGGAGGAGGCGACCTCGAATCCCGAATCACGGAGGGTCTTGGCGGCAACTGCTTCGCGGAGCTCGGGCAGACCGGCGGTCGGCGTATACCGGTGGTTCTTGGGGTCGCGACAGGCCGCCTCGGCGGCGGCAACGATGGCGTCGGGCGTCGGGAAGTCCGGCTCGCCGGCCCCGAATCCGATCACGCTCTCACCTTGAGCCTGGAGGGCCTTGGCCTTGGCATCGACGGCCAGGGTGGCCGACGGAGCGACCGTCGCCGCCCGTTGCGAGATTCGACGTCCCGTCACGCCTGCTTCAGAAGGGCCGATTGAAGAGTCCTGCGCCATGGGTGCAATGATTCCATACGTGACCGCCACCCCTGACATCCGCATCCCCGACAGCCTGCTCCCCGCCGATGGCCGCTTTGGAGCAGGCCCGTCCAAGGTCCGCACCGAGGCCGTCGATGCCCTAGCCGCCGTTGCCTCCACCTTCTTGGGCACCAGCCACCGCCAGAAGACGGTGAAGTCGGTGGTCGCCAGCCTGCGCAGTGGCCTGTCCGACCTGTTCTCCTTGCCGGAGGGCTACGTGGTGGCCCTCGGAAACGGTGGGGCTACCGCATTCTGGGACATTGCCACCTTCTGCCTGATCGAGCGGACGAGCCAGCACCTCTCCTTCGGCGAGTTCTCCTCGAAGTTCGCCACGGCGGCCAAGGACGCCCCCCACCTCGGCGAGCCCGAAGTCATCACCTCCGAGGTCGGCACGCACCCGCTGCCCGTCGCCAGCGACACTGTCGATCTCTATGCGCTGACGCACAACGAGACCTCGACCGGCGTCATGATGCCGATCCGCCGCCCCGAGGGTGCCGCCCTGCCAGCAGATGGAGGAGGCCTCGTCGCCGTGGATGCCACCTCAGGGGCTGGAGGCCTCCGGGTAGACGCTTCCGAGTTCGACGCCTACTACTTCTCGCCCCAAAAGTGCTTCGGCTCCGACGGGGGCCTGTGGATCGCCCTCCTCTCCCCCGCCGCTCAAGAGCGCGTGGCGTCGATCAAGGCGTCGGGCCGCTGGGTGCCGGCATCGATGGACCTCTCCATCGCCTTGGACAACTCGGTCCTCGACCAGACCTACAACACTCCGGCCCTGGCCACCATCTTCTTGATGGACCAGCAGGTCCAATGGTTCAACGACAACGGCGGTATGGACTTCAGCGCCGGTCGCACGGCCCGTTCGGCCGAGATCCTCTACACGTGGGCCGATGCTTCAGACTTCGCCACGCCCTTCGTGACCCGTGAGCAGGACCGCAGTCACGTCATCGGAACCATCGACCTTGACGACGCCATCGACGCAGCAGCAGTTGCCGCGATCTTGCGAGCCAACGGGATCGTCGACACCGAGCCCTACCGCAAGCTTGGGCGCAACCAACTCCGAGTCGCCATGTTCCCCTCCATCGACCCTGAAGACATCGCCTCGTTGTGCGCTTCCATCAACTACGTCGTCGGGGCGATGGCGCAGTGACGACGTACCCTGGGAGTCGACGCTCTTCGGGATTTCTGTTCGGGATCTGCGGTCTTGCCTTGATCTGCAGTGCCTGTTCCAGTGCCTCTACTTCGCCGACCACCACCACGCTCACGTCGCCAGACGCTCATTCGGCGTGCAACCTCGTGACCCCTGACGAGATCCGCGCCACGTTGAACAAGATCGTCACTCAGGCCAAAGAGGCGACGGAGACGAACGGAACCCGTTGCGTCTATGCGGCCGGATCAACTGCCGACTCGGTCATCATCACCTTCGAGAGCAGGGTGACTGCGGACGACTTCGCTCGACGGCAAGCAGCGCTCAGTGCACGGCTCGGCGGAACCACGGACCTTTCCGGTTCCGGATTCTCCGCGTACACCTTCACCTCGACGGCGGCAGATGCTCAGGTGACCAGCCTCATCACTCTCATCGGCGGCACCCAGGTCGGCGTCACTTCATCGGCGACTCTTGACCAGGAAGAAGCCCTCACCAAGAAGATCTATGCGTCCCTGGCCACATCGGCATCATCGGATCCAGGCGCCGCCTCATCGACCACGTCCGTCCCCACGCCTGCCCGTCCCGCAGGAGTCGCTCCCTGAGGCGTCCAGCTAGCTCTCCAGGCTCACCCAGTGCGCACCGAGTGCCTCGGGGCACGATGCGCACTGGGTCCCAGAGCGTCGTCAGCCTCCTGAGATGTCCTGCACCCGCTGCTTGCCTGCCGTGACGAACGGCATCATGTCTCGCAGCTCGGCTCCGACGACCTCAATCTGGTGCTCCTGGCCAGCCTGCTTGAGCGATTCGTAGACAGGACGCCCGTTGCGGTTCTCGGCCACCCATTCGGCGGCAAAGGTGCCGTCCTGGATCTCGCCCAGGATCTTGCTCATCTCGTCTTTCACGGCCTGATTGATGACCCGGGGTCCCCGGGTCAGGTCGCCGTACTCGGCGGTGTCCGAGATCGAGTACCGCATGCCTGCGATTCCCTGTTCGTACATCAGGTCGACGATCAGCTTGAGCTCATGGAGGCACTCGAAGTACGCCGACTCGGGTTGATAACCCGCCGAGACCAGGGTCTCAAAGCCAGCCTGAACCAGTGCGGTGACGCCGCCGCAGAGGACGACCTGCTCACCGAACAGGTCGGTCTCGGTCTCCTCGGCGAAGGTCGTGTCGAGCACACCGGCCCGGGTGGCCCCAATGCCGTGCGCATACGACAGGGCCAGAGCGTGCGCCCCACCGGTGGCGTCCTGGGCCACGGCGATCAGACCAGGAACTCCGCCACCTTCGACGTAGGTGCGTCGCACCAGGTGGCCCGGGCCTTTGGGGGCGACCATGGCCACATCCACATCGGCCGGCGGGTTGATGAGGTCGAAGCGGATGTTGAAGCCGTGGGCGAAGAAGATGGCATCGCCGGCGTTCAGGTTGGGAGCGATCTCGGTCTCATAGACCGCGGCCTGCTCCGTGTCGGGCAGGAGGATCATGATGAGGTCGGCCTCGGCCGCGGCTTCAGCCACCGTCAAGACCTTCAGGCCAGCCTCGGCGGCCTTGGTCCGCGACGAGGAGCCCTCGCGCAGGCCGACGCGGACGTCGACTCCGGATTCGGACAGGTTGAGGGCATGGGCATGCCCCTGGGACCCGTAGCCGATGACAGCAACCTTGCGGTTGCCGATCAAGCCAGCATCAGCGTCCTTCTCGTAGTACAGCGTGGCCATGAAGGGTCAACCTGCTCTTTCTGTATCGGTGCGTCCATCATCGAGTGGAGTTCCTCCATCGTGGGACCGGTCAAGCATAGGCAAAGCCACGCGGCCGGTCCGCTGGAGGGCGGTGATCCCATACCCGCGGATGAGATCCTCGAAGTCATCGAGCTTGGTGGGCGAGCCAGCCACCATCACCATGAGGTGGGCGGGGCCGACGTCGACGATCTTGCCTTCGAACACCCCAACGAGCTGGATGATCTGACCGCGGGTGGTCGGAGATGCCTCGACCGTGGCCATCAACAGCTCGCGCTCACGGGACCGTGCTGGGTCGAGTTCGTCGATGGCCACCACAGGGATGAGCTTGTTGAGCTGCTTGGTGATCTGGTCGAGCGGTGCCGACTCCACGTCGACGACGATGGTGATGCGGCTGAAGCGCTCGTCGTCGGTGGGGGCGACGGCCAGGCTGTAGATGTTGTAGCCGCGCCGGCTGAACAGACTGGCCACGCGGGCCAGCACGCCGGACTTGTTCTCGACCAGCACCGTCAAGGTGTGGTGCCGCTTGTCAGTGCCATACATGGCCATCAGCCCTCTCCCCTGAGTTGGCGGGGATCCACCATGATCTCGTCGTTGGTCGATCCGGCCGCCACCATGGGGAAGACCTTCTCGGAGGCGTCGGTCCGGAAGTCGATGACCACCGGACGATCATCAATGTCGTTGGCCTTGTCGATGGCCGAGGCCACCTCGTCGGGCGAATCGACCCGAAGTCCGACGCAACCCATGGCCTCGGCCCACTTGACGTAGTCGGGCAGATCCGGGCTCAGGTACACCTCGGAGTAGCGCTCCTCGTAGAACATCTCCTGCCATTGGCGCACCATGCCCAGATAGGCGTTGTTGAGAATGGCGATCTTGACCGGGATCCGCTCGGCGCTGGCCGTGACCAACTCCTGGGCCGTCATCTGGAAGCAGCCGTCGCCATCGACAGCCCACACCATCTTGTCGGGCCGGCC
>CAIQOJ010000130.1 GCA_903873395.1 uncultured Acidimicrobiaceae bacterium
AGTCCCGGATCGCTCGGCATCGCCATCAGCGAGGCCGTCGAGGTGGCCGCCCCGGACCCCGAGACCCGTTATGCCTTGGGTAGCGTGCTCAACCACGTGCTGATGCACCAGACGATCATCGGTGAAGAGGCGTTATTGCAGTTGGCCAAGGCCGGAGAGACCGCCCCGGATGTACTGGTCGGCTGCACGGGAGGTGGGTCGAACTTCGGAGGCTTGGCCTTCCCGTTCTTGCGGGAGAAGATGGCCGGCAACATGAACCCGGTGATCCGGGCCGTCGAGCCGGCTTCGTGCCCGTCGCTCACCCGTGGTGTCTACGCCTATGACTTCGGTGACACGGCGGGGATGACGCCGCTGATGAAGATGCACACGCTGGGCCACGAGTTCATCCCGGACCCCATCCACGCCGGCGGCCTCCGCTACCACGGCATGGCACCGCTCCTCTCCCACATCTACGAACTCGGTCTGATGGAGGCCATCTCCATCCCCCAGACCGAGTGCTTCGGGGCTGCCATGCAGTTCGTCCGCACCGAAGGGATCTTGCCTGCACCGGAGCCGACCCACGCCATCGCCGCCGCCATCCGCGAGGCCCTGGCCTGCAAGGAGTCCGGCGAAGAGAAGGTCATTCTCACGGCACTGTGCGGTCACGGCCACTTCGACCTGGCTGCCTACGACGCCTACCTCAGCGGCAACATGGTCGATGAAGAGGTGAGTGACGCTCGGTTCGCCGCAGGCCTGCAAACCCTTCCGTCGGTGCCCGCCGCTGGCTGAGCCAAGGCATGCTGAGCCAAGGCATGCTGAGCCAAGACATGTGGCCCAGTCGTCAACAACACCTCCCCGGGCTGTCCTCGGGGAGGTGTTGTTGTGGGGTCAGCGGGTTGTTCCTACCGAACATTGTGGATGACTGTGTCCCGGCAAGGGTCCAGATCCTGTTGACCCAAGAGGAACTCGCCCTGTTCGACGACGTCCAAAGGCCGACGGGTGCGTCGAGATCAGAGTCGATTCGCCGAGCCATCAGCGGAACATTCGGCGAGGTGCCGGCAACGGATCAGGTACGCCAGGTCCAGCAGAGTGCGGGAACGTGGAAGGGTCGGAACCAGGATGGCGGCCAGTACTCCGATTCCCTGAGTGGCAATCGCAACGACCGGCTTGATCGTCTCGGCTTCCGGTGAAACTGGTCGACACCAGCGCCGCGGTTGGTCACCTTCGGGGAGACAAGGCAGCCACGGAGGCCATGATCGAGGTGCTTTCGTCGGGGGAACGCCTCGTCGCCACTGAGATTGTGTGGTTCGAGCTCCTCTCCGGAGCCCTCTCCGGAGCCCTCTCCGGCGTCCTCCCCGGCGTCCTCCCCGGGGAGCACGACGCCCTCGAGGACGTCAGCAAGGCCATCGAGTGGCTACCGGTCACCGAGGAACTGACCCGTGAGGCAGCGGTTCCGACTCGCCAATTCCGTCGATCTCACCGGGGGATCGATGCCGCCAGTTACCTGATTACGGCGACGGCACGGATCCTCGATGCCGACTTGCTCACCCGTAACGTCCGGCGCTTCCCGATGATTGAGGGTCTCCGCTCTCCCTGTGGAGATGCACGCACGAACAGAGTCGCACGCAGGAACGGGCGACCTCAGTCGTGGGCCGCAGCCTCGGCTTGGCTGACCCAGGTCTCATACATTTCGGCATAGCGGCCTCCGGCTGCTACCAGTTCGGCATGACTGCCCAGCTCGATGATGCGACCGTCGTCGGTGACGGCGATCCGGTCGGCCCGCATGGCTGTTGAGAGTCGGTGGGCAATCAGGATGGCCGTGCGGTTCTCCAAGAGCACGTCGAGGGCGGCCTCGATCTTGGTCTCCGAGTGCAGGTCGAGATTGGAGGTCGCCTCGTCGAGCACCAGGACACGGGGATGGGCCAGGAAAGCTCGGGCCAAGGCGATGAGCTGACGCTCACCGGAGGAGAGTGTCTGACCACGTTCGTGGACCACGGTGTCGAGGCCGTGAGGCATGCGCTCGATGACCTCGGTGAGGCCCACTCGCTCGACGGCTTCGGCCACCTCGGCTTCCGATGCTTCCGGGCGGGCGAAGGAGATGTTCTCCCCGATGGTGCCTGCGAAGAGGAAGGGTTCTTGGGGGACGACGCCCAACTGGCTGCGCAGCGAGTGCATGGTGACGTCGCGTAGGTCGTGCCCGTCGATGGTGACTCGACCCGAGGTGGGGTCGTAGAAGCGGGTGACCAGCTTGGCCATGGTCGACTTGCCGGCGCCCGTGGGTCCAACGAAAGCCACCGTCTCCCCCGGGGCCATGGCCAGGTCGACGTTCTCCAGGACGGGCCGGCCGGGGAGGTAGGCGAACGAGACGTCCTCGAAGACGATGGCCCCTTCGATGGGAGGCAACGTGGAGGCGTCGGGCGACTCACGAACCTCGGGCTCGGTGTCGCACAGGGCGCGGAGTTTGGTGATCGACGACTGGCCCTGCTGGTAGGTGTTGTATTGCTGGACCAGCAGCTGGATGGGCTGGAAGAAGCGGTTGAGGTAGAGGAAGAACGCCACCAGGGCGCCGATGGAGAGCGTGTGGTGGAGGACCATCGTGCCACCGACGGCCAACAGCACAGCTTGGCCGAGCACGCCCAGCAGCTGCGTGCCTGGCCCATAGACGGCGTTGATGTGGCCGGTGTAGTTGTTGGCGTCCCGATAGGCACCGACCACGTTCCGGTGACGGATCACGTTGTGGCGTTGACGATTGTGAGCCGTGACGATGCGAACGCCGTGGAGGCTCTCGGACAGATCGGTGAGCACATCGGCGATCCCGTCGCGCACCTTGTCGTAGCCCCGCTCCGAGGCTCGGGTGAACCAGATGGATGCCCCGACCAGCGCCGGGATGATGAGCACGACGGTGATGAAGGCCAGACGGACGTCGGTGGTGAAGAGGATGATGGTGATGACCACCATGGTCAGCCCCTGCAGCACCAACTGGGCAAGCCCATCTTGAAGTAGCTGCTGGAGGTTCTCGATGTCACTGGTCATCCGGCTCATGATCACGCCGGCCTTCTCGTCGGTGAAGAAGCCGAGCGAGAGGCGTTGGAGGTGGGCAAAGACCTTCACCCGGAGGTCGTTCATCACCCACGCCGCCAGGCGCCCACCCACCTGAGCCTGGAAGCGCTGAGCGATGGCGGCCACGGTGACCGAGATCAGATAGGCGACAGCCATGACCACGACCACTCGGAAGCTGGTGTGGCCGGGCACCATGCCCTTATTGATGGCGATCTCCGTGAACTTGGGGCCGGCCTGGGAGGCCACGGCGATGATGACGATGAGGAGACCTGAGAGCACCAGCATTCCCGGGTACTTGGTCAGAAGCCGGGTGAGCGTCAGGCGCCGCAGTTCGGACTCGTCGGCATTCTGGTCGAAGACCAGTGACGAAGCGGCATGGTCAGGTTCGGAGGCGACCAGGCCATCGACTCGGGTCTGCAGTTCGGTGGGGATGCCGGCGAAGGGCAGCCCTGGGGCAGAGGGCCGTCCGAACCCGCCCGGTGGGCCACCTCCAAATCCACCTCCCCACGTCATCGCACGGCTCCGGAGGCAGCCTCGGCAACGTGGAGGACGTCGGGGATGCCGGCATCGCTTTCACCGTCGTGTCCGGCCTCGAACTCGGCGGCCTGGGCCAGAACCTCGGCGTAGAGGGGCGTCGAGGCCAGCAACTCGGCGTGGGTGCCGTCGGCCACCACGCGTTGGCTGTCGAGCAAGACGACCCGGTCAGCGAGCGAGATGGTGGAAAGGCGGTGAGCGATGATCACGGTGGTGCGGCCCACCATGTGCTCTCGCAAGCCGGCGTGGATGGCTTGCTCGACTTGGACGTCGATGGCGCTGGTGGCGTCGTCCAGGACCATGATCGGCGGATTGACCAGGAGGGTCCGGGCGATAGCGATGCGCTGGCGTTGGCCTCCCGAGAGTGTGTAACCCCGCTCGCCCACCACGGTGTCGTAGCCGTCGGCCAGATGGGAGATGAACTCATGGGCCCCGGCGGCCCGAGCAGCCCGCTCGATGTCGGCATCGGTGGCACTGGGACGGCCATAGGCGATGTTGTCTCGCACCGACACGCTGAAGAGGAAGGGTTCGTCGAGCACCACGCCGACGTTGGCTCGCAGGCTGGCCTGGGAGAGGGTGCGCACATCGTGACCATCGATTTCCACGGATCCATGACGCACGTCGTAGAAGCGGGTGAGCAGGCGAGCCACTGTCGACTTACCCGACCCGGTGCGTCCGACGATGGCCACGGTCTCGCCCGGGGCAATGTGCAGGTCGACGTCGGCGAGGACCAACCGCTCGGCTTCGGGGTCGTAGGCGAAGTCGACATGCGAGAAGCGGATGTCCCCTTGGCAGTCGAGGAGATCGATGGCGTCGGGGGCATCGATCACCGTGGGCTGCTCGTCCAAGATCTCATAGATCCGTTCGGCAGAGGCAGCGGCGCGCTGACCCATCATGATGAGCATGCCCAGCATCATGAACGGGGCTTGGAGCATCATGAGATAGGAGTTGAAGGCCAAGATGGCACCGATGCCGAGGGTGCCGTGAATGACCATCCATCCGCCGAACAGGAGCACCAGGGCGAGGCCAGCCTGCGGGAGGTTCTGGACCAGGGGAGCGAAGCGGGACCTCAGGTCCGCATCTTTGACGTAGCCCCACTCCAGGCGTTTGGCTGCATCGGCCAATGCGCGCAGCTGGGTCTCCTCGGCGGCGAACGACTTGACCACCCGTACTCCGTTGACGTTCTCGTCGACGATGGTGGCTACGTCAGCGAGACGAGCCTGAATGATCCAGGAGATGGGGAACATGGCATTGCGCATGCGCAGGCCGGCCCAGTAGACGAGCGGCATGGTGGCCATGGCCACGAAAGCCAGGGGCACGTTGATGGACAGCATGAAGCCGAAGGCCACGATGGCCATCGAGCACTGCACCAAGATGAGGGGCCCGAAGGTCAGGTACATCTGGACCGAGCGGATGTCCGAGTTGGCCCGCGAGATGAGCTGGCCTGACTGCACCCGGTCGTAGAAGCCGAAGGACATCTTGGTCAGGTGCTCGTAGATGATCGTGCGCAGGTCGTACTCGATGTCATAGGCCGTCTCGTAGAGGAAGAGGCGGGCGATGTAGCCGCTGATGCCGGCAGCCACACCGAGACCGACGATCCACCAGACGTAGTGGGCCAGCGGGACGGTATGGGCCTCGATCGAGTTGCTGATGGCGTGGTTGAGCAGGTTGGGGATCATCACCTGGAAGACCAGGCCGACGAAGGAGAGGCCGAGGGAGATCCCGAAGATGACTCGGTGGGCGGCAAGTATGGGCAGCGCTCGCCGCAGCCATGTCTTCGAGGTGTCAGGGTCGATGCCCGGCGGGGGTGCCTCGGTGCGTGCCTCGACGGCGATGGGCGAGAACTCGGTGCCGGCTTCGCTGGCCACGGCACGGCGGGGGCGCAGGAACGAGAGGCTCATCGGCCGACCTCCCGGGATCCACAGGCCAAGAAGGCCTGGCGCCAGACGGCCAGTCCGTCGAAGGCCTGGACGGCGGCATCGGCATCCTCGAGGGCGTCCGTCACCCCATGGAGTCGAGCGTCCACGGCGGAGTCTGCGGCATCCAAGATCCGGCGCCCCGCTTCGGTCAGCACCAGCGCCACCCGGCGCCGGTCTCCCTCGACACTGCAACGCTCCACGAGATGACGTGCGGCTAGGCCGTCGACCACGGCGGTCACCGTGGCGGGTCGGACGGCCAACTGTTGGGCCAGGTCCGAGGAGATGGCTGAGCGCTCGTCGAGCAGACCGAGGATCCGGTATTGCGGGAGCGAGAGGTCCACGCCGGCCAAGCCGATCTCCACCTGCTTGGACAGCCACGCTGCCGTGCGTCCCAGAGTCCGTCGGCTGGCGACGTCGATACGGCTCGCTGCCTCGGTAACTTCGATACTCACATAGTTAGGTTATCGAATATCTTTCGCTGACCGAACGGCGGTGTTGACGGCGCCGGACCGAAGTCCCGCAACTGCGCCTGTGACTACCGAGTCGCTCCAACCTGTGCGCGATCAGCCATCCGAAATGATCGACCGAGTTGAGCGCCGTCACGACCGAGTTGAGCGCAGTCACGAACGAGTCAGCGTCAGCCGCAACGGGAAGACGGCTGCTGTGTTGATCAGTCCACACGACCTGGCGCTGGTGGAAGAGACGATCCATGAGTTGAGCGATCCAGAGGCACGATCCATGCGTTGAGCGATCCAGAGGCAGTACCAGCTATCCGCCAAGCAGACCTGGCCTGTGCCCGAGGTGACGTGCTCCGCGCGTCAATGAGGTCCGTACACGGTGCGGTTCGTCATGCCAGTGGGGAGAGCAACTCCTCCCTGAAGGAACCGTCTGACGACAGAAGCGTCAGACGGCCTTGTCAGGAGACGATGCCGGCCGTCGACAGGTTGAGGCCGTCGCCTGTTTTGGAGCGGTGAATGGCCTGGACCTCGGTGAACTCGCTCAGTCCCCAGGAGCCGTTCTCGATCCCGATGCCGCTCCACTTGAATCCACCAAATGGCTGTTGGGGTGACAAGGCCAGGTGGGTGTTGATCCATGCCGTGCCGCACTCCAGGCGGCCGGCGACCTCGCCAGCACGGTCTTCGTCAGCGCCCCACACCGAACCTGACAGGCCGTAGTGGGTGCCGTTGGCCCGTTCGACGACGTCGTCGATGTCTCGGTAGGAGATGACGGGCAAGGCAGGACCAAACTGCTCCTCGTCGACGATTGCTGTGCCGTCGCTGACGCCGGTGAGGATGGTGGGCTCGAAGAAGTAGCCGGGCCGCTCCATCGCTTTGCCGCCCGCCGTAGCGACGGCGCCCTTGGACAGTGCGTCAGCCACGAGTCCCTTGACCCGCTCGAACTGAGGGGCGTTGTTGATGGGGCCGAGCTTGGTGTCGGGGTCAGTGCCGTCGCCCATGCGAACCGACGATGCCTCAGAGGTGAGTCCCTCGACGACGGCGTCGTAGAGGGACTCAGGCACGTAGACCCGCTTGACGGCCGAGCAGACCTGGCCACTGTTGAGGAAGGCGGCGCCGAAGATGGCCCGGGACACGACCGCAGGGTCGGCGTCGTCGAGCACGATGGCAGGGTCGTTGCCTCCGAGTTCCAACGTGACCCGCTTGAGGTCGGGGGCTGCTGATGCGGCCACCAGTTTCCCGGTGGCGATCGAACCGGTGAAACTGACCTTGCGAGGAACCGGGTGCCCGGTCATCCACGCACCGAGTTGGTCACCTCCGCTGACCACGTTCAACACTCCAGGGGGAAGGGTGTCACGCAGGAGCTCTGCGGTCTTGAGCGTGGTGAGGGGTGTAAAGGGTGACGGCTTGAGCACGAGGGTGTTGCCGGCCAGCAGGGCAGGTGCGATCTTCCAGAAGGCGAGCGTGAGGGGGAAGTTCCAGGGAGTGATGGCGGCAACCACGCCGATGGGCCGACGGACCACCTCGACTCGGGCCGCCTCGTCGTCTTGGATGACCTGGGATGCGATCTCCAGGTTGGCGAAGTACTGGCACCAGATGGCTGACGCGTAGATCTCCATGGTGGCGTCGGCCAATGGCTTGCCCTGCTCAGCGGTCAGGATGGGAGCGAGGTCACCGGCCTGGGCGAAGAGCACATCGGCCACGGCCAGAAGCGCAGCCCGACGTGCGCTCTCATCGAGCTTCCACGAACGTTGGGCCTCAGCGGCGGAGTCGAAGGCAGCATCGAGCTGCGCCGGAGTGCACTCCGGGGCGTGGGCGAAGACCTCGCCGTTGGCGGGGTTGATGACGCCGAACGAATCGGTGGCATCGGGTGCGGCACCGCCGATGGTCATGGTGAAGTCGGACATGGAGATCCCCCTCCGTGATGTGAGCGAGCCTGGATCGGCCGGCACAGGCCAGCGTAACCAGACCGGCCGGTCTTCGCCTGGCTCGGCGGTCACCCCGGCAGTCACCTCGGCGGTTACCTCGGGCAGGTGAGGTGTGTGGCTGACTCCGCGCTCGTAAAGCACTTCCCGATACCCTGTCGCCCATGATCGAGTCCGTCCAACCGGAGCCGGGGAGGTCTCCGGCATCCCGGACAGACGCCCAGCCGCGGTTCGCCCCAGCCTCCCAGTACCGAGGTGTGCCCGATCTGGACTGGTGGCGGAATCCGACTCTGTGGGTTGGGGTGGGCATGGTGGCCGGTTGGACCATCGGCTGGGTCGGCTACCTGACCGGTACGGTCCCAGGCTGGGCGGCGATCGCGGCCAACACGGTTGCCGATTACTTGGGATTCACCGTGATGCACGAGAGTGTCCATCGGGTCAACGTGGCCAATCGGCGCATCAACGATGCCATCGGTTGGCTTCCCGCCTTCATGCTGACGTTCACGTATCCGGTCTTCAGGATCTCCCACATCAACCACCACGCCCACACCAACGATCCCGACCTCGACCCTGACCACTGGGTCTCCCGCCGCCCGAGGATCCTGCTGCCGTTCTGGCTGGTCACCACCGCTATCAACTACAGGGTCCTCTGCTACCGCCACCAATGGGGCACGGTGGGCCAGCGTCGGGCCCAACAGGTGGTCGATGTCGTCCTGGTCGTAGGCACGCTGCTGGCGGCGTGGTCCGGGCACCTGATGGCTGCCCTGGTGCTCTACTGGATCCCCTGGCTGATCTCTGGGCTCTTCTTGCTCTACGCCTTCGACTTCCTTCCGCACTATCCCTTCACCAGTACCGATCGCTACCACGACACTCGGATCCAGCAAGGTCGGATCCGCCATGCGCTGCTGTTGGGCCAGAGCCATCACCTGATCCATCATCTGTGGGTCAGCGTGCCGTGGTTCTCCTACCGCAAGGTGTTTGTCGACCTCGAGCCTCAACTCCGGGCGCAAGGTGCCCGTATCGAGTAGCGCAGCACCTGAACTAGTGGTCAGTCCTTGCCGTCGCTCGTCTTGCGGGAGTTGCCGCTCATGTTTGCGCTGGTGGGGATCCCAGGAGTGGCCTGATGCTCGGGCTTTTGGTTGGACAGCTTGGCGGTGAAGGCTCCGTAGCGGGCCGCCAGCGGGGAGGCCGACACCCCATGGGCGAGCACGCTGAAGGCAATGGTCACGGTCACCACTGAGAGGACTCGGCTCCCGTTGGTGGGATCCAAGGTGTCGTAGGCGATCAGTCCGAAGACCACCGAGGCAAGTCCTCGTGGACCGAACCAGCCGACGAAACCGACGGTGAATCGGTCGAGGCCTGAACCGAGGAGGGAGATGGCCACCGGCACCATCCTCACCAGAGTCAGGGCGACAACTGCGAATACGTAGTCCCACCAGTGCGCTTCTTGGAATCCGGGGACGAGCATGGCGGCTCCGAAGATCAGCCACACCAGGAGCGACAGCAGCCCTCCAGACTCCTCGGCGAACTCGACCACCGCTTCGAGGTCGATGCGCACGACCGCCCCGAAGGACATGCCGGCGATGAAGGCGGCCACGAATCCGTTGCCGTGGGCCTCGATGGAAGCGCTGTACGCAAAGAGGGCGAGACCGAGAGCCACCAGCGAACGGAACCCCGGGGCACTCCACCCACGGGCCACAACCTGCGTGAGAACCCACCCGCCTCCCGCACCGACGGCGATGCCGATGCCGGCACCGATGGCCAAGGCGGTGACCGCGTTGGACAGCGAATGCGCGTGCGCCATCTCGGTGCTGACCGCACCGGCCAAGAAGAGGTTGACGAACGGGGTGGCGATGCCGTCGTTGAGGCCACTCTCGACGTTGATGAGCCGTCGAATCCGGTTGGGGATCCTGGTGTCGCTCATGATCGCCGCTCCGAGTGCAGCGTCGGTGGGGGCAACGATGGCCCCGATGGAGGCAGCGACCCACAATGAGATGCCAGGGATGATGCCGAAGGCGGTTGCTGTCCCAAAGCCGATGGTGAGAGGAAGGCCGATGGCCAGCAGTCGGACCGGTAGGCCGATATCCGCCCGAAGCCGGTGGATGTTCACCCGCGACGCGTCAGTGAAGAGCACCAGCGCAAGGGTGACTTCGGCCAGGGATTTGATCGTTTCCGAGTGAGGACTGAAGTGGACCAGAGCGATGGGCCCGTGGGTTGCCGCCAAGCCCATCACCACGAAGGCGATCGGTGCACTGATGTAGAAGCGTTGGAGTCGACCGGAAAGTACCGACCAGAGGACGATGCATGCGGCCGTGATGGCCAGCACGCCGGTATCGAGGCCGTGACTCATCGGATTCTGACTGCGACGCTCAGTACGTGGAAGATCACTCCATGTTTCTAGCCCGACGGCGCCCACGCCGTGATCGTCGCAGGTGATGGCCAAGGAGCGCGCATGTGTGCGCCTGATCGGAAACCAAGGGATCTACTCAACTGCTGCGAGCGGGGCTGCGGGTGAGGCTGCGGGTGGGGCTGCCGGTGGATGGCCATGGTGCTGGATGGGGCACAATGGCGGCTCCGATCGGGGTAGGAGCACGTGGAGAAACTGAGTTGCCCGTGCCTCGCATGACTAAGGGGGACCGATGTCCGTAGACGAGACTAAAGCCGTGGTCGAGCACCACCTGGAAGCACTCCATGCCGGTGATATCGATCGAGTGATGGAGGACTACACCGACGAGTCGATCTTCATCATCAACCTCGGTGGCGTCTTCAAGGGAGCTGAAGCCATCCGTCCATTCTTTGAGGCATCGGGCTCGATGCCCGGGTTCGTAGAGACGGCATCGTTCACCGAGGGCGACGCCCATTACGTCACCTGGACGGCCGACGGCATCTCGCTCGGCTCGGACACCCTGGTCGTGCGCGATGGCAAGATCGTCCTGCAGACCGTGGTGGTCGTGCTCGCTTCCTGAAGCCATCACCTCTGATCCCGGTCGGCCCGGGATCAGAGGTGGCTTGTTCAGACCAGTACGGCTTCGGGAGTGGGTGCCGCTGGACCGCCACCTGAGTGGGGCCCGGCTTCTCCGCCGTCGTCACCCTCGGGATCGATGGTGACGTGGGGGAGCAACCGGTCGAGCCACGAGGGGAGCCACCAGTTGGCCTTCCCGAACAGGAACATCAACGCGGGCACGATGGCCATGCGAATGAACACGGCATCCATCACGATGCCGCCGGCCAAGCCCAGGCCGAACTCCTTGATGACGGTAATTCCGCCGAGGATGAAGGCACCGAACACCAGGATCATGATGAGGGCCGCCGCCGTGATGGTTTTGCCCGTGGCAGCAAGACCGTTGCGCACTGCCGTGCGGTTGTCTCCCGACTTCAACCACTCCTCGTGAATACGGCTGATCAGGAAGACCTCGTAGTCCATGGACAGGCCGAAGAGGATGGCGAACATCATCACCGGCAAGAAGGCCTCGATCGGTCCGGTCCGATACACCTGCAACACGTTGTCGAACCACCCCCACTGGAATACGGCGACCAAGATGCCGAAAGCGGCAGCGATCGACAGCAGGTTCATGCACGCCGCGGTCAACGGGATCAAGAGACTGCGAAACACCAAGGTCAACAACAGGAACGACAGGAGGACCACGAGGCCGACGAAGAGCGGGAGTTTGGAGGTGAGCACCTGGGCGAAGTCGGAGAAGATCGCCGTGATCCCGCCCACGTAGACCGTGGTGCCCGTTCCGTCCACCACGCCGGGGATGGTCGAAGATCTCAGATGGTCGATCAGGTCGTTGGTGGCTGCGGACTGGGGCGCGGAATCCGGGTACACCATGATGAGCGACACCTGCTGGCCGTCCTTGGCGGGAAGATCGATCGGCGGCATCACGGTGGCGACATCAGGTTGGGTGCGGATGGCGGCCGCCAAACGGTCGAGCGTGGCCGTGTCGGCATGGCCGGCATGGACGGCCACGAGTTGGAGGGGGCCGTTGAACCCGGCGCCGAATCCTGCGGCCAACAGGTCGTAGGCCTGGCGGGTCGTCTGCGTCTTCGGGTCGTTGCCCTGATCGGCATGACCGAGTCGGAGCTGGAAGAAGGGAATCGAGACCAAGACGACCACGATCATGGCGGCCACGGCGGGCAGCACAGGACGACGTCGGATGAAGTCGGCCCACTTCGGCCAGAACCCTTTGCTTCCTGCTCCGACGATCCGGGGGCCGTTGGCGGCTAGGTCCTTCTTCTGCTTGCGGCTCAGCACCTTTGGACCGATGAATCCGAGCATCGCCGGCAGAAGGGTCAAGGCGGCCAGCATGGTGAAGGCCACGCCGATGGAAGCGGCCACGGCTAGGCCGTAGAGGAAGGACACGCCAAGGGCGAACATACCCAGGAGGGCGATGCAGACGATGATGCCGGCGAACAAGACGGCTCGACCTGACGTGTCGACGGCGGTGATGATCGAGGACTCAACGTCATTGCCGGCAATCAGGCCCTGTCTGTGCCGGGTGACGATAAACAGGGCGTAGTCGACGCCCACGCCAAGGCCGATGAGCAAGACGAGCTCGATCGAGAAGTCCGGCATCTTCACAATGTTGGACAGCAGGCCGATCACGCCGATGGCGGTCCCGAGCGATGCCATGGCCGACAAGATGGGCAGGGCCATGGCGAAGAAGGACCCGAACACCAAGAACAGCACGATGCCAGCCAGGATCACGCCGGGCAGGGTGCCGCCGATGGACGGCCGGGCTGCCTGTTCGGCGATCTGGCCAGCTACTGCTATCTGAAGACCTGGTTCGGCTGCCGAGGTGGCCACGGTCACAAAGTCCTCGGACTGCGTGGTGGTCAGCCCCTGGTTCTCCACGGAGAAGGTCACCGTGGCGAACGCCGTGGTCCCATTCGCCGAGATCTGACGGGCACCGAAGGGCCCATAGGGACTCTGGACCTTGGAGACCTTGGGGAAGGCGGCAACCTTGGCCAGCATGGCTTCGACTCGCTGACGGACAGCGGGATCGGTCACCTTGGCGCCGTTGGTGGTGTGCACGACGATCTGTTCTTCGTCGCCGGCCTGACCGGGGGCTGCGGACTTCAGGAGATCCAGGGCCTGGGTGGACTCGGTATGGGGCAGGGAGAACCCGTTGGAGTAGGCGGTCCCCAAGGTTTGGGACAGGATGCTGGCGGCCAGCAGAGCGCCGAGCCAGGCAAGAGCAACGATGCGTCGATGGCGCACGCACCAGCGGGCGAGGGCAGACATGGTGAGAGGAACTCCTGTGGGGGGTCAGGTTGTTGTTGCCGTCAACGCCGGGGGGAACGGCGGGGCACCCAAGGTGTTCGGTGCGGCCACGACGACGTAGTAGACCCCATTGTCCCTCATGCGAGACCGATCGGTGGCGCGCCACCTCGGCGGGCGGGTGGGGGCGTGCAGAGGCGCCGACCGTGACCGACGAACGTGTCAGGCTGCCCCGCCCGGTTCGGCCATGATTGGAGCATGGTTGCTGCTTCCCGTCTCGTGCCCCTCGAGGGCGCCTTCAACTTCCGAGACCTCGGGGGCTACCTCGGGACCGATCACCGGGAGACCAGGTGGGGCCGCCTCTATCGCAGTGACACCCTGCACGAGTTGACGGCGAGCGATGTCGAACGGTTGGTGGGCATGGGGCTCCGCACGGTGGTCGATCTGCGCACCGAGCGGGAGTTGGCTCGCACCGGGCGAGGTCCGCTCGAACCTCATGACGTCGACTTCCGGCATCTGGCTGTCGTGAAGGAAGGGGTGGCGGGCGAGCAGACCGGTGAAGGAGCATCGGACCGAGAGGCGCTGGCCGCTCCAGCACCGGCTGGCGATGACCTCGCCGAGCGCTACCTCTGGTACCTCGATGTTGGGCGTGATGCCTTGGCCGAGGCGCTGACCATGCTCGGTGACGATGCCAACTACCCCTTGGTATTCCATTGCGCGGCGGGCAAGGACCGAACCGGTGTCCTAGCTGCTCTGGTGCTCGAGATCTGTGGAGTCGCCCCCGACGTCATCGTGGCTGACTATGTGATCACGGCAGAGCGGATCGGTTTCATCATGGATCGCTACCGGGCTGATCCCCGATTCGCCGAACGGGTGGCCAAGGTGCCTGCTTCTCGCTTCAGTGTCGAGGCACCGACGATGATCCAGTTTCTCTCCGAGCTCGGCGCTCGCCACGGCGGGGCGCGAGCGTGGGCTCTGGAGGCCGGCGTGCCGCTTGTGGCACTCGACGCCCTGCCTGAATTGCTGCTCGAGCCTCTGGGCTGAGTGGCTCCGGCCAACCGCGGGTTGCCGGCCTGCTGCAGGAACCAGGCGCCTACGGGTCGAGCACGACCGTGTCGGTCCTGACTGCCAATCGTCACATCTGAGCCCTACAATTGGGTTATGTCTGCCTCCCTGCTCGAGGTGCTCGCTGTCGGCACCCTCCTGGTTCTGCTCGCTGGAACGGCCGCAGTCGCCGTAGGGGGCTACCTGGCGTGGCGCGTCCTCCGTCGGCGCTACCGCTCGTTCCGCTCCCACGGAGCAGTGTTGGGAGCCACGGCGCTCTGGCAGACCGCTTCTTCCACTCGGTGGGGCCGAGGCGACGTTCCGGCGAATCCAGCCGAGTTGGCGGGGTCCACATCCGGTCAGGTCCGCAGGATCCTGTGGCGCGGGGTCGATGCGGCAGTGGCCGCGGTGCGGACTGCAGATGACGTCGGTGCGGTCGTGGCTGACCTGCCAAGCCTGAGCCACCGACTCGAAGCGGCAGCCCTTGATCTCGACAAGGTCCTCCGCATCGATCCGGCCGGTCGCGTGCCTGCGACCGTGGCCGAGCAGGTCGCTGAAGTCCTTCGTGCAGCCGCCGATATTCGTGGTGCGGCCCAGATGTCAGCCGGAGATGTCGCCGGCGAGCGAGTACGAAACCTGACGGCGGAGGCCGCCCACGAACTTCACCTCCTCGATGTCGGTTTGGCCTCGATGCGGGCAACCGGACCAGCGGCAACACCGAACGCTGCGCCAACGACGCCCTACGAGTTGGCGAGCCTCCCCGTGCTGCCTGAGCCTCCCCGTGCTTCCTGAGCCGCCTCGCAGCGTGTGACTTGCCCGTCGAAGCCGACGGTGGCCCAGAAGCGAGGAACCTTCAGGGAATGATCGGCAGGGACTACACGGCCACATGCACGTCCCCTTTGACGGGAGTTCTCCTGACGCCGGGTGTTCGGGTGGGAAGTGGCAGTCCGACCGAACGACTGCTGCAGATCGTCAGTCGAGTGCCGTGTGCACGGCATCGGCCAGCACGGCCAGCCCATCGGCCAAGAGCCCATCGGTGATGACGAGCGGAGGCAGGAGCCGAACGATGTTGCCGTAGCTTCCGCAAGAGAGAGTCACCACACCAGCCCGATGACAGGCGGCAACGATGCGCTTGGCTGCATCGGCATCGGGCTCGGATGTTCCGGGCCGAACAAACTCCATGGCCATCATCGCACCGCGACCTCGGATGTCGCCGATTCCCTGCAGGTCTGCCTGGAGTCCACGCAGCGTTTCAGTAACGGTGGCGCCGATCCGGCGTGCCGCCGCGGCGAGGTCATCACGCTGCATGACCTCGATCGACGCCAGGGCCGACACGCAGGCGACGGGGTTGCCGCCGTAGGTCCCGCCCAAGCCACCGCTGTGGACGGACTCCATGATGTCGGCCCGGCCGGTGACGGCGGCCAACGGCATCCCGCCGGCCATCGCCTTGGCCGTCGTGATCAGATCGGGTACGACACCTTCGTCGTCGCAGGCGAACCAGTCGCCGGTTCGACAGAACCCCGTCTGGACCTCATCGGCCACGAAGAGGACGCCGTTGGCCCGGCACCACTCGGCCAGAGCCGGGAGGAAACCAGGTGCGGGAACGATGAAGCCCCCTTCCCCCTGGATGGGCTCGATGACCAGGCAGCCCGTGTTGGCCACACCTACCTGGCGCTCGATGAGCTCGATGGCCCGCTCGGCTGCTTCTTCACCGGTCATGCCTTCGGGGTCTCGGTAGGGGTAGGACATGGGGACCCGGTAGACCTCCGAGGCGAACGGCCCCATCCGGTCCTTGTACGGCATGTTTTTGGCGGTCAGGGCCATGGTGAGATTGGTGCGCCCGTGGTAGGCGTGGTCGAAGACCACGACGCCGGCACGACCGGTGGCATGGCGGGCGATCTTGACGGCGTTCTCGACAGCCTCGGCTCCGGAGTTGAAAAGCGCACTGCGCTTGTCGTGGTCTCCGGGGGTGACGGCTGCCAGGGCCTCACAGACCGCCACATACTGCTCGTAGGGGCTGACCATGAAGCAGGTGTGGGAGAACTCGGCCACCTGGCGTTGGACGGCAGCCACGATGTCGGGATGGGCGTGTCCGATGCTGGCGACGGCGATCCCTGCACCCAGGTCGATCAACTGGTTCCCGTCCACGTCGACAAGGATGGCTCCAGCACCACGTGCGACATAGAGCGGGTAGACCGAACTCACCCCAGATGCCACAGCGGCCCGACGCCGAGCATCGAGCTCGTTCGATAGCGGCCCTGGCAGTTCGGTGACGAGACGACGTTCTTGGTCGATGATCGCTGTATCCACGACGGGAACAGTACTGGACGTCCAACTTGTCCGCCCAGAGAGTTGGGCAGTTCATTCGGACAACTGATCGCTGCGGGGTCCATCCACTACGGTCCATGGCGTGCATCAGCCGATCTTCACCACCGGCCCGCTGGCGATGGACCGCAGAGTCCGAGACGAAGTCGGCGCCCTCGGTGCCCGGGCCTTCTTCGACGACCCGTTCTTCCGCCACCTCTCCGAAGAGCCCCTGTTGCGGGCGCGAGGTCTGGGCCTCTACATGCGCAGCCATGTGACCGCACTAGGAGATGCGGCAGTGGCGTCTGGCGCTCGGGACCGCTCGGGACTCTTGGTTGGCGCAGCCGTCTGGCAGCGGCCAGGGACCAATCCGCTCCCCTGGATGGCCCAGGTCCGGGAGATGGCCGGTTCGGGATGGGCGCTCATCCCGCGTCCCCTGTCACTCATCGTCGGCTTGCGCTATGTCCTGGCCGTCGAGCGAGCCCGCCCCCGGGAGGAGCACTGGTATCTCTCGCTGCTGGCCACCGACCCCACGCTGTGGCGTCGGGGTGTGGGGACTGCACTTTTGGAGCCCGGCCTCGAGAGGGTGGACGCCGACGGGCTGCCTTGCTACCTCGAGACTCAGAAAGAGTCGAACCTCGCCTACTACCGACGCTTCGGGTTCGAAGAGACCCAACGACTCACGCCCGACTCCAAGGGCCCACCTCTGTTCACCATGACCCGCCCGGCTCGCTAGGCCGGGCGACCGTCGTCCTCAGACGCGCCGCCATCGTCGGCGAGCACGGCCATGACTGAAGCTGTCGCCTCGGGCGTGGCTGGGCCGGCGGCTCGCCAGCGGATCGTGCCGGTGTCGTCCACGAGGAGAGCGGTGATGACGCTCGTGTCGTCGATGTCCAGGGCATGAGCCGCTCGAGCCACATTGGTGTAGACGGTTAGGGTGCGTCGCTTTATGGCGGCATCACCAACTGCGTAGGCCATGCCGCCGTCGATGGCTCGGCGCATCGGAAGCCACCGCACCGCAAGCATGGGCACCTCGTAGCATTCGAAGCCCGGATGTTCGTCTGCGACCGTGGACTGCCATGCCGTCCAGGTGTCCACGTCTTCTTGGTGCTCGCGAAGAAACGCCACCATAACCAGGTTCCACCGACCGGTGAATGCCTCGGGGAGCGAGCGAGGTCGGCGCTCGAGGTCTCGGGCCGACATGCTGGCAAAGCGATCACCGCTGGAGAAGGGTGGTGCCAAACGATCGTCCGTCATAGTCGACCTCCATCGTCGCTCATCGATTCGGTGGTCGGGGTGACAGGCCCGGTGCTCACCTGGTCCATAGTCCGGGGACTGGCCTGGGTCTCAGGTGGATGCGCGGGCAGATGGATGATGAACGTGGTTCCCGCTCTCTCGACGCTTGAGACCTCGGCTCGTCCACCATGACCACTCACGATGGCCTGGACGATCGACAGACCCAGCCCGGCGCCGCCGTGGAGGCGGGATCGGCTCGGGTCGGACCGGTAGAAGCGCTCGAACACGTGGTCGGCGACGTCAGAGGGCATGCCCGGTCCGTTGTCGGAGACCGTAATGATCGCCCCCTCGCCGCCACGAGCATCGACGTCGACGTCGACGGTCACCTCGGTGGCTGTTCCCTGGGGAGTGTGCGAGCGCACGTTGCCGAGAAGGTTGTCGAGGACCTGGCGAAGGGCGAGCGGGTCGGCCTCGACCTCGAGGGGGCGAGAGGCACGGAAGGTAACGGGCCAGTCCGGTCCGACCGTGATGGCGGTCTGGACGGCTTCAGCGCAGAGGGCGACGACATCCACCGAAGTGGGCTGGAGGGCTCGGCCCTCGTCGAGGCGGGCCAGCAGGAGCAGATCGGCCACCAGGTGCTCCATGCGTCCGGTTTCGACGGTGATGCCAGTCATGAGTCGCTCGAGGTCCGCTTGATGGTCCGCGGCGCCACGGCCAAAGAGCTCGGCATATGCAGCCACGGCGGCGATGGGGGTGCGCAGCTCGTGAGAAGCATCGGCCACAAAACGGCGCAGGCGAGCGTCCGAAGCCAAGAGACGCTGCTCCGAAGCGATACGGGCAGCGAAGGCGCTCTCGATCTCGGAGAGCATGACGTTGAGCGTCCCAGCCAGGCGGCCGACTTCGGTAGAGGGGTTTTCGCCGGGGACGCGTTCGGTGAGGTTGCCCGCGGCGATCGACTCGGCGGCAACTTCGATGTCGGCCAGGGGCCGGAGACCGAGCCGGACCAGCCACCACCCTCCAGCCAGCGCGGCGATAACGGCCCCACCGGTGACGATGAGTTCAATGAGGAGCAAGCGGTGCAGGTCGGTGTCTACTTCGCCCAGTGGCTGGGCCACGACGAGCTGGTCACCGCTGGCCAGAGGTGACAGGCGCACGCGGAACTCGGGACCGCCAGGGGGTGAGGACGTTGCATTGAAGTACTCAGCAACCTCGACGGCGTCGCCTCGACCGCCGTCGCCGGCATCGGCGGCAAGCTGTTGAGAGGAAATGGCGGGGGAGTAGGTCCCCTGGTCCACGGTGGCCGGGCAGTTGAATCCCGGCACGATGGCCCCGGTGGCCGTCCGCACCTGGACGGCGGCACTTTGGAAGGCATTGGACGGTGGGCCGTCAGCTCCGCTGGGTTCGAGCGGTTGCCCGGGTTCGCCAGGGGTGGGCCCGGGTCGGCCTACACACGTCAACGTGCGCCCTCGGTCTACCCCGTTGCTGATGGGGCCACTGATGGAGGTCAACTGCTGGTCCACCCGTTGGACCAAGAAGGCTTCGAGCGCCCGATAGGTGACGACGTCGGCGACGGTGAGGGCCACGAGAGCGATGATGCCGACCGCTACGAGCAGACGAGTCCGCAGCGACACGCTTACCCAGCCGCCGGCTCACGAAGGGCGTAGCCGACGAGGCGCACCGTATGGATCATCGGGGGTCCTGCGGCTTCGAGTTTCTTTCGGAGATAGCTGACGTAGGTCTCGACGACATTGCCGTCGCCCCCGAAGTCGTAGTGCCAGACGTGGTCCAAGATCTGCGCTTTCGACAAGACGTGACGCGGGTTGAGCATGAAGAATCGGAGGAGGTTGAACTCGGTGGCGGTCAACGAGATCGCCTGGCCGGACCGAGTGACCTCATGGGCGTTCTCGTCCATGACGATGTCGCCGAAGCGAAGGATCCCGTCGTTGTCGGGGTCGCCGCCCGACCGGCGCAGGATGGCATGCACCCGAGCCACCAGCTCGGCCAGAGCGAATGGCTTGGTGACGTAGTCGTCGCCGCCCACAGTGAGGCCGGCCACTCGATCTTGCACGGCATCCTTGGCCGTCAAGAAGAGCACGGGCACACGAATGCCGTCAGCCCGAAGTCGTCGAGTGACCTCGAGTCCGTCGAGGTCGGGCAGCATGATGTCGAGGACGATGAGGTCGGGAGGCTGATCCTGGGCGGCGGCCAAGGCGAGGCGCCCGTTTCCGGCTTCATCGACCTCGAAGCCTTCGTAGCGCAGGGAGGTGGCCACGGCATCGACGATGGACGGCTCGTCGTCCACCACCAAGATCCGCTGGCTCTTCGTCGCTTCCATCTCGCTCCTCGCTGGGCTCTGTCGGCGAGGACGGCACGTCTTCGCCACTCCTTTGCCGACCCAGAGCATGACACCGACCGCTCGCAGTGGGATGAGATCAGGCTGTGGATGGGCTGTGAAGCCCAGGAACCTTGCTGATGGCGCGTCAGTGGCACACCGTCCCGGTGGGTGGAGTGATGCCGTCGAGCAGGTAGCGCGACACGTCTGCTTGCATGCACGCATTGTCGGGTCCGCTGATGAGCCACGTGTGACCCCAACCGTCCCAGGTGAGCAGCGTGGACCGCGAGATGTCGGCGGCCAGGTGGGTCGCCCCCACATAGGGGGTGCTGGGATCGCCCGTGGTCCCGATCACCAAGACCGGCGGTACACCCGTGACGGTGACGCCAGTTACGGGCTGGAGAGCGGTGGGCCACGCCACGCACCCACCGAGGTCTGCATTGACGCCAGCAGCTCCCAGCAGTGGCCAGGAGGCGGCTAGGCGGCGGGCCAGCTGTCCGGCAGCCTGGGGGCTGAGATGAGCGGCTGCGTCGTTGCAGAGGGTGGCCCACTGGGCATCCACCAGTGAGGATCCGTCGCCATCGGCAAGGGAACTGACGGCCATCGTTCGCAGCGGACCACCGTCGCCTTGGGCGGCCGCACCGAGGGCGTCGAAGAACTGGCCTTGGGTGCCCGGCACCGACACGGCGAGGAGTGCGGCTGTGTCGAGATCACCCACGGTCACCGGTAGTGCGTCACCACTGCCGGGGGCAGGCAGGGGCTGGGCGGTGAGGGCGGTCATCAGGTGCGTGTAGCTGGCCACCGGGTCCGCCCCGAGCCCACATCGCGTAGCCGTCGGGCATCTGCGGAGAAGGTGCAGCAAGGCGGCCTCGGCCGCCGGCGCCTGCTCGGTGGCTTGGGCCGACAACGAGGCGTTGACGTCCATGGCGCCGTCAAGGACCATCGTCGAGACACGGGTGGGGAAGAGCTTGGCGTAGACGGCACCGAGTTCGGTCCCGTACGAGAGCCCGTAGTAGCTGATCGCCGTCCGGCCGAGACCCTGGCGGATGCGGTCGATGTCACGGGCCGTGTTGATGGTGTCGATCGCTGGGGTCTCTGTGGGGTGGCGGGCCAGACAGGAGCGGGACATCGAAGTGAAGACGGGAGTCCCGGGCAGCTGCTCGCCCGGCCGGGCCGACACCGGCACGGTGCTGGTGATCGCCGCAGGGTCGGTGCCGCAGTCGAGGGGAGCACTGCTTGCCGACCCTCGGGGGTCGAAGCTCACCAGGTCGAACGACGAGCGGATGTCCGAACTCAGGATGTCGGCGAGCACGGGGAGAATCAGATTGCCGCTCTCTCCAGGCCCGCCGGGATTGATGACCAACGTCCCGCGTCCACCCGGCCCCGTGGCTGGCATGCGGGTCACCGCGATAGCCAGCCAAGGCCCGGTTGGATGGTGGTAGTCGAGTGGCACCTGCACGGTCCCGCATTGGAGTCGGTCATCAGTCGGGCAGACCGCCCAGGTGATGGGCGCAGGGGGAGCGAGCTTGGGCACGGGGGCAGACAGCGCTGTGCTCGGCCCTGCGGTCGTCTCCTCAGATCCACCAGGTGATCCAACCGAGGATCGACCGGTGTCCGTCGTGGTCGCACTGCACGAGCCGGTGGCGACGAGTAGCACGCCGACGGCGACCAAGGTGGCTTTGCGGCCCAGATTGCTGGCGGAGTGACGGCCTGGCGTAGTCCTCCTGGTGAGGCTCGACCTTGGGTCGGAGGACATCGTTGGACGGTAGCAGTGGGTCGATCCTGGTGGTCGGCGGGCAACACGGAAGGCCCCGACGGGCGTGGAGGAGTCCGGCCCGCCACGTCGATTCGGAGGCCGCGCAGGGGTCGTCGCGAGCCCTCAATTGGATCTGGCAAGCGAAGAGTGCGCTGACCACCTAAGGTAGTGAGGACATCGGCCCTGTCACGCGGGTCCATGGAAGCAGGGATTCACAGTGGTTCCCCGCGTGTAGATGCGTGATCACCGAGGAGAAGTAAGTATGAGTAGTGGTGTGGTCAAGTGGTTCAATGCCGAAAAGGGCTTCGGGTTCATCACCCCCGACGGCGGAGGTGACGACCTGTTCGTTCACCAGTCCGAAATCCAGATGGAGGGTTACCGGACCCTCGATGAGGGTCAGACGGTCGAGTTCGAGACCAAGCAGGGTCCCAAGGGCCTGCAGGCCAGTCAGGTCCGCAAGGCCTGATCTGACAGATGTGCCGTCCGGGTCCGGCCCGGACGTCGCAGAGGCCCGGTCGGCAATGCCCACCGGGCCTCTGTGATTTTCCGATGACTCGTTCTGGTTTCCGGCACCACCGGCTTGGTGGCTAGCGCGGACCCACAACGGTGGTGCCTACCAGCTGGCGCAGCCGTGCTGGTCGGGTGGGTTGGACTGGATGCGCTGAGCCACCATGATCTGCTGATCGGGCGTGGCCAGGGCCCCCCTGGGGGCATACTGCAGGCCGCCGTAGATGACCCAGTTGACCGTGGAGATCCCGAGGCCGCCGCTGAAGCGTGGCCCGTCGGCGTGCCAGTTGCCGCCTTCCTCGCACATGGCCACTCGATTCCACGCAGCCCGCTGGGCCGGGGTCACGGTGTCCACGATGACTGGTTCCGGCGGGACGACCGGGGCGACTTCCTTGACGCCGGCAGAGGTGCCGGTGACGAGTGCTGTGGTCAGGTCGATTGAGCTCCCTGCCACGGGTGGCGAGGAGTTGAACGAGGTGAGTTGCAGTGCCGCACCGGCCGTGCGGCTGGGTGTGGCGGGCTGTGCGTCGGCCACGGGGGCCATGGTGCTGATGGTGATGCAAGCGATCGGAGCGATCGCCACGAGTGCAATGCGGGTCCGCATGGCACCTCCCTTCGTAGGGCGCTCGAAGCGCCTTCCTCTGATTGGTGTTGGCGGGCAACGGCGTGTGCATGCGTACCCCGGAAGGCGAGCGGGAAGGCTCTCTCCGTCCTGGCGTGGTGCCTCAGGGTGTGCGGCCGATGTAGTTGTGCCCTTGATTGCGACGTTGTGGCATCACCTGTGATCGTGTGTGTGGGAGCGAGGTTTTCGCTCTTGTGAATCGAACAACTCTTGATCCCAGCAATCAGCGCTAGGAACCTCAGTGAAGCGCCCTCTCTGCCGTCAGAGTCCCCGTGATGAGGAGCTGCACGACCGGTCGGACACCGGATGCTGAGACCGTGGTGCTCGGCTTGTGACACACAGTATAGCGAGGTTGCATCGGAGTAGGGCAATTGGTCCCTAGAGAGGCCCTGAGCAGGGACAACGCGTGCCTCAGTGAGGTCTCTGAGAACTCCTTTAGCAAGAAATGGACGGGCGTGGTCGTGATTGATTCAAAAGAAATATTGCTATTCGCCGTAATGTCACCTAGCGATACTCTTTATTGAAGGAAATGGTTGGTACAGATTGGTAAATCCTTGACGTGGGTCTGATCGGGAAAGGGTAGAAATAGCCACGTTATACGCCTGGCATTGACAAATAGTCTGCAAATTGACCTGATCGACGAACTTCGCCGTGACCACAGTCGTGGTCAGGCTCAGGGGTCCACCTGGTGTGGGGTGGTCCGATGCAGATCGATACCCAGGGAGATCTGGGCCATGCCAGATGGACGGGGGATAGGGCACCTGCGTGGGGAGTCGACCATGTGGGGCCCCGCTGGACCGACATCGATGGTTTCCAGTCAGGTGTTGGCGTAACTGATGCAGTCGGGCAACTCACCCTGGGGCAGCAGGACGATGCGATGAGACGACGCGATGAGACGACGCGATGAGACGACGCGATGCCACTACAGGCGTGGCGGCCCTGTCCCACGAGCGGCCCTGTCCAGCTCGTTGGATACGCAGTTGCATCTGAGGCGGGCGGCACCTCGAGCTCACCTCAGCTGGTTCTGGTTGCCTCGAGTGGCGGAATGGTCGTGAGGCACAACGTGCGATGGGTGGCGGTGGCCCGGCTCGCCGATGCAGAACGAGATGCGCTGCGGAAGACAAATTCTCAGCGCCCACGCTTCTTCGTGAGCGCTGCCAGCTTCGGTTGCACGTGTATCCCGTCACCGTGACAAGGGCCGGCATTGGACGCGTGGTGCCCGAAGCCTCCTCCGACAGCTGACAACCTAGCTACGAGGGGATCGAGCGGGGAGAACCGGCCCAAGCGTGCGTTGGCCGAGCGATCCCCACCAGACTCCCGCCCCATAGGCGGCATCGTCGGCCAGGCAGGCTGCGGCCCAGCGCACCGGATCGAGATCGGGACGCCGACTGACCCACTCGACGAGAGCTGGCACCAGAGCCAAGGCGACGGCAGCCCGGCGCCCTCGGCGCCCTGAAGCAGCGATGCCGAGGAGAGCAGGGGCCGCCACCAGGGTGCTGGCTCGACCCAACCCGACGACCGTCCAGCCCACGGATCGGCCCGACCAGGCGACCGCCGTGCGGGCGGGTATGCCGGATGGCTGAACCGCTCGAACCAGTCGGACGGCCGACATCGCTGTCGCCAGACCAGCGATCAGTGGCTGGCTGGCCAGGATCCCGACTGCGGCGATAGTGGGCAACGGGGCGAGCTCGACTGGTGCAAGGCGACCGGGATGTCGCACGGCCAACGGGCCGGCCGAGGTCCCGTAGCGGAACCGCCGGGCCAGGGTTTGGCGCCAACTGCTCGGCTCGGCGTGCGCAACGATGACTTCGGGCAGGTAGCGGATCTGCCAACCGGCATCGGACAGGCGCCAGAGAAGATCGACGTCCTCTCCCACCCGCAGGCTCGAATCGAACCCCTCAACCTCTTCCAGGGCTCGCCGACGGACCACCAAGGCCGCTGTGGGTAGATAACGGACCTGTCGACGAGGGCCGACGGGACCCTCATGGGGGCCGAGATCGAGAGGCGACCGTTCGGCCAAGAAGCGCTGGAGGACCGAAGCTTTTCCCGGGTGGCCGGAACCCGCCGGCCTGATGCGGGGGGCCACGGCGCCAACGGTTGGATCGTCGAAGCACCAGGTGAGTCCATCGAGCCATCCGTCGGGCACGACGGTGTCGCTGTCGACGAAGGCCACCAACTCGCTCGCCGAGTTGGCCAACCCTGTAGCTCTCGACGCCCCAGGTCCGCCGTTGCCCGTGCGACGCTCAAGAGTCGCTCCATGGACGCGGCAGACCTCGGCGACGGCGGCGCCATCGGGCGAGGCGTCGTCGACGACCAGGACGGGATGATCATGGCCGAGTGACGCCAGGCAGCGCTCCAGCGCCTCGGGCCGCCCGAACGCCGGCACGATGATGGTCAGCGAAGGCGGGATGCCGCGAGATGCACCTGACAGTTCCGCCACGGTAGGCGGACGCGGATGGGCCACGCCGGCATCGACGAGGCGACCCGCCAAGGTCCGTGTGGCCAGATCTACACCGCCATCACCCTGGCCGTCCGTTGATCCGTGCCTTCCAGGGCTGGTCAGGGCGGCAACAGCCCGCACGCCGGCGGGCGTCAAGGTCATGATCCGGCCGGGGTGGCCACCGGCCACCACGGTGCCGTGCCGGAAGGTTCGCACAGAGGGATCGAGGGTCAGTCTCCATCCCTCGGGCAGCACGCTCATGAGGAGCGACGGGCGTCGGGCAGGGTGGTCATGGGACGAGGTCGGCTGATCGGACGTCCCGGTCAGGAACTCCGCCTGGTCACAGGGCCAAGCCGCCGTCCACGGGTATCACCACACCGGTGAGGGCTGACGAAGTCGTGCCGGCCAGCCACACCAGTGCCGAGGCAACTTCGTCGGGGGACAAGACCCGACCCATGGGCTGCTGGGCGGCGAACTCTCCAGGACCTGCGAGGCCGTAGATACGCGCACTTTCGGCCAGCATGTCCGTGTCCGTCGAACCGGGGCTGACGGCATTGGCTGTCACTCCGGTGTCGCCGAGATCAACGGCCAGGCCCCGGACAAGACCGGCCACACCGGCCTTGGCCGCCCCATAGGCAGTGAGCCCGCCGAGTCCTCGGGTGGCCGCGGCAGAGGCCACCGCCAGATACCGACCCGAGCGCGGTGCGGGCCGCCGCAGGAGTGCGGGCACGCCGACCCGAGCCGCAATGATGGGCCCGAGGAGGTCGACGTCCAGGACGGCTTCGAGCTGGGCCTCGGGAAGCTCCCACAGAGGCACACCGCCGGCGATGACCCCGGCAACGGCGATCATGGCGTCAAGGCCTCCGAAGCGCTCTTCGGCCTCAGCGACGGCAGCGCCCAGCGCGGTGGCGTCGGTGGTGTCGGCGAGGTGGGCCACGACTCGAGGCCCGAAGTCGGCGTCTGGAGCAGTGGAATGGGCCGCCTCGGCCTGGGCCACCACATCGAACAACTCGGCCGGGGTCCCGAGTGGATAGGGGAGACGGGGGTCGTCCTCACCTCGGTCGACAGCCACCACTGACCACCCTTGCGAGGCGAGTGCGACCACGGTGGCTGCCCCGATGCCTCGAGCGGCTCCGGTGACGACGGCGACACGGCTCATCGGCCTCCTCCTGTGTGTGAAGACGACGAAAACGAGGCTGGGGCCGATGAAGGGCCCGGCCCTGAAGGGCGGACATCCTCATCTGCTCGGCTGAGTGTTGCCACCGTCGACGCCAGATCGGCGGCGGCCTCGTCGAGAAGTGCCATGCCCGACTCGGCCGAGGCCCCGGTGGGGTCGCCTAGGACGCCGGAGGCCGAGATGGCCCGGACGCCGTGTTCGGTCAACTCGGGAAGGAGTTCTGCGCCCGTCCTCAGATCCCCGGGGACCGCCTTGTCGAGAGCCACTCGAGCGGGGTCGAGAGCGAGCAGTAGCGATGTCTCGGTGGCTCCGGCATGAAGATCACCGCCCCAGCGAGGCCACCAACCGCGCACGGATCGTCCTTCGGCGGTCAAGCGACCTAGCGCCCTGCCCAGCGGGCCGGCATTGCCGCCGTGCGTGCACGCCAGCACGACGTGGGAGAAGGCGATGGTGGCTGAGCGACAGATCTCGACCAGGAGCAGTTCCGTGGCCTCCTGTCCGATGGAGAGGGTGCCCGGGAAGTCCTGGTGCTCACCCGATGACCCGTAGGGGACAGCCGGGGCGACGACGATCCGGGGCTCGAGCAGTGCTGCCCGCACGACCACGGCCTCAGCAATCTCGGTGTCGGTAGTCAAGGGCAGATGTAAGCCGTGCTGCTCGGTAGCCCCGAGCGGGATGACCAAGACGTCACCAGAGGCCGCCCGGTCGCTCGCTTCGGGCCAGGCCATGTCGGCCAAGTGGGTCACTGGGCTCCCCCGACGGCATCCGTGTCATCGAGATACCCGTGTCGAGCCAGGAATGCCAGCACGATGTCAGCGGCCTCGGCACTGCTGCCGGGTTCGACCACGGTGGGCGGGTCGTGGGCCACCTGGACGCCAGTCAGGTCGCGGAGACGCAGGCGGGCATCGGAGGCGCTCGGCGCCGGCTGGACTCGGGTGGGGGGCCGAAAGGGTGCTGGGGCGCCGATGTGGAGGAGGCCAGAGGCCGAAGTGGCATCGAGCGATCGGTCGACGGGCAAGGGGGTGTCGGCGGCAGCTAGGGCGCCGGCGAGTGAGGCCCGTCGGAGGCGCACGCCGGCTCCTTCCACCGAGCACACCGCCGGAAGTGGGACCGAGAGGCGTTCGCGCCAACCACCGTCGAGTCGGCGCTCAGCGATCAAGCGTCGGCCCTCGGCCTCGGGAGAGGCATCGTGGGCCAGCGCCACGAGTCCGAGCGCCTGGGCCGCGCCTAGCTCGTGGGCCAGATAGGCCGGAAGGGCACCGGTCCCTCGATCGATCGAGCGGTCGCCACAGAGCACGACAGATGGATGCCCGAACGGTGCCATGGCGTCCACCAGAGCCCTGGCCAGTTGGCGCTCGTCACCGGCCAGCTCACCCACATAGCGGTGGCCGTCTCCTTCATCGCCCAGGGGAAGACGGACCAGTTCGACACCAAGTCCGGCCACCTCGCGCAAGACCGGCTCGATCGAGGCGGGTCCCGCGGCCAACACCACGACCCGACCGTTCCAGGCCTCAGCCAGGCGCAGTGCGTGTTCCAGGGCGGCGGCATCGGCCGGTGTCAGGGCGACACCGAGGCGGTCCCTGGTGATCGTTCCGGCCAGTGGGTCGACATGAGGACGAAGGTCGGTGATGCGCAGGCAGGCGACCAAAAGCGGGACGTCGGTGCTCATCGGCTCATCCGTTGTGGAAGACGACACCGAAGCCACCGTCGGGATAGGTCCAGGTCAGGGCTCCTTCGCTGTTGCACACCATGTAACAGGTGCCACATTCGAAGCACTGCTCGTAGTTGAACAGGATGCCGCCGTCAGCGGTTGGGGCGAAGAGGTTGGCCGGGCAGGCCGACACGCACGCCTTGGTGGTGCATGAGCGGCAGACATCGGCATCGACGGTGATGTGGGCCCGCTGGCCCACCCGGAAGTCGACGGTGGCCATGCGCTCGTCGAAGGAGATGCCCTGCCAGCGTCGTGGCTCCGTGGCGCTCATCCGAAGATCCTCAGGCCACGCAGCGTGTCGGCGGCCAGCTGGTGCAGCTTCACGCCGTGCTTGGCCGCGGCCCGTCGGGTCATCGACAGGCCGCCAGCCTTGGGTGTCGGATTCGTCACGGTGAACATCCCTTCGGCGAGGTCGCAGATGAGCCCCGGATAGCGCTGTTGGACCCGGTCCGACAGCACGAGAGACGGGGCCTTGCGCAATCGCTTGTGATCGGTGAGCACGAAGTTCGACTCCAGGTCGGCCCGATAGGAGGCGAGGCCCCGGGCCGAGGTGTCGCCGGCGACCAATGCCCGGTCAGCCGCCTGGCCGGCGGCCCACCCTGACCCGATGGCGAAGTTCACCCCTTCGAGCCACAAGCCTGCAGCCAGCGTCATGGCCGCAGCATCACCAGCAATGAGCAGCCCATCGGCAGCCAGCGGCGGCATGGTGTCATAGCCGCCCTCGGGGATGAGATGGGCCGAGTACTCGCGAAGCGTCGAGCCTCGCAGGAGAGGGGCGATGGTCGGATGAGCGGTGAGATCAGAGATGAGCGCTTCGGGCCGTACTCCTGATGCCGCCAGTTGAGGAAGTGAGACGACGACACCGACGCTGATCGAGTCGGTGTTGGTGTAGAGGAACCCACCCCCAGGGATGGCCCGGGTGCAGCCCAGGATCTCCATGTCGACCCCTTCGTCGCTGGCCAGACCGAAGCGCTCCTCGATGACCGAGGGAGGTAGATGGTGCACCTCTTTGACACCGAGGGTGTGATGCGAGGCCTCGGCTCGGGGGAGCAGGCCCGCCTCTTTGGCCAGAAAGGAGTTGACGCCATCGCAGGCGATGACCACAGGTGCGTGCAGCTCGGCACCGTCACGATCGGTGCGAACCCCGGTCACGCGGCCCGAGGCATCACGCACGAGGCCGGTGGCCGTCGTAGACGTGAGTAGGCGGGCACCGGCTCCGGTGGCCTTCTCGGCCAGCCAGGCGTCGAAGTGGCACCGCAAGGTCGTCATCCCGTTGTAGGGGGCTTCACCCCATGCCTGGGTGCGGAAGTCGACCGACACGGACTGTGTGGGGGTCATCATCACTGTGGAGCGACGGACCACCCAGCGCTCGACCGGCACTTCTTCCCACCAGCCCGGCACCATGTCGTCGAGCACTCGGCCATAGACCACGCCGCCGTAGACGTTTTTGGCTCCAGGGAACTGGCCGCGCTCGACCATGATGACCGAGCGGCCTGCCCGGGCCAGGGCCAAGGCAGCAGATGCTCCGGCGGGACCGGCTCCGACCACGATGGCGTCGCAGGTGATGTGGTCAGTCACTAGATCCTCCTGCAGGCCCACCTGCGCTGGAGCGCTCCAGGGTCGTGTGGCTCAACTCGTTGGGCACGTCCACTCCGAGCCGATGCGCCAGTTCGACGAGGAGTGCCCCGGCATCGGCAACAACGCCCAGGTCGGCCAGTGCGGTCATGGGGCACGACGGATCGAGGTTGACGCTGATGACGTGGCGAGGGGCACCGAGTCCGCCGGTGTGCTGGGTGGCGCCAGAGATCCCGAGGGCGATGTACAGATCAGGGTTCACGGTGATCCCGGTGGTGCCGATCTGGCGTTCGTAGGTTGTCCAGCCAGCATCGGTGGCCACCCGAGTGGCCCCGGCGGAACCACCCAGGGCGGCCGCGACGCCGGTCAGCAAGGTGAAGGCCGACGTGGCATGTGCGTCATCGAGGCCGGTGACGAGCCCCGCTCCGCCCGCCATGACCCGTGTTGCGTCAGTCAGATCCATGGTCTTGAGGTCTGGTGCGAGCAACGCAAGGAGGTCAGGGTCGCCAGCCGTGGGACCGCCGAGGCCCCGATCGGCCGTTGGGGACTCCATGACCATGTCGAACCTGGTGAGCGTGGCTGACGCCGGCGTTGTGCCGTGTGGCCCTGCCTGGTTGCTTCGAGCCAGGGTGACGACGGCTGGGCCGGTGACCTCGATGGGAACCATGACCTTGTCATCGATGCGGGCGACCACGGCTCGCACCCCGAGCGATGCATCTCCGGGGCCCAACTGTGCTGACGGGCCCAACTGTGCTGACGGGTCCAACTGTGATGACAGGCTCGGCGATTCGATCACGTCGGCGGAGAAGATTCGTCCGAGGAGCGGGCGGTCGAGGATGGCGGCCAAGCGAGGAGCCAGGTCACGCCCGTCTGCGGAGGCCGCCAGGATGATCAGATGCACGTCCTCCACCAGGGGAGCCAAGGCGGCAGCCAAGGCGGCGGGACGGAATCCCGGGCCGGTGTCACACCAGCGCACCTCTCGCGCTGAGGTCAAGGCTCCAGCTGCTTCCTCGGCGCCGTGTCCAACCACCACAGCCCGGCCGCCAGCATCCGTCACCGCTTCGGCGGCCCACAGGGGGATCCGTCCCTCGCGAGTGACGACGATGGCCACGGATGCCGATGACGTCACAGGTTCACCGCCACGCGCTGACCCTCGATGACGGCAGCATGGGCTCGTCTGGGGCTCACGCAATCGCCTACCCGGTGGACCTCGAACGGCTCGTTGCGCAGTTCATGGAACAGGCTGTCTTCGGCCTGCTGGTGGACGGCGCACACCACCCAATCGCAGATCCGCTCCTCGTCAGTGCCGGTGGGGTGGTGTTGGAGGCTGAGCGTGATCGGCCCTTCGTCACCCGGGCGGGACACGCCCATGGGCACGAGATCCGTGCTTTGGACGATGCCGCGATCGTGGGCCTTGACGTTCCAGGTCTCCATGTCCAAGGTGACCCCAAGGTCCTGGCCGACGACCATGCCATTGGTCACGATCTCCACGACGCAACCTCGGTCGGCGAGGAGTTCGGCCACCGAGGTGGCTTGATGGAAGCCGAGTTCGTCTACAACCACGACCCGCCCTTCGGGGTGGGCCCGGCCTTCCAAGACGTCGCGCACGTCGACCACCCGGCCGTCATCACCCGCCCACCAAGGACGCAGTGGTCGAGCACCGGTGGCCACCACGACGGCATCGGGTGCTTCGCCGCGGATGGTGGCCGCAGTCGCATCGACACCGGTTCGGATCTCCACGCCTTCGCGTTTGGCGGCGGCGATGAGGTTACGGGCGATATCGAAGAACTCGGCCCGACTGGGCACAATAGCTGCCACATGTGCTTGACCGCCGAGACGGACATGGCGCTCGAGTAGGACCACCTGGTGACCTCGCTCGGCCGCAGTGACCGCAGCCTGGAGCCCGCCGGGACCGCCGCCGACCACGACGACCTTCTTGTGGCGCCGGGGAGCGGGCAAGGGGACGGACTCCTTGCCGGTCCGAGGGTTCTCGATGCAGCCGAGCCATCGGTTGAGCCCCATGCGCCCGACGCACTCTTGGTTGCACGACAGGCAGGTACGGATGTCGCTGGCATGTCCCGACCGGGCCTTGGCGGCAAAATCCGGGTCGGCGATCTGGCCCCGAACGACACCAACCATGTCGCACAGGCCATCGGCCAGGGCTCGGTCGGCCTGGAGCGGATCCTTGAACCGGCCCACGCCGACCACCGGCAGATCGACGGCAGCGCGGATGGCACTGGGAATGAACATGGCGTAGCCCGGCGGGATCTGCATGGAGGCTTCGATCATGTAGAGGGTGGCCGTGGCCACACCGATCGACGTGTTGATGTAGTCGACCTGACCGGTGGCCTCGACCATCCGGGCGATGGCCACGGCGTCATCGATGGTGGTGCCGCCCTCGATCAGCTCGTCGCCACAGATGCGCACGCCCAAGGCTTTGTCGGCCCCGATGGTCGAGCGCACGGCGTCCACCAGCTCGAGAAGTAGACGTGCGCGATTGGCCAGTGATCCGCCGTAGGCGTCGGTCCGGTGATTGGTGGCTGGCGACAGGAAGCCGCGCACGATCGAGGAGTGCGAGCACTGGAGCTCGATGCCGTCAAAGCCTCCTGCCATGCAGTGGGCGCTCACCAGTGCGTAGCCGTCGATGATCTCCCGGATCTCATGCTCCTCGACGGCCTTGGGCACCTCACGAAAGAGCGGGTCAGGAACGGGTGATGGTGCCCACACCGGAAGGCGGGAGTACATCGAGGAGGCCTGGCCTCCGTTGTGATTGATCTGGGCGAAGATCGGCACTCCGTGGGCGTGCACGCGTTCGGTGATCCGCCGGTAGCCCTCGACGACTTCTGGATGGAAACCGTGGATCAGCTTCTCGTAGGGCCAGTCGGTCGGATGCGTCGAGTGCTCTTCGGTGATGATGAGCCCGGCCCCACCGATGGCCCGAGCCTCGTAGTAGGCAGCATGCTGCTCAGTGGGCACGCCATGGGTGGCGTAGTTGGTCAGGTGTGCAGAAAAGAGGACTCGATTGGTCACCGTCACCGGCCCGAGCCGGAGCGGTGTGAAGAGGTGGCGGTACGCGCCTGCGCTACTCATGGTCTACCGGCCGTCATCGGTTCGTTGCTCCCGCGTCAACGGTCATGGTGAGACCGGTCACGAATCGAGACTCGTCCGAGGCCAAGAACAGCACGGCGTCGGACACATCATCGACGCCGATCAGCGTGGCGGGCAGCGCGTTGTCGAACAGGGGTCCAGTTGCCGGCTGGTCCTCGATGTAGCCGGTGAGCGGCACCATGCCTCCCAGCATGGTGGTGCCCACTCCGGTCGGGTGCAGCGAGTTCACCCGGATCTTGCGGGGAGCCAACTCGTTGGCCAGGCTCCGCATGATGCCCACTACCCCGTGCTTGGAGGCGACATAGGGGGTGAGGAAGGGCAGACCTTTGAGACCTGACGTGGAGCTGATGAGGATCAACGATCCGCCACCTGGTGCCACAACGTGGGGGAGTGCGGCCTGACAGGTGTTCCATACACCGGTCAGGTTGATGCCGATCACCGTCTCCCAGAGTTCAGGGGTGATCTCGTCCCAACGCTGCGTGGAGACCACCCCGGCATTGGCTACCACCACATCGAGCCGACCGAATGCACCTACCCCTGCGGCTACCGCTTCGACCATGCCGGCTGCGTCGCGCACATCGACTTCAGTGGTGTGGACGCCAGCCCCGGTGGCAGCCACCTGGCGCGCCGTCTCTTCGAGATCGGCAGTGGTGGCGGTGTCGTAACCCAGGTGCGGGACGGGACCGCAGACGTCGACCAAGATCAGGTCGGCACCCTCCTCGGCCAGGCGCACCGCATGGTTGCGTCCCTGTCCTCGGGCTGCCCCTGTCACCAGTGCCACCTTGCCCGACAATCGTCCAGGGCGCGACTCGGTCGAACTCATGCCATGACCCCGGCCAGCGATGGGGTGGCCGACGAGTCATCGTTCACCGTGATGGATACGCCGCAAAGTTCGAGTGCTCGGCGTCGACCTTCGAGCACAGCTTCCAGGGCTGTGCGAGGGGCAACGCAGTCACCGGCTCGTGGTGTTCCTGGTCGAGCGTCGTAGAGCGCCTCGTCGGGCAGGCGCTGTCCGCAGTCGATGACAACAGAGGCAGGTACGACGCGTGGTTGGCCGGTCCAGACGTCCTCGAGTTGGACGGCGCCCTCATGGGCCCCACGCAGGAGCGCACGACGCTCTCGTGCGACCCCGGCCCGCTGGAGACGCACGTTGGCATCAGCGAGGTCGCCGGTGAGCGAGAGGAGCGTGCCGCAGATCTGGTCTTGGGTGACGATTGCCACCGTGCGACCCGCTGCAGCCAACCACTCGGCCACACCGATGGCGATGGGTCCGCCGATGGGGTCATGGACGACCACCGTGCCCTCAGGGAGGTCCTCGGGCGCGCCCGCCAGAGCGCTTCGGGCATCGAGCACGGTGACGGAGGCATCGGAGGAGAACGCAGGTGGTGCGGAACGGCTGCCGGTGGCGAGCACTACAGCGACCCCTGCCTCCCTGGCCGAATCGAGTTCTTCGGCCACAACTTCACGACCGGTGGCAATAGTCACACCCAGTGACCGACATGACGCTTCCAGCCAGTCGACCAACGCCGCCAGACGGGTGCGACCTGGGCCGATGGCGGCATCGCGCAGCGCACCTCCGGTCCGATCGGTCTGCTCAGCCACCTCGACCTGCCATCCACGCGTGGCCAGCACCCGGGCGCACTCGAGTCCGGCTGCTCCCGCTCCCACCACCAGGGCACGTGGTGGCGTAGGCGTCATCGCCACCGTCGGCTCCTCAACCGGTCGGTCGACGACGGGATCGGTGGTTTCGTGGCCGGCCCGAGGATCGGAGACGCAACTGATGATCGGGTTGCGGTTGTCACGCACTCGACAGGCCTGGTTGCACAAGATGCACGGCCGCACCGGCTCGTTGGCGGCAACCTTGGCCACGAAGTTCGGCTCGGCGATCTGGGCTCGAGTGAGCTCCACCAGGTCGGCCGAGCAATCGGCCAGTGCCTCTTCGGCCATAGCCGCATCCACGACGCTGCCTTGGAGTACCACGGGTACTCGGCCTGCGGCGACCTGTCGCATGGTCTGACAGAGGTCGAGGTTGAACCCGGCCGGAGTATGGGCATCTGGGCGGTAGGCGGTGGCCGAATAGGGACCGCCCCGGACCACGGTCATCAGGTCGAGGCGATCGGCCAGGGTGTCGACGAACACCGCCGCATGCTCAGGGGTGGTTCCTGCCCACGGGGCGAGTTCGTCGCACGACAGGCGAAGGGCCAGCACCTTGTCGGGACCGATGGCCGACCGGACGGCATAGAGGACCTGGGTGGTGAGGAGAAGCTTGTCGTGGCCGTAGGCGTCGTCCCGTTGGTTGGTGATACCCGAGTGGAATTGGCGAAGCAGCGATAACGCCCCAGCATCCACCTCGACCCCGTCCATCCCAGCGGCTACGGCCAGTCGGGCCGCCTCGCCAAAGCCAGCCACCACGGTGTTGATCTCGTCGGCGCCCATGGCCATGGGAAGTTCCCGGCTGGCTGCGTCGGCAACCGGCGAGGGAGCCCACAAGGCGGACTGCGAGTAGGCGCTCGACCCCTGACCGCCCGCATGCCCTAGGCCGGCAAGAACGACAGCCCCAACGGCATGGCAGGTCGAGGCCACGGCCTGCCAGCCCTGTGAGCACTCGGTGGCCAGGGGCGCGCGTTCGTAGGGCCAATCGGACGGGTGGACCGAAGCGGTCTCGGTGATGATCACACCGGCTCCACCCGCTGCCCGAGCTTGGTAGTACGCGACGTGGCGCCGCCCGATGGCTCGGTCGTCTGCCAGGTTCGTCTCGTGGGGACCGAACACGGCTCGAGACGGTGCCTCGACCCCGGCCAAGGTGATCGGGTCCGCTAGGCGGACACCGCCGTCAACGGTCATCGAGTGGGATCCACGTCCACGGCAAATCCGGCCAACGGATTTTCGTCGCAGGTGCGGTCGGGTCGACGTGAGGGCGACAGCGCCACGGCCACCTTGCGGGGGGATGCTGAGTGATCCGGGAAGGGCCGAGGGGTCTCCACGTCGCCTCGTCCCAACAGGGCAGCCTCGCCATGACCGAGGACGCATTCGGGGTCCGGACCGTCGAGGGGAAGTCCGGTGAAGAACTTGGCGGCCATGCAGCCACCCCTACAGGCGTCGTAGTGGCCACAACTGCCGCACGCCCCCGGGCTCTGTGGCGCCCGCAACTCGGTGAAGAGTTCCGAAGACCGCCACACGTCGGTGAACCCGCCAAGCGATCGGACATTGCCGGCCAGGAACTCATCGTGGATGGCGAACGGGCAGGCATAGACGTCACCGACCGGATCGACGAGACAGACCACCCGGCCTGCGCCACAAAGATTGAGACCAGGAAGGGCTTCGCCGTAGCCGGCCAGATGGAAGAAGGAGTCACCAGTGAGCACCGAGTCGCCGTGGGCCACGAGCCAGTCGTAGAGGAGGCGTTGCTGATCAGCGGTGGGATGCAGTTCGTCCCAGGTGTCTGCCCCTCGGCCAGCCGGCCGCAGCCGGGTGAGTCGGAGCTGGGCCTGGTAGCGGTCGGCGATCGCCTTGAAGGCATCGAGTTGGGTGACGTTGTGACGGGTCACCACCACCGAAAGTTTGAATCCCGTGAACCCGGCGGAAGCCAGGCGGTCCATGGCTGTCATGGCTGTGGCAAAGGTGCCGTCACCTCGCACGGCATCGTTGACCTCAGGGGTGGCTCCGTCCAACGAGATCTGGACGTCGACATAGTCACTCGATGCAAGTCGGGTGGCGACCTCGGGAGTGATGCGTGAACCGTTCGTGGAGAACTTGACCCCAACGTGGTGCTCGGTGGCGTAGTCGACGAGTTCCCAGAAATCGGACCTGATGGTCGGCTCGCCCCCACCGATGTTCACGTAGAAGATCTGCATGCGCTCGAACTCATCGATGAGGGCCTTGCACTCCTCAGTGGTGAGCTCGCGGGGGTCTCGACGCCCAGAGCTGGACAGGCAGTGCACGCATGCCAGGTTGCAGGCGTAGGTCAGCTCCCAGGTGAGGCAGATGGGGGCATCAAGACCGCGCTCGAAGCGGTCGACCAGGCGGAGGCCTGCGGGAACTGGCTGGTGATCGGTAGTTGTCATCGTGTCAATGGTCATGCCACTCGCTCGCAGATCATGTTGGAGTCGGCCAGCGCGGAGAGCGCTTGGGCGTAGTTGGCCAACTCGGCTTCGGGCACACCAGCAGCCAGGCACGCATCAAGGCCTGTGGGCTGGTCGGCCAGGGACTCGACCACGGCGAGCAGCGTCCGGCTCTTCAAGAACGAGAGCCGGCGTGTTCCGAAGTGGTAGGCCAGCGCACCGAACGACTCCGGGCGCAACGACACCTGAGGGTGAAGCATCCATGCCCGCGCTGGGTCGTACCCATGAGGGGCGGTTGGATCATCAACCATCGAGGCTTCGCCCGAATCGGTCACCACATCTGAAGTAGTCACTGCGCGCACGGGTGCTCGGTCTAGATGGCCTGCGGCTTAGTAGACGCCGCACATTCCGTCGATGGAGACATCTTCGACAAGGAGATCAGAGGTGACCAGGACTTCGGTGGCCTCAATGCCTTCTGAGGCGGCGACATCGGTGGTGACCATCTGGTCGGCGCCTGCGGTGACGGGTGCGGTGGTGGGTGTCATCGGTTCCTCCATCGGGTTCGTGAGCGGGTCACGGCCAACTCGGGGTTGGCCGTCCTGCGATCATCCTGCCTGCATCCACAAGGTTCTTGGGACCAGGTACTGCAATTTACTGCACTCGATGCCAGAATGAAAGCGTGCACGACATGGGCCACGTCGAAGCAGACGCAGACGAGACCAAAACTGGGGACCAGACCAAAACTGATGGTCCGACCCGTCGAACTCCTTCGGCCGACACCCCAGATCAAGATGTCGCCGATACAGAGTCGTCAGGACCAAGAGGTCGGCCCGCTTCTACGTCACGTCACGAACTTTCTCGGCTCGCTCTCGATCTCTTCGCCCGCCAGGGTTATGACGAGACCACGGTCGATGACATTGCCTCTGCGGCAGGCATCGGCCGTCGCACCTTCTTCCGGTACTTCGACGCCAAGCCTGATGCTGTGTGGGGGGAGTTCGACGACGAGTTGGTGCGCCTCGCCGACCGGCTGGCTGAAGCGCCCGAAGACGAACCCATGCTCGACGTGCTGCGGCGTGCCGTCATGGCCACCAACCGGTTCGGTGCCGGCGAACTTGACGAACTGCGTCAGCGAATGTCGCTCATCGGCTCGGTCCCCGACCTCGTTGCCCATTCGGCGGTCCGTTACGAGGCATGGTGCGACGTGGTCGCCACCTTCGCCGCCGGCCGGTTGGGCTGCGCCCCGGGCGACCTGGAGGCGCAAACCGTCGCACGGGCCGCCCTTGGGGCGGCCATGGCGGCATTCTCGTCGTGGGCCAGCACCGGTGGTGGTGATCTGGTCGACCAGGTCGATCGGGCCTTTCGTCTGCTGGCCACCGGCCTGGTCGAGTCACCCTCTCCTCGATGAGACACGCTCCTCAATGAGACACGCCCCTCAATTATGAGCAGCGTGTCGCCCTCAGAACGCTGATGCGGGCTGGTCTCGACGAATGACCCGGAGGTCGGGCCCTGAGGGCAGGCGCTCGGCTCACACGGTCACGCTGGCTCGATCAACGAGGACGGTTCGACGGAACGCTCACCAGGCGCGATGCTTGGAGTGCACGGCGCCGGGGGGTGCCGTCCGACGGGAGGATCACATGAACGTTCGCGCCGCTGTTTGCACGGGACTGCACGAGCCCTGGAAGGTCGAAGATGTCGAGATCGGCGATCCGCATGCCAATGAGGTGAAGGTCCAGATGGTCTACGCCGGCATGTGCCACTCCGATGAGCACCTGCGCACCGGTGACATCAGTGCCCCGACCGAGGTCTTGGAGTTCTTCGGTGTCGACTCGCTGTTCCCCTGTGTGGGTGGACATGAGGGTGCCGGCATTGTCGTGGAGGTGGGCGAGGGCGTGAAGTCTGTCTCGGTGGGCGACCACGTGGCTGCCGCCTTCATGCCGGCCTGTGGCATCTGCTTCTGGTGCGCATCAGGCCGTCAGCACCTCTGCGATCTCGGGATGTCCACCCTGGCCGGCCCGATGATGAGCGACGGCACCTGGCGGCACCATCTCAACGGCAAGAACGTCAACCGCATGACCCAGCTGGGCACGTTTGCTGAGTACATGGTGGTAAACGAGGCCTCAGTGGTGAAGATCGACCCGAATGCCTCGCTCAAGGCTGCCGCCCTGATCTCCTGTGGCATCTCCACTGGATTCGGTTCAGCGGTCGACCGGGCGAAGGTCACACCGGGCGAGACTGTGGTGGTCGTCGGCTGCGGTGGTGTCGGCGCCGGCGCCATCCAGGGAGCACGCCTGGCCGGAGCGCGCCAAATCCTGGCCGTCGACCCGCTTCCCTTCAAGACCGACAAGGCCAAGACCATCGGGGCAACGCACACGGCAGCGTCCATGCTGGAAGCCAACCTGATGCTTCCCGACATGACCCAGGGCCGCATGGCTGACGTTGTGATTCTCACCCCAGGTGTTCTCACCGGTGACCTCATCGCCCCGGCTATGGCCCTGGCTTCCAAGGACGGACGGGTGGTCACCACGGCCATCGCTCCGTTCAACCAGGACAAGGTCGACCTCAACCTGTTCAACTTCGCCATGTTCAACCAGGCGCTGTTGGGCACGGTCTTCGGGTCGTGCAGCCCACGGGTGCAGATCCCCAACCTTCTTCGTCTTTACGAAGCTGGCATGTTGGAGATCGACGACCTGATCACGCAGGAGTACACCCTCGACCAGGTGCAGAACGGCTACGACGACTTGGCTTCGGGACTCAACATCCGCGGCGTGGTGAACTTCAGCGCCTGAGCCGAGCGGCCGGTTGGCCAGATGGACGGAATGCACGAAGCCCCGGGTTTCCCCGGGGCTTCGTCGCGTTACGTCGTACCTAGGGGCGCATCACGCGCCCTGAGGGATTCAGCCGGCCAGCAGCTTGGCCTTGGCCGTGGCGAACTCCTCATCGGTCAGCAGCCCAGACATCTTCATGTCGGCCAGCTTCTGAAGCTCGGTGGTGATGTCGACAGCAGGTGCTGCCGCTGGTGCCGGAGCAGGCGGTGGGGCCTGCTGGGCCTGTGCCTCCTCGGCCTTGGCCATCTGGCGCTGCTGCACCCGGCCGGACACAGCGGTTGCCGTTCCTGCCACGACGGCCGTGCGGGCTGCCATGCCCACGAGCCCTGGTCGTCCCATGCGTCCCATCATCGTCAGTACCTCCTGGTTGTCTGTCGTTCGTGCGGTGTGATTGTCAGGTCGAGATCGTCAGTCCATCGAGGCCAGCTCGTTGAGGAGCTGGTCGACAGCGAGACCGGGCAGGCGGAGTTCGTCGGTGAGAACCCCTCCCGAGTTGATGATGGCGTCGCGCAAGGGCTTGGCCCAGGTGTGCTCGAAAACCAAGATGGCCTGGGAGTTTCCTGGCTCGAGATCTGCAGCCAACTCGGCAACATCCTCATCGCTGATGAGCGACTCGATTTGATTGAGCACCCCAGTCAGGCGGGCGGCATCGTGGCCGGCATCGAGCTGTTCGAACTCCATGAAGAGGAGCTCACCGGCATCGTCACGGGCGACGAAGATGCCGTCGACGATCGTGATGGTGCCAGCCGCAGTCAGGCGCTCGAGTTCGGGGATGATCTCCCCGGAGAACTGATTGCCGGGAAAGGCGATCACGAGGACTTCGATCGGGCCCAGGGCCATGTGCCACCTCCGTAGCAGTTGTGTCGTGAGGACATGTGGTGACGACGTGCCCTGTGAGCAATCGCCACCGTTGATTGCCTGGACCTTACCAGTGGAACTGTCTTGGAAATCGGACGCGCAGCGGCCAGGTTCGATGGCCTGACGCCAACACTGGTGGCGCAGTAGGAAGTGACGATGCCGCACGATTGAGGGAACCGCAGATGGCCATCGTGCGACCTGTCGGGCGGCCGGCCCGGCGACAGGTCACGCCGGTCGTGCCTGGTCGTCGCCCTGGCTTGCCCATTGGTGCGCTCGGCTGGCCTCCTGGCTCGCCGTCGCTGACGCAGGCGAAGCAGTTCATCGCTGGCAACGTGCCTCGCGCTACAGGCCCATCACCGAGTGCTCCTGATGGGGCGAGCCGGTGTGATCAGTCGTGATCGGGACAGGCGCGCCGGGGCATGACGATCACCGCAGCCGGAAGTGCCCGCCGTCCCTTGGCCAAGGTGCCAGCTTCACGTCGAAGGTCTTGGCGTCGCACCCGCATAGGGCGACGTCGCCCGATGGATTCCGGGTGGCGCACCAAGCGGCCCACGCTGCCGATCCGGCCCGATGTGCGAGCCAAACGACAGGTCGATGAGGCATGGATGCTGGCGGCCACCTCGTCGAGGGGAAGGCGGTCGATCATGAGTACGTGAACTTCGTCGCTGAGGCCGCCGTCCCACCTGGGGCGGTCACCGTGATGGTCACCGCTCCGGCCGCCGACACCGCTGGGGCGGTCACCGTGATCTGGGTGCCTGCAGCGTTGACGGTGTAGGTGGTGGCCGCGGTGGTGCCGAACTTCACCGAGGTCGCACCGGTGAGGTTGACCCCCGTGATCTTCACGCTGGTGCCGCCGAGATGGGTGCCGGTGGCCGGGGTGAAGGACGTGATGGACGTGGCCAGGTAGGTGAACTTGTCACCGGCGACAGCGGCAGTGGTGCCCGACGGAGTCACGATGGTGATGTCGACCGTGCCGGCCACTCCCGCTGGTGCGGTGGCTGTGATCAACGACCCGGTGGTGGCCACGGTAAAGCTGGTGGCGGCCGTCGTGCCGAACTTCACTGCCGTCGCTCCGGTCAGCATCGTGCCGCTGATCTTGACGCTGGTGCCACCGGCCACAGTGCCACTCGTCGGCGTGATGGCGGTCACCGAAGGCGTGACGTAGGTGTACTGGTCGGCGGCCACGGTGGCACTGGTGC
>CAIQOJ010000131.1 GCA_903873395.1 uncultured Acidimicrobiaceae bacterium
CCGAAGGTCTGGTCGATCACCTGTTCCAGCAGGACCGAGATCAGGACCGCCGCCGACGCGCCCCAGAGGAAGGCCATCACCAGCAGCCGCGGCGGTTCCGGCTCCCAACGGTCCAGCCACAGGTAACAGGCCAGCACCCCGGCCATCGCCAGAGTCGCCAGGGCGAAGCCCAATGCGGTGCCGCCGGGGTCGGTGGCGGTCAGCAGGGCCAGGATCAGGCCGGCGAGTGTGCCGAGGGCAATGATGGCCGCCAGGGGGGCGCCGACTTTGCGGACCGGGCTCGGAAACGGCGGCACTGTCGCATAGGACACCAGAGCAGAGTAGCTGCGGAGGCGCCCGGGTTTGGCCAGGTTGTGCCTTGTCGAGTAGGCTCTGCCGGTACTCGTGCGCACGAATGCGGGCTACACCCCAACCGAAATATCCCTACGACCGACCCTGTCCGGAGCAACCCAACAATATGCCCAGTCCCACCATCACCTCGCCGCAAGTAGCCATCAACGACATTGGCTCGGCCGAGGACTTCCTCGCCGCTATCGACAAGACCATCAAGTACTTCAACGATGGCGACATCGTCGAGGGGACCATCGTCAAGGTGGACCGGGACGAGGTCCTGCTCGACATCGGCTATAAGACCGAAGGGGTCATCCCTTCCCGCGAACTCTCGATCAAGCACGACGTCGACCCCAGTGAAGTGGTGTCCGTCGGCGATGAGATCGAAGCCCTCGTCCTCACCAAGGAGGACAAAGAAGGCCGCCTGATCCTGTCCAAGAAGCGCGCGCAGTACGAACGCGCCTGGGGCACCATCGAGGCACTCAAGGAAGCCGACGAGGCTGTCAAGGGCATCGTCATCGAGGTCGTCAAGGGCGGCCTGATCCTCGACATCGGACTGCGCGGCTTCCTGCCCGCCTCCCTGGTCGAGATGCGCCGGGTCCGCGACCTCCAGCCGTACATCGGCAAGGAGATCGAGGCCAAGATCATCGAACTGGACAAGAACCGCAACAACGTGGTGCTGTCCCGTCGCGCGTGGCTTGAGCAGACGCAGTCCGAGGTGCGCAGCGAATTCCTCAACCTGCTCGTCAAGGGCGCGGTCCGCAAGGGCGTGGTGTCCTCGATCGTCAACTTCGGCGCATTCGTCGACCTCGGCGGCGTCGACGGCCTGGTGCACGTCTCCGAACTGTCCTGGAAGCACATCGACCATCCGTCCGAGGTCGTCGCGGTAGGCGATGAGGTCACCGTCGAGGTTCTCGACGTCGATATGGATCGCGAGCGGGTCTCGTTGTCGCTGAAGGCAACTCAGGAAGATCCGTGGCGTCACTTCGCCCGCACCCACGCCATCGGCCAGATCGTGCCGGGCAAGGTCACCAAGCTGGTTCCGTTCGGTGCGTTCGTCCGGGTCGAGGAGGGCATCGAAGGTCTGGTGCACATCTCCGAGCTCTCCGAGCGTCACGTCGAGGTGCCCGATCAGGTGGTCGGCGTCAATGACGACGCGATGGTCAAGGTCATCGATATCGATCTCGAGCGTCGCCGGATCTCGCTGAGCCTCAAGCAGGCCAACGAGGACTACGCCGAGGAGTTCGACCCGTCGAAGTACGGCATGGCTGACAGCTACGACGAGGCCGGTAACTACATCTTCCCCGAGGGCTTCGACGCCGAAACCAACGAGTGGCTCGAGGGCTTCGACAAGCAGCGCACCGAGTGGGAGGCCCGCTACGCCGAGGCCGAGCGCCGGCACAAGATGCACACCACGCAGATGGAGAAGTTC
>CAIQOJ010000132.1 GCA_903873395.1 uncultured Acidimicrobiaceae bacterium
ATCAGGCTGGAGGAGGACTGAGTACCAATCGCCACGCCTGACCTCGTGGGTCTTGTTGCAGAAGCACCAACTCAGGCAGTCCCACTCCTTCCAGCCCACTCCTTCCAGCTCACTCCGTGCAGCGATGTCCCGCCACATCGTCGAAATCCTCATCACAGACAACCAGGCCACATCAACCAGGCCACATCAACCAGACAAGGAGCGGCCATGCCCTCATTCCCCCGAAGTGAACTAGAAGCGATGATGCAGCGCTGGCTCGAGGTGAACCGGATCGCCGAAGAACGCCTCGACTGGTCAGGCCTCGCAGATCTCTATACCGACGACGCCACCTACGGCTGGAACGTGGGTGCCAATGACGAGTTCATGGCGGTAGGACGCGAGCAGATCCTCGAGTATGCCCTCGGCTACGAGATGGAGGGGCTCGGTGGCTGGACCTATCCCTACATGCGAATTCTCATCGACGATGCACAAGGGGAGATCCTTGGCCTCTGGAAGCAGGTGGCCGATGCCACCCGCCCTGACGGCACTCACTACGAGATCGCCGGACTCGGCGGCAGCTGGTTCCGCTATGCGGGCGACTTCAAGTGGAGTTGGCAACGCGACTTCTTCGATGTCGGCAATGCCACCGCCACCTACATTGAGATGATCCAGGCTGATGCACTCAGCGAGGGCATGAAGGCCCGCCTCGGAAAGTCACACGATGGCCGACCTCCAGGCCACTATCCGGTCGGCCAAGCGCCGGTCGGCCTGTGGGACGGGGTCGAGCCGACCCAACTCGGCTAGCGCCCGGACGCGCCATAGGGGGCGGGCAGCGCTGCGGCCACCCAGTGCACTCGACCACCGTGTGTTCACGGAGCAGCCCGCCACACGGCATGCTGGTCAGGTGTCCACAACCCGACGCCCTGATCCTCGAGAAGTCGTGCGACTGCCCGGCAAAGAGTCCGTGTGGGACTACCCGCGTCCACCTCGCCTCGAACCAGTACGAGACCGCATCCGCATCGTCCTAGGAGGGGTCACGGTGGCCGACACCACGCAGGCCTATCGGGTGCTCGAGACGAGCCATCCTCCCAACTACTACCTTCCGCCCGAGGCATTCATCGACGGCGCACTCGTCAGGACGCGGCGGGCCTCCTACTGCGAGTGGAAGGGCGAGGCTCACTACTTCGATGTGCACGGTGGCGACGCGGTCGCCCATGACGCCGCCTGGGGCTACGACCGTCCGCAACCGGCCTTCGGGTCGATCGCTGGCTACGTGGCTTGCTATGCCGGGCCCATGGATGCCTGCTTCGTCGGCGACGAGCGAGTCGAGCCCCAGCCCGGTGGCTTCTACGGAGGATGGCTCACGACCAACATCACCGGACCGATCAAAGGAAGTCCCGGCACCCAGGGCTGGTAGGGGCGGCGGCCAGTAGGGGCGGCCTGTCGTCGAACAAGGCAGGCTCGGGTCGCCCATCCAGGTCGGCGACCGAGGCAAGGGCGCATCCCCGGAAGGCAAGCCTTGCGGTGAGTTCATTCGATGAGGCGAGGGAGTCACATCTCGGACGCGCCAGAGGGCGCCTCCGAAGAGGCGCCCTCTGGGTGGATCTGCTGTTGAGACACCGGCTCACCCGTGCTGCGTCGGATGGGACCTTGGTCCGACTAAGAGAGTCCGGTGGGTGTCTGGCTGGGATTCGCCAGGTGGAACAGCGAGCCGCCTTAGCGGCCAGCCACCTCCAGGGTCCCAAAACGTTGACTGCTGATTTGGACCACCTCCTTTCTCTGGTGCCCAGAATGGTACCGGGATCACGCGCGCATTGGCGACATTTTCCGAGAAATTTTCCGCCTGATGCACGCACGACCGGCCGCCATGCGCAACCCCAGCGGATCAGGGCCGGAGTAGGACCTTGATGCACTCGGGGCTGCGAGAAGCTACAGCGGCATAGGCGTCTGGCGCCTCGGTGAGCGGATACTCGTGGGTGAAAATTCCCTCGGTTCGCAAGGTGCCTTCGGCGATGAGCGGCATCAACTCGGCCCAAGTTCGGTGCACCGGGGCGGTGGTGAACCGCAGTGAGACGCTCCGGAACAGCGTCGCCAAGGCCGGCAGAGGGTAGGGCTCGAGGTCGTGGACGCCGATGACCGAAACGGTGCCGGCCGCTCGGACCGAACTCAACGCCGCATCCAATGAGTCGTTGGTGGCCACGGCATCGATGACTGCGTCCGCACCCCGCCCGTCCGTCGCCTCCAAGATGGCCTGATCGGTCGGGCCTTCCAACGCCTCGGCACCCGAGTCAACGGCCCGATCGCGGCGGCCTGCCACAGGATCGACGGCCAAGACCCGACCGGCCCCCAGAGCGAATGCTGACCGGACGGCACACAGTCCGACCGCTCCGAGACCGAGGACGGCGACGGTGCCGCCAGCAGGCACCTCGGCTCGCTGTGCTCCGGCCCAACCGGTGGCCAAGTTGTCCGTCAACAGAAGTGCGGCTGCATCGTCCATCCACTCGGGCAGGGCCATCAACTGGAAGTCGGCCGCTGGCACGGCCACGGCGGTGGCTTGGCCGCCAGGAAGCATGCCCGACCCAAAGACTTGAGGACCGTGCACACAGGTGACCGGATCACCAGTGGCGCAACCGTCACATGCCCCACAGCCGGCCACCGAGGCAACCAACACCCTGTCACCCACCGCAAAACGTCGGACGTCTGCACCGACCTCGATGACGGTGCCGAGGAACTCATGGCCGACCGCCACCGGTATGCCTAGGTCAAGGTCTCCGTCGTAAAAATGGAGGTCCGAACCACAGATCGCCGTGGCATCGGTTGCAACAATTGCTCCATCTGAACCTGGAAGCACTGGATCAGGTGCCTCGAGCACCGCGACCCGCCCCGGTCCTTCGACAACGACGTGCAGCAACGTTCCTCCCTAGTGCAAGGCCGAAGATCAGCCCGAGCACTGCGTACTGTGGCACACCGGCCGCCTTGCACCACGGAACGCCAGGCTTCGCCGACAAGACAACCCGCTGGCCACTACCTACCTTCCGTCGGTATCCGGCGATGGCCGCCCGTCGCACGCGACGTCAGCGCATGCACCCGAGGCTCGGTGGGTGAACCAGACGCCATCGGCAATTCATCTTTCAGTTCACATAGATATGACAAACAGTTCACCCTCGCCTAATAGAAAGTGGCGATGCCGTACTCTGCCTCCGTGCAACATGACGCCGCCGAGGCCACCAGTCCTGGCGGGATGGGCAGAACTGACCGGATCTGCGGTCGTTGTCCGACAGAGAACAAACGATCGTGAACCTCTTCACCCCTCTCCGGCCTGTCCCACGCGGACGCTTCCACTCTGAGGTGATCGCTGGCCTGTCCTTGGCCGCCGTGGGAATTCCCATCTCTATGGGGTATTGCACCATCGCGCACATGCCGCTCTCCACCGGCCTCTACACGATGATCCTTCCGCCCATCGCCTACGCCATTTTTGGAAGTTCACGACACCTGTCCGTCTCCGCAGACAGTGCCTCGGCCGCCATCTTGGCTGCAGGCCTGGTCGGCGTTGCTCAGACCGGGACCTCCAACTACGTGGCTCTGGCCGGACTGGTCGCCGGACTCACCGGGCTGATGCTGATCGCTGCTCGGATCTTCCACCTCGGGTTTTTGGCCAATTTCCTGTCCCGCACACTGCTCGCCGGCTTCATGGTCGGGATCGCCGTAACCATCACCTGCCAGCAGTTGCCGAAGATGCTCGGCATCACCCTCCACACCTCGACGATTACCGGCACGGTGAGCGGGGTGATCTCCCACTGGAATGAGATCTCTGTCCCGACCGCCATCACCAGCGCCATCTGCATCCTCGTTCTGGCTTTGGGCACTCGCATCAAGAGCGTGCCTACTGAGTTGGTAGTCATCGTCGGCGGGATCGCCATGGCTTCGTTTATTGGACTCAGCACCTGGGGCATCAAGAGCGTCGGTTCCGTCCATGGCGGACTGCCGATCTTCGCCATGCCTCACGTCCCCGGCGGCTCGTGGCCTCACCTGCTTGAACTCTCCCTCTCCCTCGTAGTGGTGATCCTGGCGCAGAGCTCGTCCCTTGCCCGCTCCTACGCCGCTCGCTATGACGAGCCCTTCGATGCCGACCACGACCTCCTCGGCCTCGGGGCAGCCAACCTGGCTGCCATGGCCTCAGGGGCCTTCGTGGTCAACAGCAGCGTCACCAAAACGGCGCTCAGCGATCGGATGGGCAGTCGGACCCAGTGGGCATCACTGGTGGCTGCAGTTGCCGTCCTGATCGCCGCATTCACGATTACCGGTGCCCTGTCCGTACTCCCCGTAGCGGTCCTGGCCACCGTCGTGATGTGGATCGCGCTGGGCATGATCCACATCGGGGAACTCCGCACGCTGTACCAGCATCGCCGGGACGAGTGGATCATCGCCATGATCACTGCTGTTGGCGTCATGGCGCTCGGCATCGAAGCAGGCATTCTCTTGTCGGTCGCTCTCTGCCTCCTCAACCATGTGCGCCATGGCTACAACCCGAAAAATCACCTGGTCACGGTGGACGAGCAGGGGCGATGGATCATGCATCCGGTGTCCGAGCGTTCAGAGATGGCCCCGGGTCTGTACCTGTATCGGTTCCAGGCCGCCCTCTACTACGCCAACGTGGAGAAGTTCCTCGACGATGTCAG
>CAIQOJ010000133.1 GCA_903873395.1 uncultured Acidimicrobiaceae bacterium
CGACTGCTGATCGAGCGACCCGGCGCCCGCTCGCTCTGATCGAAACAGCGGGGGCCGACGAGGAGCCCTCGGAGGATCCTTCGACGCCGGCCATGGCCGTCTCCATCGCAGGGATCTCGGTGGCGTGCAGTCCCGAGGCACTGGCCGACAATGCTGAGGCCGTGCGCCGCACCCTCTCCTAGTACTGCAGCCTTCTAGCACTGCAGCCTCCTAGTACTGCAGCCTTCTAGGAATGCAGCGCAACCCGTGGAAGCGGAGCATCGCCCTATCGGGCGGCGACTGGTCAGCTGTCAGCAGTCGCTTCCATCGGCGAGGCGTCGGGATCCTGCCCTTCGAATTGAATCCGGTAGAGCTCGGCGTAGGTTCCCCCGCGAGCGAGGAGATCTTCGTGGCGACCCCGCTCGACGATGCGTCCCTTGTCGAGGACCAAAATCGTGTCTGCCTCGCGCACGGTGGACAGACGGTGGGCGATGACCAGTGAGGTCCGGCCCTTGAGAGCGGTGGCCAAGGCCAGCTGCACGGCGGCTTCGGACTCGCTGTCGAGGTGAGCGGTCGCCTCGTCGAGCACAACGACCTCGGGGGCTTTGAGTAGGAGCCGGGCAATGGCCAGACGCTGTTTTTCTCCGCCCGAGAGGCGATAGCCACGGTCGCCCACAACGGTGTCGATGCCGTCAGGGAGCGAATCGACCATGGTGGTGATCTGGGCGCCAGCCAGGGCTGAGGCCAGTTCGGCCTCGGTGGCATCGGGCTTGGCGTAGAGAAGGTTCGCCCGGATGGTCTCGTGGAACATGTGGGCGTCTTGGGTCACCACGCCGACCTCCGCGGTCAACGACGCTCGGGAGGCCTGTCGAATGTCGAGCCCGTTGATGCGAATTGCTCCGGCACGGACGTCATACAGGCGGGGGAGGAGTTGGCTGATGGTGGTCTTACCCGCACCTGATGGACCGACCAGGGCAATCAGTTGGCCAGGTTCGGCCTGGAAGGAGATGTCGAACAGGACTTGCTGGCTGACGGTGGGATCGAGCACAGCCACCGATTCGAGCGAGGCCAGCGACACCTCGTCAGCCGTCGGATAGCGGAAGTCGACGTGATCGAACTCGATGGTCGCCGGGCCCGTTGGGATGTCTTTGGCATCCGGAGCATCTTGGATCATGGGCTCGAGGTCGAGGATCTCAAAGACACGGTCGAAGGAGACGAGGGCGGTCATCACGTCGATCTGAACGTTGGAGAGCGCGGTGAGTGGTGCATAGAGCCGGGTGAGGTAGGCAGCCAGAGCGACAACGGTGCCGACGGTGAGCGTGCCGTTGACGGCTTGGACGCCGCCCCACCCATAGACCACCGCGGTGGCCAGGGCCGCCGTCAAGGTCAGTGCAGCGATGAAGAATCTCGCGTACATGGCCTGGGTGACACCGATGTCTCGTACGCGACCTGCCTTGGACTCGAAGGCACCGCGCTCTTCGCTCGGTCGGCCGAACAGCTTGACCAAGAGGGCGCCAGACACGTTGAAGCGTTCGGTCATCGTGTTGTTCATCTGGGCGTTCAGGCCATACGCCTCCCGGGTGATGACCGACAGACGCCGACCCACCCGCTTGGCCGGCAACACGAAGATCGGCAGGATGATCAAGCTCACGAGGGTGATCTGCCAGGACAAGATGAACATGACGGTCAGGACGAGCGACACGCTGATCAGGTTCGACACCACTCCCGAGAGCGTGTCGGTGAAGGCCTGCTGAGCCCCGATGACATCGTTGTTCAATCGGCTGATGAGCGCACCGGTCTGGGTCCGGGTGAAAAAGGCAATGGGCATGTCCTGGACATGCCCGAACACTTGGGAGCGCATGTCATAGATCAGGCCCTCGCCAACGGAAGCGGAGACGTAGCGGATGCCGATGGACAACGCCGTGTCGACCACCGCGATGCCTGCGGCCACGAGCGACAGGACGATGATCAGGTGGGTGTTGTGCTTGGCGATGCCCTCGTTGATGATTGAGCGGAAGAGCAGCGGATTGACGATTCCGACGACGGCCTCGATGGTCACGAGGACCAGGAACCAGGTCAGGATGACCCGGTAGGGGCGGGCGAAGTGCAGCATGCGACGAGCGGTGCCCTTGGTGACCTGTTGGCTCTTGACCGAGTCGTCGCGGCGCATCGAGCGCATGACGCTGCCGAATTGTCCACCACCCATGCCGTGGCCCGCCATGCTCATGATCGGTTCCTCGGTCGACCTTCTGCGGTCGGGTCAGTCTGGGGGTGCACGTGTTCGACCCTATCGGGGGCAGAGACGGGTGCCGACGACGCCAAGGGCGTACAGGGCGCTGATGCGAGTCAGTTCAGACCCATGGCACCGGTCAGAGGGCCGGACCTGTGCCATGAGGCGAGACCACTGTCAGATGATCAGGCCCTTGCCCACGACTTGCGGCAGGTCCTTGGCCGCGACCAGTCCGGGCTCAGCGTCGACGACGGCGGGGATGGCGTTGACCAGCCGCATGGCCGTGGCCTTGAGGCCACCCGTGTTGTGGTCGCCGTCGCGGCCCATCATCTGCATGTCGACCGTGTAGGTCGGCTCACCGGTGATGGTCACTCGGTAGCAGCCCTGCCCGGCTGGCTGAGGCCACTCGGGGGCCAGGTCGTCACGCAGACGGGTCACGTGCTCGAGCACGATCACCGGCCGACCGTCTTTACGTCCACGCACCTCGAAGTGCAGGCCGGCCACGGTCCCTGCCTCGATGGTTCCGGCCGACACGGTGATGGCCTCGGGAGCGGGCACGCGCTCGTACCACTCCTCGAGGTCGTCATCGAGCTCGACCTCGAGGGCGGCGGCCAGCTGGCGGACCACTGAGCCCCAAGCCGTGGTCAGGATGCCGGGCTGGAGGAGGAAGGGGACCTCGTCCATCGGCTTGCCAAAGCCCATCACGTCGAAAAGGATCATGCCCTGGTCGTAGGTGGCGTAGTTGAGAACCTCGGCTACCCGAACTTCCTCGATCTCCTCGCAGACGCTGGTCATCACCAAGGGGAGGATGTCGTTGGCGAAGCCGGGGTCGACACCGTTCACGTGCAGAGAGACTCGACCCTCGGCGGCGGCGGCCAGGAGGTCGCCGTACATCGACTCATCGACGACGCCGTAGGGGTACTGCAGGAAGACGGGGCCGGAAGAAAGCACATTGATGCCAGCCCGCAGCATGCGGGCCAAGTCGGCAATGGCCTCGAACATGCGGTCGTCGGCCATGGCGGTGTGCACGATGGCATCAGGCTTGAGCGCAAAGATCGCCGACTCATCGTTGGTGGCGGCTACGCCGAGAGTGCGGCCCAGGCCAGCCAACTCTCCGGCGTCTTTGCCCACCTTGTCCGGGTTGGATACCCAGACGCCTACCAGCTCCATGTCGGGGCGGGCGGCAATGCCGGCGATGGCATTGCGGCCAACATTCCCGGTGCTCCAGGCAACGACTCGATAGGTGCGTGACATGGGTGACTCCTTAGAGGGTGAAGGTGGAGATGGAAGCGAAAGGTGGATGCGCTAGGGGACGAGTTGTACGCGAGGCAGGGGAGATTGGGTGACGGGCTGAGTGCACCACGTGATGCATCAGCCGACGTCAGGCAGGCCCATGTCGAGGTTCGGGGCATCGATGCCGCCGTCGACTTCAAGGATCTTGCCGGTGACATACGAGCCGGCCTGGCTGGCCAGGTAGAGCACGGTGCCGCTGATGTCCTCGGGATCGCCGAGGCGCTTGAGCGGCGTGCCGTTTTCGATGGCCGTCTTGAGCTCCTCGGACTGCATGACGATGTCAAGGGCCGAGGTGGCCACCGATCCCACGGCGATGGCGTTGACGCGGATCTTGGGAGCCAGGTCAGCGGCCGCCAGTCGGGTGTAGTGGGCGAGCGCGGCTTTGGCCGTGCCATAGGCCAGGTAGCCACGGCCGCTGACGCGACCCATGGCCGAGGAAATGTTGACCGCTGAGCCTCCGCCGTTCTCCAGCATCAACGGCACGGCGGGGCGAAGCAGTGCATGGGCCGTGGAGACGTTGAAGTGAAAGGCCTCCTCCATGCGCCGAGGTGAGGTGTCCATGAAGGGTCGGGGCATGGCTCCACCGACGTTGTTGACCACGAGGTCGAGGCGACCGAATGCGTCCCGAGCGGCATCGACCAATCCGGCTACTGCATCGAGGTCGCTGAGGTCGGCAGGGACGATGGCGGCCCGACGGCCGACGGCTTCGACTTGAGCTGCCACCGATGCCAACTGATCGGCGGTCCGGGCCGAGATGACGACGTCAGCCCCGGCTTGCGCCAAGGTGACGGCACTGGCGGCACCGATACCGCGTCCGGCCCCGGTGATGATGGCGACCTTGCCGTCCATGCGGAAGCGATCGAGGATCATTGTCGAAGTTCCCCCTTCTTGGGCTGCGATCCACAGCCGGTTCTCTTGCTAGCAGGCCGAAGGCACCCCGTGCCACGTCAGCCGAACGCGGTCACTCCGGTCGGGTTGACGGCATGCCGAGCTTGCGGTGGTCCCAGGAGACCACACGCTCGACATTGATCTTGGCCACGATCCGCTTGTGCAGCATGGCCTCGACGAATGGCTTGAGTTCCTCGGTGTAGGGCACGTAGTAGCGCTCGTAGAGGTTGACGCCCAACTGCCAGATCTTGTCTGGATCGGTGAGGATCTCCGCGGTGCCCACCAGCTCCACCCCACGAAGTTCCTCGTAGTAGTCGCCGTCCTCGAAGAGCAGCGTGATGCGTTGGTCGCGCTCGAGGTTCTTGGCCTTTTGGGCCTTGGCCTTGGTCTCGATGGCGATCTCGCCGTCCACGAATCCGTACCACATGGCCACCGCGTGGATGGAGCCGTCATGGTTCATGGTGCACATGGTCATAGGCCGACGTTCGTGGAGAAAGGCGTCGACTTCCTCGTCGGTCATGCGGATGATGTCGCGCTGTTTGACGCCGTGGCCCATGGGCGCGTTCTGGGTGCTGTCATCGCTCATCGGATTGATCCCCCTCCTTCGACCACTCTGCTGGTCGCTCGGCGAAGCGTATCGGCAGTAGCGCGCTCGGAACGGTGAGGTGCACCAAGCCGCGTCCCCATGGCCGGTGAGGCACACTGGAAGCGTGCACGACGAGGCGACTGCAGCAGGTGGTGCCACTACGTGTCGTGTCGTCTTTCTGTGCACCGGCAACATCTGTCGCTCGCCGATGGGCGATGTCGTATTGCGCCAGATGGCAGCCGAGCGTCGGCTGTCCGACGGCACATCACTTGCAGACCACCTGGACGTGGCCAGTGCGGGCACCGGCAATTGGCACGCTGGTCAACCGATGGACCAGCGTGCCCAGGCGGCGCTAGAGCGTCGCGGCTACCTGGACTGCAGTCACAAGGCGCAGGTCTTCGAGACCCATTGGCTGGAGCAGACCGATCTGGTGGTCTGCATGGACCGAGGTCACCGCCAGACTCTGGCCAGCAAGGCCCGCCACCAGACGGGTGACCATCGTCATGAACCTCGGTTGGTCCTGCTTCGATCCTTCGATCCTCGGGCTGGAGGGGATCAAGACGTCCCCGATCCCTACTACGGCGACGACGAAGGGTTCGATCGGTGCCTCGACCTCGTCGAGGCTGGCTGTCGAGGGCTGATCGAGCATCTGGCCCATCGACTCGAAAACCGAGATGCACGGTGATGCAGCTCCACTGGGTTCGAACTGCAGAATCGTCCGAACGAGCAGATGGTGGCCACTAGGGTCCGGCCGTGCACGTTCTCGCCATCATCCTCAGCATCGTCTTGATCCTCGTGTTGGCTGGGTCATCGATCGCCGACTTCACCCATCAGGCACGGATCGTGGAGACCATGGAGCGTCTTCGGCTTCCCAAGAACTTCGAGACCATCGCCGGCGTGGTCAAGGTGGCGGCGGTCATCGGCCTCGTCGTCGGTCTCGCAGTCGGGCCGAACCGGGCCCAAGGTGGTCTCACCGTGCTGGTGGCCTGGTGCCTCGTGGCCTACTTCGCCTTGGCCGCAGCCTCCCATCTTCGGGTGAAGGATCCGATCAATGAGGTAGTGCCCGCGGTCGGACTTGCCGTCGTCAGTCTCGTGCTGGCCGTGGCTGCCTGATCAAGGTCGTGACTGCCTGATCAGAGTTTTGCCATCCGAAACTGGGTAGGACCAAAGGGCTGAGCCCCTTAGCCGTCACTGCGCCACTGGGGTGACGGATCACCGAAGCCCAGCCTCCTACGCTTGTCGGCGTGAGTCACCAGACCGCACTGTCAATCTTCGTCATCATGCTGGCTGCCGTCGTGGCGCCAACGTGTGCCGAACTGGTCCGACGGTTCCGCATTCCGAGCGTTCTCTTCGAGATCTTGCTCGGCATCGCCATCGGCCCTCAGGTGCTGGGTTGGGCCCACACCGACCAGTTCGTGTCCGGACTGAGCACACTCGGTTTGAGCTTCCTGTTCTTCATGGCCGGCTATGAGATCAACTTCGCCGAGCTCGGAGGCACGGCTGTACGACGGGCGGGACTCGGATGGCTGATCACCTTGGCGCTGGCGCTCGCCGTGGGTGGTGCGCTCATGGTCACTGGCTACGTAGTGTCGGGGCTTCTGGTCGGACTCTGTCTGACAACGACAGCCATTGGCACGCTGCTTCCCATGCTGCGAGATCGAGGCATGCTGGAATCTCCGTTCGGCCGCATCTTGCTGGCGTCGGGGACCATCGGTGAGTTCGCCCCAGTGGTTGCCGTCACCGTCCTGCTCGGCACGCTGAGTCCCGGGATCGAAGCCGTCTTGTTGATCTTCTTCGTGGCGCTCACCTTGGCCGTGGCCGTGGCCGCCTCGCGCCCTCAGCCACCGGCATTTGTGGATGCCGTACAGCGCCACCTGGGGACGTCGACCCAGTTGCCGGTCCGGTTCGTACTGCTTCTCGTGACCGGCCTGGTCGTGTTGGCCAGTTCGCTCAATCAGGAGATTCTGCTGGGAGCGTTCGCCTCGGGTCTGATTGCCCACCTCGCCTTCAACGACGAGGAGGCAGCCGCCATGCAGCCCAGACTCGAGGCCGTCGGGTTCGGCTTCCTCATTCCCGTCTTCTTCATCGTGAGTGGGATGGAGTTCCATGTCCGCGAACTGTTCTCCAACCCTTCGATCTTGTTGCGAGTGCCGGTGTTCCTGGTCTTGATGCTCCTCGTCCGCGGCTTGCCCGCCTTGTTCGTCTACTCCAAGATCCTCGATTGGCGACGACGGGCCTCACTGATGTTCTTGCAATCCACAGCGCTGCCCCTATTGGTGGTCATCACCGGAATCGGCTTGGCGGCCCACAAGATGCGCCCGGAGAATGCCATTGCTCTGGTCGGGGCAGCGATGCTCTCGGTGCTGATCTTCCCGCTCGTCGGATTCGCCTTGGCCGGCAGCGAGGCGGGACCGATCGACGTCACCGAACTTGCCGAAAGCGATCCGGCGAACGACCTTCTCTGAATCACAACCGCCCTTGGCGCGGGTGCAACCGGTGGTCAGACCCCGTTCGTGAGAAGCCAGCCTCGAGATCCCAGCCTCGAGATCCCAGCCTCCAGAAGTCAGCCTCCAGAAGTCAGCCTCCAGAGGTCACGTTTGTGACTCTCAGGTCGTGGCGGCCCACCGAGAGGACGGAAGCGAAGCAGGTGACGTGGGGTCGTCGTCTCCAGCCGCTGGTAACGAACCGTCGTCAGTCCTCGTCATCGAAGGCGACGCATCATCGGCCCAGCCCAGATCACGCTCGGCTTCGGGCAGATGGGCGCGGAACCACTCGATGAGCTCGATGCCTTTAGCCATGCGCTCGGGCGTGATCTCTGAGTGGAGTGGGCTGAAGATCGAGAATCCTTCCCCCAGGAAGAGCATGAGCTCGGCATGGACCTGGGCGGTTTCGTCACCTACGTCCGAGGCACGTTGCTGGCGGCGGATCATATTGCGCATGGTCGGATTGCCTGGGATCGAAGCGATCGTCGCAGGGTCGACACCTTCGCCCAACATCCACGCCACCAGCCGGGTGCGAAGTTTGATGTCGTCGTCGATGATGAGATCACTGCTGGTTTCCGGAAGGCGTTCGGCGAAGCGATCAGACAGTTCGCGAACTACCGCTTCGAAGAGCCCATACATCGAACCGAAGTTCCGATGGATCGACGAGTAGGAGACACCCGAGCGTTCAGCGATGGTCCGACTCGTGACCGAAGGGAATGGCTCCGTGCGCAAGACCTCGATGGTGGTGTCGACCACCCGCTGCCGGGATTCCTCGGCTCGCACCCATGATCGGACCCGTCGCGGCTCGCCACCGGTCTGTGCCATGACTTCTGCGTCGTCAGTTCTGTCCGTCACCGCGGTCATCGTAGGGCCAGAGGTCATCGAGGGCGACTCTCTTGCCTGCAGCAGGGCGGCAACCGTCCTGCACTTGAATGCACTGCTCGTATGAGGGATGCTGTCGTTGGACACCAGATGTGCGGCACTTCCTCCCCCGAGATGCCCCGCTGGTCGTCGTGCGGTGCCTGGCTCGACCGGGCCCGTGGCTCACAGCAGCCACCAGTGGGCCCAGGGGCGCCGGCTTCGTGCCGGCCCCCTCGGCGCCCGTGGCCACCGAGGCTCCGCACCGCCTGCCACAAGACTGGACCACCACAAGACTGGACCAGCACATGCGGTGAAGATCGTCTCGAACCCCGCTCACAAACCCCGTACGCGAGTCCCGCACGCGAGCCCGTGGGGAGGAGAGGAAGCATCCAGTAGGAGTTTCCCCCTCTGTTCCTCGGTTAACGCACGTAACTAGAATCTGTTCTACATTTCACTCGTTACGTTCGTGACTTCCCGAGGGAGATCGGCATGACCGACAGTGAGGTGCTCCATGCAGAGCACCGGCTCGAATACCCCTACTCGCGCTCGACCGGTCCGGTCATCGGCGCCTTTTTGACCGCACTGCGCGATGGGCGGTTCGTCGGTGCCACCGGTGCAACCGGACAGGTCATCGTCCCGCCGACGGAGTATGACCCGGTGACCGGGGATGACGTTGGCGAGTTGGTCGAGGTGGGTCCTGGTGGCACCATCGAGACGTGGGCGTGGGTCTCCACCCCGCTGCGCAAGCATCCACTTCAGACCCCCTTCGCCTGGGCATTGATCACCTTGGACGGTGCCGACACCGCCATGCTGCACGCTGTGGCGGCCTCGGGGCCCGATGATCTGGCCACGGGCGCACGGGTGGTGGCTCGGTTCAAGCCGGCAGCGGAGCGCGTCGGTGCCATGAGCGACATCGAGTCCTTCGTGCTCGAGGGAGGTGCCTCCTGATGACAGACGCAACAACTGCGGGTGCGGATGTGGGGCCGGTGACCACACTGGCCACTCCCATCAGCCTCGATTTTGATTTCACGCCGGGAGTGGCACAGTCGCGGTTCCTCAAGGCGCTGGCCACGGGGACCTTCGTGGGTCAGCGGTGCCCTGTGTGCACCAAGGTCTACGTACCGAGTCGTGGCACATGTCCGACCGACGGCGTGGCCACCACCGAAGAGGTGGTGCTCTCCAACTCGGGCACCGTGACGACGTTCTGCGTGGTGAACGTGCCCTTCGCTGGCCAGTCCATCGAGATTCCCTACATCTGTGCCCAGATCCTGCTTGACGGAGCCAACGTCTCGTTCATGGGCCTGATCCAGGAGATCCCCACCGACCAGATCCGCATGGGCCTGCGCGTCGAGGCGGTCTGGGTCGACGATGCAGATCTGACCCCGTCGCTGGCCTCGATCAAGTACTTCCGGCCCAACGGCGAGACCGATGCCCCCTACGAGTCCTATGAGGAGTACCTGTGAGCGCCCCATCTGGGACCGTGCGTCCCGTGTCCGTCGCCTCGTTCGCCCAATCGCCGAACATCCGTCGAGACGATCAGCGGAACGAGGTAGAGGGTCTGCTGCCTGTTATCGCCGAAGTCTTTGGCAACATCGGCATCACCAAGGACGACGTCGACTTCATCTGCTCGGGATCGACCGACTACCTGATCGGCGGTCCGTTCAGCTTCGTGATGGCCCTTGACGCCGTGGGCGTGTGGCCCCCACGGGCCGAGTCCCATGTCGAGATGGATGGCGCCTTCGCTCTCTATGAGGCCTGGACCCTCCTGCAAGAAGGCGAGATCGATGCAGCGCTGGTCTACTCGTTCGGTCGATCGTCACTCGGCGACCTGAACGAGATCCTGACGTTGCAGCTCGACCCTTATTACATGGCGCCGTTGTGGCCCGACATCGTGAGCCTCAGCGCCCTTCAGGCACGAGCCCTCATCGATGCCGGGAAGGCCACCGAGGCCGACTTCGCCGAGGTGGCGAGTCGAAGCCGACGCGACGCGCTGGCCAACCCCAAGGCCCAGGTGGCCAAGGATGTCGCCGTGGACGTGCTGCTCCAGGATCCCTACGTCGTCGAACCGCTTCGGCGCCATGCCCTCCCGCCCATCACCGATGGCGCAGCAGCCATCGTTTTGGCTGCCGGAGACAAGGCCACGGCGTGGTCGGAACGGCCGGTGTGGATCAGTGGCATCGACCACCGCATCGAGACTCACGCCCTGGGTGCTCGCGACCTCACGTCTTCGCCTTCCACCGCTCTGGCCGCGCAACATGCTGGTGTGGCTGACGGCAAGGTGGATATCGCAGAGATCCATGCCCCCTTCGCTCACCAAGAGATCATCCTGCGTCAAGCCATGGGACTCGATGCCTCGGTGACGATCAATCCTTCGGGTGGTGCCCTGGCGGCCAACCCGATGATGTCCGCTGGCTTGATCCGCATTGGCGAGGCTGCCTCTCGGATCGCTGCCGGCCAAGCCGACCGTGCCGTGGCTCACGCCACGTCTGGTCCCTGTCTCCAGCAGAACCTCGTCTGCGTCTTGGAAGGTGCGTGATGGCAGAGCGCTGTGCAGTTATCGGGGTCGGACAGACCCACCACAAGGCCAAGCGGGACGATGTCTCCATCGCCGGCATGGTCCGCGAAGCCGCCAAGATGGCGTTGGCCGATGCCGATCTCACGTGGTCGGATATCGATGCCGTGGTCATCGGCAAGGCGCCGGACATGTTCGAGGGCAACATGATGCCCGAGCTCTACCTTGCCCCTGCACTCGGTGCGGTCGGCAAGCCCATGATCCGGGTACACACGGCCGGTTCAGTCGGTGGTTCCACCGCCCTGGTGGCCGCGCACCTCGTGAAGTCGGGTCGACACAAGCGGGTCCTGACTGTGGCCTACGAGAAGCAGTCGGACTCCGATGCCATGTGGGCCCTGTCGGTCCCCCAGCCCTTCGCTGCGCCACTCCTGGCTGGCGCTGGTGGCTACTTCGCCCCGGTGATCCGGGCCTACATGCGCCGGGCCGGTGCTCCAGACCACATCGGGCGAATGGTGGCCGTGAAGGATCGCCTGAATGCGCTGCGCAACCCGTATGCGCATCTCCACCTGCCCGACATCGACATGGCCATGGTCGAAGAGTCGATCATGCTGTGGGAGCCCCTCCGCTACCTTGAGTCGTGCCCGTCCTCGGACGGTGCCGCAGCCATGGTGCTGGCTGCTGAGGATGCCATCAGTGGATCAAACCCGCCAGCATGGATTCACGGGACGGCCATGCGTTCGGAGCCGACGATCTTCGCCGGTCGCGATCAGGTCAATCCCCGGGCTGGGCGGGAGTGCGCCGCTGACGTCTATGCCCAGGCGGGGATCACCAATCCCCGGGAGCAGTTCGACTGCGCCGAGGTTTACGTGCCCTTCAGTTGGTATGAGCCCATGTGGCTGGAGAACCTCGGGTTCTGTGAGCAGGGCGACGGATGGAAGTTGACCGAGTCGGGGGCGACCGCCTTCGATGGCGACATTCCCTGGAACTGCTCAGGTGGCGTGCTGTCGTCGAACCCGATCGGTGCCTCAGGCATGCTGCGGTTCTTGGAAGTGGCCATGCAGGTGCGAGGCCAGGCCGGTGAGCATCAGGTCGACGGAGCCAAGTTGGCCTTGGGCCAGGCTTACGGAGGCGGCGCGCAGTTCTTCTCCATGTGGGTGGTCGGGAGCGAAAAGCCCTAGGCGCAGCGATGGCTCTCTGTGGGGCCATCACTGGAGGTATCGGCCCGTGCGTAACGCGTTGGCCTCGGATGTCGTCCTGTACCTATGAGGGCGTCGACCCTGGGCTGCAACGAGGGGCCAGCCGAGCAAGATGCGCGGGGGGTGGGGCTACAGGCCCCGCCTCCCACACGCTCGAGGCCGAACGAGGCTGACCAGATCAGGCGTCTTCGTGGGACGACGTCGTCGCCGGTTGCAGCATGTGGTTCTGACCACACGTCGTGGCACGCTCGCTTGGGTGCGCTTGACTCTCCACACACGTTCCTGAACACACAGGGTGAGATTTTCACTCTGATGGGTGGCTAGCGCGGTGCGGAGGTTGCAATAGAGAGTTCGTTCCGTTATCAATGGCGCTCGGGGCGCAGGATCACACCGAGCGCGACCAACGAGGGGAGTCACGCAATGGGGTATCGCATCACGAAGATGGCACTTGCCGTCATCATCGGATCCGGCATGGCTGGAGTGGCGGCAGCGACCGGAGCGGTGCCCGCCGGTGCTGCGACGAGCACCGCGTTCGCCATCACGGTGGATGGCGGTACGTCGTCCTCCATCTCCACGTCGGTCGACGCAACGCTGGCCGAATCCGGCCTGCCGAGCGATGCGACCGGCACCGTGGACTTCACGCAAGGGGTAACCACGCTGTGCACGGCCACCTTGCCTGCCACGTCCTGCACCACGTCAGGTCTGGGCGCTGGTTCGTACACGGGAATCACGGCTGCCTATTCGGGTGATGCGACCTACGACCCTTCGACCTCGGACAACTCGGTCGATCTGACCGTCACCACGAGCACCGCGTTCGCCATCACGGTGGATGGCGGTACGTCGTCCTCCATCTCCACGTCGGTCGACGCAACGCTGGCCGAATCCGGCCTGCCGAGCGATGCGACCGGCACCGTCGACTTCACGCAAGGGCGAACCACGCTGTGCACGGCCACCTTGCCTGCCACGTCCTGCACCACGTCAGGTCTGGGCGGTGGTTCGTACACGGGAATCACGGCTGCCTATTCGGGTGATGCGACCTACTACCCTTCGACCTCGGATAACTCCGTCGATCTGACCGTCACGGCGGATACCTCTTTCACCATCGCCGTAAACGACTCGACGTCGGCTGTCATCCCGACGAGTGCCGATGCCACGCTGTCCGAGACCGGACTACCTGGTCCGGCCACGGGCACCGTGGAGTTCGACCAAGGTGGTTCGATCCTCTGCACCGCCACGTTGCCCGATACGTCGTGTACGACCTCGGGGTTGCCCGCCGATAGTTACACCGGCATCACCGCCACCTACTCAGGTGGGGGTAGCTACTCGGGATCCACCTCGACGAACTCAGTCGACCTGACGGTGGCCGACTCGACGCTGACGTGCACCAAGGTCGCCGGGTTCGCCACTTCGGTGAAGAAGGTCCAGTTCGCCAAGTGCGGCACGAGCCAGAAGGGGGCCTGGATCAACGGGTCCTCCTACACCACCGGTGGAACGGCTACGTGGGCAACCTCCAAGGCCACGTTCACCTACGCAGTCACGACAACGTCACCAGGTAGAGGTTCGTGTCCCGCCGGCCGGATCGAGCAAGATGCCTCCGGCCTTGTGCTCAGTGCCGATGCGAACGCCGTGGTGCAGGTGGGGGACTACGTAGGCTTCAGTGTCTGCGAGAACACGACCACCCACGTGGTCAAATTGCTGCCCGGCACGTCGGCGTCACTGTAGGCAGCGACACCGATACCCGGTGCTCCTCTCGGGGTGCCTCGATGGTGATGGGTACTTCGATGCTGAAGCTGCCGCTGCGGGTCGTCGAGGAGCAAGGCCATAGCGGGGACACGTCCGTGTCCTCGTGGTAACGGTAGAGTGACGTCGTCACCGAATTCTGGAGGGAAGTCATGAAGGTCGTCGTGGACTATGAAGAGTGCGCCAGCAACGCGGTGTGCATGGGTATCGCTCCAGAGGTCTTCGAGGTGCGTGACGACGGCTACCTCTACATCCTCGACGAGAACCCCGGCGAGGAGCTCCGGGAGAAGGTGCGTCAGGCGGCCAACGGCTGCCCGACTGGCGCCATCACCCTCGTCGAGGGCGAGTGACCGCGGCCCAGTCTGAGGCAAACCTTTCTGAAGAAAGCTCGGGCCAGCAACCTCAGGCCGCCGGCGCACCTCGAGTGCGCTTTGCTCCATCCCCGACTGGGTACTTCCACGTCGGCAGTGCTCGGACCGCACTCTTCAACTGGCTGGTCGCCCGCCAGAGCGGCGGTACGTTCGTACTTCGTATCGAAGACACTGATGCCGAGCGCAACCGTGAGGAGTGGGTCGACGGGATCATCTCGGCGATGCACTGGCTGGGCATGGACCCTGATGAGGGCCCCTACCGCCAGTCCGAGCGCATGGCCCGCTACCACCAAGCCATTGATGCGCTGTGGGAGGGCGGATTCCTGTTCGCCTGTGGGTGCACCCACGACGAGGTCGATGCTCGAAACAAGGCGGCAGGGATCGCCACACCTGGCTACGACGGCCACTGTCGCGATTTGGCCCTGACTCGAGACGAGGGCCGTGCTCTGAGGTTTGCCACCCCGGCTGACGGCACCACGTTGGTGCGTGACGTCATACGAGGCGATGTGGAGTTTCCCTGTGCGTCGATGGATGACTTCGTGGCCGTCAAGGCCTCGGGAGCCCCGCTGTTCGCCCTGGCCAACGTCATCGATGACATCGACATGGCCATCACGCATGTGATCCGTGGTGAGGACCTTTTGCCCACCACCCCCAAGTGCATTCTCTTGTGGGAAGCCTTGGCATCGTGTGGTTGGACCACCGATGGCACCGCAGGTCCGGTTGGCGCACCGACGCCGGCGTTGCCGGTCTTTGCTCATCTGCCCATGCTGGTCAATGAAGCCCGCAAGAAGCTCTCCAAGCGGCGAGACCCGGTGGCCGTCGAGTCCTATCGAGACCAAGGGTTCCTTCCCGACGCCTTTGTGAACTACCTCGGTCTGCTCGGCTGGAGTCCGCCCGAAGACGGAGTGGAGATCTTCACCCCTGAGCAGATGACCGAGTGGTTCCGACTTGAGGACGTCAACCACTCGCCCGCCTTCTTCGACGTGGCCAAGATGACCCACGTCAATGGCACCTACGTGCGAGCCATGTCGATCGATGCATTCGTCGACGCATGTCAGCCCTGGTTGGTGGGTGAGCGTGCGCCGTGGCCAGATCAGGGGTTCGACGCTGAAGCCTTCGCCGCCATGGCGCCCGTGGTCCAAGAGCGGGTCGCTGTCCTCAGTGACGTGCCGGCCATGGTCGACTTCCTCTTTCTCGAGGACCCACCGATCGACGAGGAGGCCTGGGCGAAGGCCGTGGCTGGAGACGATGGCGCACGAGCCATTTTGGTGTCGGCGATCGACGCTTTCGAGGCGCTCCGGTCATCGTGGGGGAGCGAGGCGTTGCACGCAGCGACCTTGGTTGTGGCCGAGGGCGTGGGCCGCAAACTCGGGAAAGCTCAGGCGCCGATCCGCGTGGCCGTCACCGGTCGGCGCGTCGGACCGCCGCTCTTCGAGGCCCTCGAGGTACTGGGCCCTGACCGGACGATCGGTCGATTGGCAGCAGCGCTGGCCCGGCTCGATGCCGCCGGGGCGGCCTGAGCCCGCTGGACCCTGTCACCACCGTTGCCGGCCTCCGCCTGATGCGCCTCGCCTTCCGGCTGGCCCGATGGATGGTGGCGGCTGTGGTCGTGTACCTGGCCGTGACGGCGGTGCAGGTGTGGCTGACGGGACGTCGCTACGACCCCGTGACTGCTGGAGCGATCGTGGTGATGGGTGCTGCTCAGTATGACGGCGTGCCCTCGCCCGACTTACAGGCCCGCCTCGACGAGGCCAGCCTCCTGTGGCACCAGGGCTATGCCCCCACGGTGGTGGTGACGGGTTCCAAGCAGACCGGTGATGCCTTCACCGAGGCCGAGGCATCCGCCCGCTATCTCGAGGTCACCAAGCACATTCCGGCCCGAGACATCGTCGAGGTCGGTGGGCGCAACTCCTGGCAGAACCTGGCATTGACCGCTCCCGTCCTCGAGGCGCGAGGCGTGACCACGGCCCTGGTGGTGACCGACCCGTTCCATGAAGCTCGGTGCCTGGCCATTGCGTCGAGTCTGGGACTGACCCCCTCGCCCACGCCGACCAGGACCTCACCCATCCATGGCATCGCCACCGTCCCCTACTACGCCAAGGAGACCGCCGGGGTCGCCCTCGGCCGGATCATCGGCTACGACCGACTGGGGTCGATCCACGCCTGGCTGGGCTGAGCGCTCAACGCCAACGAGTCAGTTTTCGAGCCTCGATCAGCCGAGGAGTAGGCCGGGAAGATCAGCCACCGAGTTGAGCAGGTGGGTGTGGGGGGCTGCTTCGAGTTCTGGCCGACCGTGTGCGCCGGTGAGTACACCGGCGACCACCGATGCCCCTGAGCGTGTGCCCGCCACCAGGTCGCTTGCGGTGTCGCCGACGACGGCCACCTCGGCGACGTCGTCGACGTGCAGGCGAAGAATGGCGGTGAGAATCATGTCGGGCCACGGTCGTCCCCGGCCGGCATCGGCAGGGGAGAGGGTGAGGTCGACCAGGCTCTGCCAGCCCAGCGCGTCGATGATTCGGTCACGGGTGGCGGGGGAGAACCCTGTGGTCAGACACAGACGGACGCCACCGGCCCGCAGGGCGGCCAGGGTCTCCTCTGCTCCGGCGAGGGGGGCGACTTCACCTCGTCGAACAGAGGCGTCGAACGCCGCCTCGAATGCTTCGTTGGCTTGGGCGGCTCGGTGGCGGTCGCCTCCGAGGAGTTCGGTGAAGACATCGATCTTCGATTGGCCCATGGTGCGCTTCACGTACTCGCCTGGCTCATGAGCCAAGTCACCAGCCACCAGGCCCATGGCGTCCAGCGCAGACTGGAATGCTTCTTCCACCGCCCCCTGGTCGGCGACCGTGGTGCCGGCCATGTCGAGGGCGGCCATGCGGATCAGTGGGCTCATACGTTCAGTGCCTTCCAGGTCTGCTCGGCAATTGCCGGAGAGAGTGTCATCCCCCGGCCAGCCGGTGCGGTGACAACGGTAATTCCGGGATCGATGGATTCGCAGTAGTAGGTGCGGTCGTCGGTCATGCCGGTATACACACCGGCCCACCGCCGGACGATCGGTGGGAGTGGGACGCCAAGGGCAGCCTCGGCCCGGGCCGCCAGATCGTCATAGAGGTGCTCCTCGACGGCAAAGTCGAAGGGCTGGTCATAGAGGTGGGTATCGCCGATGGTGAGGCCTCCCGTGGCCCGCTGCACCATCAGCAGTTGCATCCCCCATGCCGAGGTCATCTCGCTCGGCTGGGGCAGGTTGGCTCGGCCGGGCAGGTCGAATGCCGGGTAGTAGCGCATGGAGTCGGCATCGGCCACCGCCGTGGTCAGGCGTCGGTCGAAGGGGGCGGTCTGCATCATCTGGAGACGGCACTTCCTGATCGGAGCGCTGCTGAGCACAGTGCCGATCCTCCCGCCTATGCCCGAGAGGCGGTCGCCGATGCAAAGCACGGCGAGATCGGCGTGGTGCCTGACGCCGAGGTGGTCGACGGCGGTGGCTCCCTTGGGGCCGGACTCGACATCGACGATCTGGCGGCCGGGGAGCCAGGTGTAGTGCCCTGAGTCCTCGAGAGAGGCACGCACCGCGCCCAGCACCTGGCCGGGCTCAACCACGGCATCGCGGGTGCAGAGAAGGCCACCGATCATCTCGCCGCCCAGTGCCGGGTTGGTTGCTCGTAGGGCATCGGGATCGAGGAGCTCAAATCCTCGGACGTCTGCATCAGGTTGGGCTGCGGCCTCAGCCAGCAAGGCGAGCTCGGATTCGTGACGGGCCAGGGTCAGCGAACCGTCGGGGCGAAACCCCACCCCGGGGGCCTCCCTGGCCACCTCTTCCCAAAGCGTGCGGGCTCGCACGGCTAGGTCGAGTTCGATACCAGGGGCCCGCCCCGAGACCCAGACGAGTCCGAAGTTGCGCACCGAAGCCCGCCGAGGGCCCGCATCGGCCTCGATATGGAAGACGTCGTGGCCTCTGTGGACCGCCTCGCGGGCATGCATGGTGCCGATCACTCCACCACCCACGATGAGCACCTTCGTCGCCATGGCACGATCGTAGTGACGTTGACCACCACACTGCCTTCCCGCTGGGTCAGGTGCTCGGTCACCGGCCTCCCGTGGTGGGCTACGATGAGTTCTCGCCCATTCGGGGGTGGCGCAACTGGCAGCGCGCGTGATTCTGGTTCATGAGGTTGGAGGTTCGAGCCCTCCCCCCCGAGCGCACGAAGTGGCCCGGTTCCGGGTTGTTGTGTAAGAGTGCCCGCTGGAATGCAGGCACACTGCAGTAGCGAGGCCCCCTGGGGCATCGACAAGGTCCCATCGTCTAGAGGCCTAGGACACCACCCTCTCAAGGTGGCGACACGGGTTCGAATCCCGTTGGGACTGCTCTGGGGTCTTAGTAAAATTGCTGAGATCCGTTAGTAAAATTATGATTGATTGGGCGTGCCCGGGCGTACTCCAGGGACTCCTCGGGCCGAGGCATCAAGCCCCTCTCACCCGGCCTCGTGGAGGCGGCGGTAGAGGCGCCCGGCGTAGATGTCCCGCAGCACGTCGCGGAACTCCTTCCGGACCCGCCTCAAGGCACAGAGCGCCATGTTGGTGATCGCCGGCCCGGGTGGGCACGGAAAATACGGCCTCACCGGTGATGAGTGGGCGCGCTTCGACGCCTTCGTCGCCATCCCGAACATCCTGCGGACGGAGCGGAAAAAGAAGGCTCCCGACCCGAAGAGGCCTCAACGACCAACAAGGCGCGTCTGCCCCAAGTGCGGCCACGACGATGAGGTGGAGTTCTTCGGACCGGCCGAGGACCAGTTCGAGTTCATCTGCGCCGGGGGCGCTTCTCACGCCGAGCCCTACAGCTTCCTCGTCCGGGGTTAGCCCGGCGATCAGAGAATGGTCCGACATCGTTCGGCGTAGATCTGCGTTTGATCGAGGGCTCTGACGTCCGTAATCGGGCGATTCACGTCGTAGATACAGGGTTCTACTTGTAGCCCTCGAGAGCGAAGGGGTTCAGGATCTGTCGTCCGTACAGTTGAGCGATCTCGCTTGCACTGAGGCGAGCTTCGTCGGCCACGTCCTTCCACTCAGACTCGATGACGTGAAGCTGATGATCGATGATCTCCTTGGCCTCGACTTCAGTCAGCAGGTAGTCAGCTGCGGCTGCGACACAGGTGGTCAGCTGGCTCAGTCGGAGCAGCGGGTTCAGCGGGTTCTCATCATCGCGTCCGATCGCCATCGCCTGGGTGGCCTCGCCACCCGAGCGCATCTGTGGGCAGATGTCGTACGCCGGCGTGAGAGTCAGGGTCGCTCCATCCCAGAAGGCAGCGTGGTTGCGCGCGTGATCATCGGTGTTGCCAACACAGACGTTGAAAACGACGCGCCCGAAAAGCTCTCGAAGTGTCTTCGCTGGATGGTCGAAGCGATTCCGAATGACGTCAGCGAGATCGGGATAGGTCGCGTAGCGGCCCATCATCTCGTCCAGCTCCAGCATGGTCAGCGCTGAGACCATCATCTTTCGCTCACCTGGCACGGTGGTCCGGTCGAAGCGCGTAACCAACAGCACGTCTTTGCCAACAGAGCTCACGACCTGCGTAGAGGCAACGTCGAGGCCAACTCGGCGCGCCAGCGCCATTGCTACTCCTTCGGCCTTGACCACCGGGAAATGGTCCGTGCTCGATGAGAACTTGGCAATCAGCCCGCTGTGCCCGTCTGCAAGCAGCGCCTTGGGCCTCGCTCCGCCAATGGCTGAACCTTGGAACAGCACTTCGTCCAGGTCCTCTGAGAATGGCTCTCCAGCCTCAAGGCGCTCGGCGGCCTCCACTAGCTCCTCTAGGTCGCCTCCAGAGGCGCGCGGAACGTAGTCCGTCGGGCTCTTCTGGAAGTCAAGGGCGCCGATGCGATCGGATCCTGACTCGAGGAGATAGGTGATGTCGTGGAGCTCCTGGGGGCTCTGCTGCGAAGACCGGTAGTGCCTGTGATCTAGGACGCGCCGACCCCAGGCGTCGGGACCACCATCGGCGATACAGCCGGCGATCCGGAGGCCAAGAGGCGGGGGGATCCGACCTTTCTCGATGGGAAGTTCTGGAAGGTACAGCGGGACCGCGTCGGGCCTGCCTTGATAGCTGGTGCCATAGGTGAAGTACGTGGTGTTGCCCTCGGTGGTGAGCACTCCTGCGACCACAGGCTCAGTCTTCCCCGGGAGCCACACCCAGACGTAGACGTCCGGTGTTGAGTCAGAAGGCATCGTTGACCGCCTTGCTCCGCTCGCGGACCCGAGCAGGGATCAGCGCCAGATGTCTGTTTGCCTGGTCGAGGATCATTGCAAGCTCTCTGCGATCTTGCGAAAAGAGCGGCACACCGAGCAGCGTGGCGACCTCGAAGACTGAGCCGATGGCGACCGAGGGATCACCCTTCTCGATCTTGCGAAGTGTGACTACCGAGATCCCGGCACGCTCGGCCAGGTTCGCGGCCGTCAAGCGCCGCTCCCGGCGCGCCGTGGCGATCTGGGCTCCAAGGACCCTGGCCGCGTCTCGGGTCTGGGGGTGGTAGGTGTGTGGCTTACGCATGGTTCCTCCCAAGAACAGTCCTTATACTATCATTTAGTGCGCTAAATAATAGTTAACTGTTCATTGTGTCGTACCGAAGTCCAGATGCACTCAGTTCGGCGGGAGAGGGGCTTAGCAAAAATGCTGGGATTGGCGAGTGAAATGACGACAAAGAAGCGGCACCCCGGGCGCCCGCCGAGGGCTGAGCGCGACCAGACGACGCACCAAGCCTGATCAGAGTCTCCCTTACACGGCCCGCTCGAGGCACCCTTCCCGGCGTCTCGAACTCGGAACCTGTAACTGGGTCCGAAAGCACAACACTGAGCGTCTTCGCGGCTAGCTCGACGACGTTCCGCCCGCTGAGTTCAGGTGGCCTGCGATGTAATTTCCGGCGGAACCCGCTGGTTGGAGTCAGGGCCTGAGAGTCTTCGTCAGACCCAGTGCAACTCCATCGATCCAAACCTCTACTCTTTGGGGGTGAACGTCGACAACCTTCGTGGCCCCTTCTCGCCCGGTGAGGTTGATGTCTTCCTCGACACTGCCCTGATCCCTATGCGTCTAGCGGCAGTCGGACAGCACGGCTGGCCACTCGTCCTCTCCCTGTGGTTCCTTCGCGAGGGTGACGAGTTGCTGGCGGCAACGAGGCCCACCTCGATGTTGGTCTCGCATCTGACCCAGATGCCCAAGTGCGGCTTCGAGATTGCTGGTGACGAACCTCCCTACAAGGGTGTTCGGGGCCGAGCCGAGGTCGTGATCGACACTGATGCCGGGGGTCCTGTACTCGAGCGACTCTTGACCAAGTACCTTGGCGGCACGTCGAGTCCACTTGCCCAGAAGCTGATGGCCCACGCTTCCGATGAAGTGTGCCTCCGCCTCCAACCTCGCTCGATCGTCAGCTGGGACTTCACTACGAGGATGACGGGCAGCTGCAACGGCTCTGCTTGATTGTCGTAGAGCGTTGTGAGAGGCATGCCGTCAGCTGGTGAGCCCTTCCGAGCGGGACGGCTGTACCAACGTCGACCGATCGGACTCCATGAACCTCGGGGCGCATCACGGGGTGGATGAACGAGCCTCGATCGATGCCTACACGTGACACTCGGGCTGCACCCACTGAGCGGGCTCAGGTGATCGGTCCAGTTGAGGGCGACTCCTGGCGAGGACGCTGAAGCCAGGACCGCCCCGTGTTCGCCCGTGAGATGCACGAGACCCCCGGCCGAAGCCGGGGGTCTCGTGCTACTGCTGTGTTCTCTCAGCGTGCGGCGGGGCCGCTCACTGAAGTCCCGGGGATCAGCTGACGGCGTAGATCCCGGAGTTGTTGATGGTGAAGCCCTGTCCGTTCGACAGCTTGCAGGTCACGCCGCTGGACAGCGAGTTGCAGGTCACGCCATTGGCCGTGGTCGAAGAGCCATAGGGAAGGATGGGCGTGCCGACGCCGGGGTTCCCGATAGCCGTTCCCTTGGTCAGCGTGCCGGTGGCCGTCATGGAGACGGTCTGGGCAGGCGACGTGGTCTGGCAGTAGGCGACATTGTCGCCGGAGTTCTGCAGTTCACAGCTGATGTTCTGCGTGGGCGACAAGAAGGCCGGGATGGTCAGCGCCTGCGGCACTGCGGTGGTGGCCGTGGTCGACGACGAGGTCACTGCGTAGACCCCACCCTTGGTCAGGGTGAATCCAGCGCCACCCGAGACCGTGCAGGTCACGCCGGCGGCGGCAGAGAGGCAGGTGACGCCGTTGGCCGTGGTCGAGGACCCGTAGGCGAGCGTCTGCTGCGTGGTGGTAGCGGCGACAGCGGTCGACGTGGTGTAGGTACCAGTCGAGGTCATCTCCACAACCTGGGGCGGCTGGTTGGTCTGGCAGTTGGCCACGTTCGAGCCTGAGGTCACGAGCGAGCAGACGATGTTGCCGTTGGGCGTCTGGAAGGCCGAGATGGTGAGAGCCTGCGTGGTCGTAGTGGTGGCAGGGGCACGAGTGGTCGACGTCGACGGCACGGTGCGCTGAGTAAACGTGGTGGTGGTGGTGTCGGATGAGCTGCTCGAGCCACACGCCGAAAGCGTCACGGCGCCTACAAGGCCGCAGCCGAGCAGTGCAATGTTCCTGAGTCTCTTCATGGATCCCATTTCCTTCGAGGTGCTCCGCGGGGGAGTAGGCCGACATGGCTTGATCCCAATTTAGTACATTGCGCTCGCGATAGCCAGTTTCAAGCGCTGCATCAGAGTTCAGGCTGGAAGAAAGATCAGGCTGCGTGAGGGCTCAGGTGGTGATCGGGTCGAGACCCGCACGAGGATGGGGGGCCTCGGTTTCTGCTGCGGTTCCCCCGGCCAGTCCTCCGTGGCCCGGCGACGACCTCCGTCGTGCCAAGGCGTAGACGGTCGCTGCGGCCCCGAGTAGTGGCAGCGGACCGAGGTCATAGCGGAAGCGGAGGTTCTCGCCAAGGTCCGCAAGCGACGTCACGACGAGCACATAGGCCGACGTCATCCAGATGAATCCCATGGTTACCAACCAGCGACGATCGGTTCGCGACCGCCACGCAGCCACCGGGCCGAGTGCGATGAGCACGAAGAAGGCCAGCGCCGCGGTGAGGGAGATCTGGTCCCATGACTGTGGCCCTGATCCTCGGTCATGACGTGGTGCCGTGGCCTTGTCGCCTGGGGTAACGAGGGCGAAGTCATTCGGTCGAATGTCTCCGTCAATGACGGTGTCGTAGGCATTTTGATACGCGGACAGATGGCGGGCTTGCGGCCACAAGAAGACGTAGCGGTCGGAAGGAAAGAAGAACAGGCGCACCGCCGAACTGACACCGCGGGCATAGCCGACTGGGTCATGGTTGACGTAGGCGAGATCGTCGTGGAGGTACTGCGAGGAGATTGGGATATAGGACGCAGCGTTGTAGTTCGGTACTCCATTGCGTTTCGTCGGCAGATCGAGCACGGGTGATCCCGTAGGGGCGGACGGCGCGGACAGCCCGGCATAGGTATCGAGTGGGGCGAACGGTCGGCGAAGAGCCAAGGGGGTGAGGGTCCCGTCTTCCACCAGGCGGTGCAGTTCGACGGGGTTGGCTGTCCCGAGTGAGACCTTGGCCATGTTCATGCCCAGCCAACTGCTCGTGGTCGCCGTGTGGAACCGCACAGCGTTCTTGGCATACCAACCAGCGACGACCAACAGGGGTAGAGCCATCACGATGAGGACCTGACGCAAATGGCGTCTCTGCATCCACAGAACCGGCAGGACGGCAGCCAGCAGCCACAACCATTGAAAGGTGCTGTTGCCCAGAACTACGGCCGCTACTGCCGTCACGAAGCCTGCTGCCCACCAGCGGCCTCGCCCTTCGGGCCCGAGCCTGGTGAGACAGAGGGCGCCGAAGGTGAGGGCCACGGCTGTCGGATAGGTGTCGAAGTACCAGATCGAATAGAGGAGGTTGGCCGGATCGAGTACCACGAGCACGGTGATGATGGCGGCAGCCGCCACTGGTAGGTGTAGGCCACGGCCGAGGTGGTACGTGCTCAGTGCGAGAACTAACGAGGCACCGATGGAGACCGTGGCCATGGTCGGAGGGATCCATCCATGGGGCAGTTGGAGCAAGACGCCCGACCACAGATCAAAGAGCGGTGGCTGACTGTGGAGGTTCCAGATGCTCGATGCCAGGTGGTGCTGGAGTTGATAGGTGTCGAGCAGCTGGTAGTAGTCGACCCGTCCTGTCAGGCCCGTGAGGTCGAAACCTGTACCGGCGACGGACATCGCCACTCGCACGACCAAAACAAGGGCAATGACGAGCAAGGAAGCCCGATGGCGCCGCCAACAGGTCTGGGCCACTCCCACAGCGGCACCGTAGCCAACGGGTGAGGCGCAGTGGTGCCGCCTTTCCTGCAGGGCCAGCAGGCATGGCAGGCCACTCCAGGCTGCGGTGGACTAGGAACTCGTCCTGTCCGTCCGGGTCAGGCCCGGATCGAACGGTCGGCCTGCGACCCACGACGAGGGCGACCTGACTGGTTAGGAGTGGTTGCCTCGGGCCCGGGTGGCGGCGTGGCGCCCGGCTCGACGCCCAAAGAAGGAGCCATCACCCAGACTGATACCGCTGGCGTAGTGATGGGCGGCAAGGCTGGCCGCCGTCCGTCCTGCCGCATAGAGCCCTGGGATGCGCTGCCCGTGCTCGTCGAGCGCAGCACCGTCGGGGTCGGTGACGAGTCCTCCGAGGGTGAAAGTTGCATAGATCGCATCGCGATCAACGCGCAGGTCGATCGCACCGATACCACTGGCTGGCGGGACGCCGATGGGCTGCAAGAACGGAGCCCTCTTGTGAAAGGTCGGATCCTCGCCGACGGCTGCCGCCTCGTTGTACTCCCGCACGGTCCGCCCTAACGCCTCGGGTGGGATTCCGAGGTCAGTTGCCAGCTCTTCAGGAGTTGCAGCGGCAAAGCCGATGCGGAGACCGATGGGATTTCGCTGATGAATCACGTCGTCAGTGATCATGAAGACGGCCCCGTCTTGGTCGCGCAGGGCATGGAGCCCGATGCGTCCGGTGTAGGTGTCCTCATTGATGAATCGCTGACCATGTCGGTTGACGAGGATCCCTCGTGCCATGGCGTGTGGTGGCCCAAGGGGTAGCGCACACTCAAAGGAGCCGAGCCTGGTTGTTGCGGCCCCGGCACCAGCGCCGAGGCGAATGCCGCGACCATCGTCGTGGGGAGTCCCGATCCGCCAGGCCGGATTCGGCACGTGGGCCAAGGGGCAGTGCTCGGCAACCATGGACTCGTTGTTGATGAAGCCACCGGCGGCCAAGACGACCCCTCCCCGTGCCCGGATGGCACGAGGTCCCTCATCGGTCCGAACCAGCACGCCGACGACCTCGCCGCTGTCCATGATGAGCGCATCAGCTGCCGCGTCGGCCATCACCCGTGCGCCGCTGGCCGACACGCCCGCACCAAGGCGTTCCATGAGGAAGCCGCCGGCCGAATCGATGCATTGGGGCTTGTGTCCTCGCGGAACGGGCACGGCGATCTCATCGAACGGGTAGGTGTCTTCACCGCCGCTGAAGAGCAGGCCGGCGTCGTCCGCCGATTCGCGATTCGGCTCGTCGCAGAACGATGCCCGGAACGGCACGCCGATCGAGACAAGCCAATCAAAGTGGTCCGTAGAACCTTCGCAGTAGGCGTCGATGCGGTCGTCGTCCACGTCGGGGCCAAGTGCGGCTCGCAAGAACGCCACCATGTTCTCTGGCGAGTCTTCGAAGCCACAGGCTCGCTGGAGGTCGGTGCCACCTCCTAGGTAGATCAGGCCACCCGACTGGGCCGACGTTCCTCCCGGACCGACACTCCGTTCGACGGCAAGTACCTCTGCGCCCGACTGGCTGGCGCTGATGACGGACGATGCACCGGCCACGCCCAGACCAAGGGCGACCACATCGGTCGTGAGGTCGAATCGCACGTCAGCGGCGTCGAGGGCGGGTATCTGGTCCATCAATCCACCTTGGCCCAAGAAAGGAACCCTGTCGATTCTGGGATCTGGACCATCCATCGACGTCGGTCGAAGACGCCAACTGACTCGACTGAACTGGCTGTGCCGTGACCCTGGCGATTACTGATCAGCTCGCGGTCCTTGCCTGAAACCCCAACATTCGGCGTTTGGTGGAGTTCTGAGTTGGTTTGGAAAGATCCGGGGGCCAGCGGGCCGATGTACGTGCCCCGCCAGGCGCGTGCACCCAACACTGGACGGTGATGCCACACCACGTCAGTGCAGGTCGGGCGGGGGCCCACACGGCCAGTCCCCATCACTCCCCGGCGTAGAGACGCTCTAGGTCGATGATTTCGACATCATCTCGCCTCGCTGCAACGTCATAGAGCTCCTTGTGTATCCGTTCTCCGAAGAGGAGCAGCTTGGCTTGGGAGGCGTTCTTGCCGAGGACCGCCCGGAACCGCTCGAGCGTGCGCAGGTGGCGTTCGGTCAGCTCCTCACCTGCTTTCGCCTCGCCGATGGCCGAGATCGTCCGATCAGCCGGGGTCTCGCCGGGTCCCGCCACCAAGACGTCGATCTGCCGGTCCTTGTCGTCTAGGCGAGCGAACGATGGCCCCACGTGATTTCGGACTGGCAGCGTCGAGGGGCTCGCGAACTGCGCCGTCCACGATCGCGCCATCTCCTCGAAGACCGGACCGCGAACGAGTGACCCGAACACTGGCTCGAGGCGCTCGGACCACATCACCGACAGGTCCTGCCCGCGGAACGCGGAGCCGTTCGGCTCGAGCACCGCGTAGTGGAACTGCAGGAATGGGTCCGCCAGGACGTAGAGGGGCCGCTTTTTCCGGATCGGGTCGTCGTGGCGAACAACGAATCCCGCCTCGATGAGCCTACGGAGGACCGGATCAACATTTGAGATGGGTCGCCCGACCTTGCCGGAGATCCCACTGGCCGTGACGGATCCGTTGGCGATCGCCCCGTGGATGCTGTGGTGCAAGAGGGC
>CAIQOJ010000134.1 GCA_903873395.1 uncultured Acidimicrobiaceae bacterium
GACCTCATCGATCACTACTCGACGCTGTCCGTTACGAACGCTGACAACACCGTGATCACCGATGGCCCCGGCGACACCAGTGTCGATCACATCGAAGAGTCGGCTTCGGTGGACGGACCGAGAAAGATCCTTGGGGGATCCTCTCGGCAGCGTTCGACTGCGACGTCCGACGATTGATCAGTACTCCTTGATCAGGGACTACTGAGTAGGGACTACTGAGTAGGGACTGCCGACGAGCGACTGCACATCAGGGCACGTGGATTCGTCAGGTCCTCCCTGTAGGGCCCGTCTGTCGCTCTGCTTCCAAGGCCACGTGCGGCGACCATGGCCTAGGTCGGGATCAGTCCACCCAGAGGTCGACCTCATGGGTACTGTGTCTCACGGTCAGCCGATGCCTTCCCGGCGAGGGCGTGTCCGTCCGCTGGCCACCCGAGGAGACGGAGCCCATGCGCAATCCCCATGCCGGAAGCCCGTTCGAGGCCACCGATGCCGACGTCGCCCAGGCGCTCCTCGACGTCTCGGTCCCGACGCTGATGCTCTCGTGCCTCCACATCACGGGCGATCCGTCGATCATCCGGGGTCCTTTGCGTCCAGCCGGTCTATTCCTCAACGAGGTCCAGGGCTACATGAGCGAGGAGGACAAATCTGACGCACGGGCCCTGGCCCTCGAGATCATCGGTAGTTGGCGCGATCAAGGTTGTCCCGAACCCGCACCACTGAGCCCTGAACTCATTCACGAAATGATGTCCTGGCTGGTGTGCGAGGACGTGCCGACGGAGTACGTGCCGATGCTCTTGGAAGAGATGGGGCTCGACGGCACCGATGCCCGCACCATGGGCCCGATTGGCACCGAGTCTCAGCGAGCCGATTTTCCAGTCGTGGTCATCGGATGCGGGCAGTCAGGCCTACTGGCCGGCATACGCCTGGCCGAGGCCGGTATCCCTTTCACCATCGTGGAGAAGAACGCTGGCGTGGGCGGGACCTGGTGGGAGAACACGTATCCAGGTGCTCGTGTCGATGTCGGCAATCACTTCTACTGCTACTCATTTGAGCCCTCGGACCACTGGAGCAGGTACTTCGCTCGCCAGCCCGAACTGCAGCAGTACTTCGAAGATGTCATGGACCGCCATGGCATCCGGCCCCACGTGCGTTTCTCCACCGAAGTCCTCGGTGCAGCCTGGGACGAGGAGACCGCCACCTGGTCGGTCTGGACTCAGGCGGCCGATGGCACACAGGACACCTTGGTGGCCCGGGCCGTCATCTCTGCAGTGGGTCAGCTCAATCGACCCAACCTGCCCGACATCCCGGGCCTCGATGACTTTGCCGGTCCGGCATTCCACTCGGCCCGATGGGACCACTCGGTCGATCTGGCCGGCACCAAGGTCGCCATGATCGGTGCAGGGGCCAGTGGGTTCCAGATCGCCCCGGCCATTGCCGATGCCGTCGGACACCTGACGATCTTCCAGCGCACTGCCCAGTGGATGTTCCCGAACCCGAACTACCACGCCGAGGTCGGCCCTGGCGTCCAGTGGGCGCTGCGCCACCTTCCCTTCTACGGACGCTGGTACCGGTTCTTGATCCTCTGGCCCGGCTGCGACGTGGGCTTGCACGCCGCACGGATCGATCCCGACTACCCCGACCAGCAGCGAGCCATCAGTGAGACGAACGAGTTCACCCGTCAGATGTTCACCGAGTGGATTACCAGCCAGATTGGTGACGATCCCGAACTGCTGGCCAACGTAGTGCCGGACTACCCAGCCACCGGGAAGCGCACCCTGCAGGACAACGGGTCCTGGCTCACCACGCTCACTCGCCCACACGTCGACCTGGTCCGCACGGCCATCGACCACATCGAGACTGACGCCGTAGTCACCACCGACGGGGAGCGCCACGAAGCCGACGTCCTCGTACTGGCCACCGGATTCCAGGCCACCCGGATGCTCGCCCCGATGACCATCACCGGTCGCGACGGAACAGACCTGCGGACGATGTGGGGCGAACGGCCCTTCGCCCACCTGGGCATCACCGTGCCCGGGTTCCCCAACTTCTTCATGATGTACGGACCAGGCACCAACCTGGCTCATGGAGGCAGCCTGATCTTTCACTCAGAGTGTCAGATGCGCTACATCACCGGCTGCATCGAGACGTTGGTCGGAGGCGAGCACCGGACCATGGAGCCCCGGGCCGAGGTGGCTGCCGAGTGGCATGCCCGGTCCCAAGCGGAGATACAGACTCTGGTGTGGTCCCATCCCTCGGTGACGAGTTCGTTCTTCAAGAACACCGACGGCGAGATCCACATCGTCAGCCCGTGGCGGCTGGTCGACTACTGGACGTGGACGAACGAGCCCGACGTCACCGAGTTCATCTTGGAGTAATCGGCCCGAGGGGACGTCGCTGACTAGCGACCGGTGCGCTCCCGGTGCGTGCATCCAGGCCAGCAGCAAGGACGCCGCATGCCGTCCTCCAACTCTTCACGTGTCCGGCGGATGCGCCGTTCTCGAGTTGCTGCCTGCTTGGCATCCTCAACCCAGCAGATGAACTCGTTGCGGGCGAGCTGAGTGATGTCCTTCCATGCATCGAGGGCGACCGTGCTGGTGATGAGCTCGGCTCGCAGGTCCCGGGGCAGCGCGTGGACGGCACCCCCAGGCAGTCGTGGTCCAGCCATGCCGTCACGGTAGCGGGCGATCAGGCCGGGATGCACCAACCTCTCCTCCTCACCACCCGTGCGCTTGACGCAGGACACGGCAGGGAAATCAGCGGCACCTGAGGTCGCACTGGCCGATGTCCGCCCCCCTCGCTACCATCGAACGTATGTTCGATTCGACGACCGTACGGCCGTCCTCTTCTCGGCGGGACCCCGCCGCCCTGGCTGCACTGGCCTCACTGGCCGAGCGCACCAGGCCTCTGGTGTCGAGTCAGTCGCGCCTCCTCCCCGCCCCCGTCCCGCTGGCCGGGCTCCTGCCCGATGGAGCCCTGCGCCGAGGCACCACCTTGGTGATCGGTAGTGCCAATCGCTCGTCGAGCCCCGAAACCGGAGGTGCCAGCGGCGAGCGCACGCTGGCACTGGCCCTCGTGTCCGCCGCCTCGGCCTCGGGCTCATGGTGCGCGCTGTTGGGCTGTGGAGATCTCGGGGCCGAAGCCGCCGAGGGATTGGGTCTCGACCTGACCCGTCTGGCTGTCATCCCTCACCCTGGCCCGGCCTGGGCCGAGGCCACTGCTGCCATGCTGGACGGGGTCGACCTGGTGCTCCTGTGTCCACCGGTCCCGCCCCGGCCGGCCATGGCACGCCGTTTGGTGGCCCGGGCGCGCGAACGACGGGCCGTGCTCATCGTCCTGCCCGGACGGTCAGGGTGGCCCGAAGGGGCCGATCTCCATCTGAGGATCGACGACTCCCTGTGGCAAGGAGCCGAGGCCGGAGTAGGCCCGCTGCGTCGTAGACGGATGACGGTGGCAGCCACAGGTCGACGACAGGCCGTTCGATCCGTCTGCCGCCATCTCTGGCTGCCCGACGCCGACGGCTCGGTACGTACCGTCGAAGCTGGCGACGAGGGCGGTCTGGACAGCGGCCGGAGTGTCGTTGGATCGGCGGGGGCGTGATGACGAACCGAGGCGCAATGGATCGTCTGGTGGTGGCACGTCGACCTGACCTGTGCACCGACGACGAAGGTGGCGCCACCCTGCGAGCCTTCGCCGAAGTTGTCGCTGCCGTGGGTACCTACTGCCCGTGGGTGCATGCCGTACGGCTTGGGGTGTGTTCACTCCCCGCCCGCGGCCCGTCCCGTTACTTCGGAGGCGAAGACGCGCTGGTCGATCTGGTGCGCACCGCTGCGTCCGGCCCCACCGAGGCAGGCCAGGCACCAGCCGAGGTGGGGATCGCCGAAGGACTCTTCGCTAGTGAGTTGGCCGCCCGGGTCGGGGCGATCGTTCCAGCCGGACTCACCGCCGAGTTCCTCGCCCCCCTGCCGGTGGCCGTGCTCGGCCTGGACGGCCTCGACCAACTGCTGGATCGGCTTGGGGTGCGGACCCTGGGAGCCTTTGCCGCCCTGCCCGATGCTGACATTCTCGGACGGTTCGGCGCCGAGGGGTCATCCGCGCACCGAGTGGCGGGGGGTCGCTCCGGTGAGCTCGATGGGCAGCGTGACCCCCGCATCTCCCGCCGCCTTCGGGGTGAAGTGGTCGAGGACGGACCACCCGTGGTGGCTCCCGGGTTCTGGGGTGGCACCACGGAAACCGATGCCCGGGCTGCTCGCTCGCTGACGGCCGTCCAAGATCTACTCGGTCCCGCAGGAGTAACCGTCGCCCGCCTCCAAGGTGGGCGCAGCCCATCGGAGCGGGCTCGCTTCATCACCTGGACTCCCGATCACCGACCCCGCCCAGTCGTGACCACCGGCCCCGTCGAGGCCGCCGGGCCAGTCGCTCCTTGGCCCGGTCGAGTGCCGGCTCCAGCGCCAGCCACCGTGCACCCCTCTCCCCGTCCCGCGGAACTGGCCGGCTCCGGGGGGGCTGTGGTGCAGGTCTCCTCGCGTGGCCTGCTCGATGCCCGACCCGAACGGCTCTCCATCGACCAGGGGCCCTGGCAACCCCTCACCGGATGGGCCGGGCCCTGGCCTGCTGACGAGCGCTGGTGGTCTCGATCACGCCGTCGCGGTGCCCGGCTCCAAGCCGTCACTCCGAACGGGGCCTATCTGCTGGTGGCCGAACAGGGCCGATGGTGGGTGGAGGCGACGTACGGATGACCAAAGGGACCTCCTCCTACGCCGAGCTGCACGCTCACTCCAACTTCTCCTTCCTGGACGGAGCCAGTCATCCCGAAGAGTTGGCGCTCGAGGCCGCCCGCCTCGGGCTCTCAGGCCTGGCCGTCACCGACCACAACGGCCTCTACGGCGTCGTGCGCTTCGCCGTGGCGGCCCGCACGGTCGGGCTGCCTACCGTCTTCGGCGCAGAGCTCACCCTGTCCGACGTCAACGGACCCCATCTGCGCACCGGCATGCCCGATCCCGACGGGATCCACCTGGTGGTTCTGGCTCGAGATCCCGACGGGTACGCCCGCCTGAGTCGGGCCATCGCCGAAGCCCATCTGGCCGGAGGAGAAAAGGGTCGACCCATCCTCAGCCTTGATGCGCTTGCCGAACACCACGGCGGCCGTTGGCAGATCCTCACCGGCTGTCGCAAAGGCCCCTTGGCCACTGCCCTGGAAGCCGAAGGGCCCACCGCAGCTGGACGGGCGCTCGATCGGTTGATCGAGCGCTTCGGGGCGGAGCACCTCGCCGTCGAGTTGTGGGATCACAGCACCCCCATCGACGGCCCCCGCAACGATGCCTTGGCCGTCCTGGCCGCCCAGCGGGGTGTCCCGTCGGTAGCCACCAACAACGTCCACTACGCCACCCCGGCCAAGTTCCCACTGGCCACTGCCCTCGCCGCCGTACGGGCCCGGCGATCCCTAACCGAGCTCGAAGGTTGGCTCCCCGCCTCACCGGCTGCCTGCCTGCGCACACCCGCCGAGCAGTATCGACGCTTCGCCCGGTGGCCGGGGGCGACAGAGCGAGCTAGCGAGCTGGCTGCTGCCTGCGCATTCGACCTCCGCCTGGTCGCCCCTCGGCTGCCCGACTTCCCGATCCCCGACGGCCACACCGAACAGACCTGGCTGGCCGAACTGGTCCGCCAAGGAGCCGCCGAGCGCTACGGCTCACCCGAGGTCGAACGTGTGCCTGGTGCGTACGCCCAGATCGCCCACGAGCTTGAAGTCATCGACGCACTGGGGTTCCCCGGCTACTTCCTCACCGTGTGGGACATCGTGCAGTTCTGCAAGAAGAACGACATCTTCTGCCAAGGTCGGGGCTCGGCTGCAACCTCGGCCGTCTGTTACGCGCTGGGTATCACCAATGTCGATGCCGTCGCCCTCGGCCTCCTCTTCGAGCGCTTCCTCTCCCCGGCGCGTGATGGACCGCCGGACATCGACGTCGACATCGAATCGGGTCGTCGTGAAGAAGTCATCCAGTACGTCTATGCCCGCTATGGCCGGCTCCACGCTGCCCAGGTGGCCAACGTCATCACCTACCGCTCTCGTTCAGCCGTACGTGACATGGGCAAGGCACTTGGCCACACCGCCGAGGAGGCTGATGCCTGGTCGACGTCGACTGAACGAGGTCAGTCTGTCGCCGAGCGTGACGACCTTCCCCCGCTGGTTGCGCAGTTGGCCAGCGAGGTGCTCGGTGCCCCGCGCCATCTCGGCATCCACTCGGGCGGCATGGTCATCTGCGACCGTCCCATCGTTGAGGTCTGTCCGGTCGAGTGGGGCCGGATGCCCGGTCGCAGTGTGCTGCAGTGGGACAAGGACGACTGTGCCGCGGCTGGCCTGGTTAAGTTCGACCTGCTGGGTCTGGGCATGCTGACCGCTCTCCATCACATGGTCGACCTCGCAGCCGAGCACCACGGGATCGTCATCGACCTGGCCCGGCTCGACCAAGACGATGCCGTCTACGACCTGCTGTGCCGGGCTGACACCGTTGGGGTCTTCCAAGTCGAATCTCGGGCTCAGATGAACACCCTGCCGAGGGTGCAGCCCCGCTGCTTTTACGACCTGGCTATCGAGGTGGCCCTCATCCGGCCCGGGCCGATCCAAGGCAATGCCGTGCATCCCTACATCCGACGACGCAACGGCACCGAGCCCGTCACCTACCTCCACCCACTGATGCAGCCGGCCCTGGAGCGGACTCTTGGGGTCCCGCTCTTCCAGGAGCAGCTCATGCAGATCGCCATCGACGTCGCTGGCTTCAGCCCGACCGAGGCAGACGAACTGCGCCAAGCCATGAGCGCCAAGCGCTCGGGCGAGCGCATGGAGCGACTGCGGGGTCGGCTCTTCGCTGGCATGGCCACTAACGGGGTGTCCGAGGCGGTGTCCGAGCAGGTCTATGCCGCCTTGGCCGCGTTCGCCAACTTCGGCTTTCCCGAGAGCCATTCTGTGGCCTTCGCCCACCTCGTCTATGCCACCGCCTGGTGCAAGGTCCACTATCCGGCCGCCTTCACCGCCGGGCTGCTCAACGCCCAGCCCATGGGATTCTGGTCGCCCCAGAGCCTGGTGGCCGATGCCAAACGCCACGGCGTGGTGGTCCGGCGCCCGCACGTGGATGCCGGCCGGGCGAATGCCTCGCTCGAGCCGATCGACGACGACGTCCGACTGGGACGGGATCCAACCGGGCCGATCCCCGTCGACCGAACCGCTCTTCGACTCGGACTCTCATCTATCCGGGGCATCAGCACCGAGACAGCAGCTCGGATCGAGGCTGGATCACCATGGTCGAGCATGGAGGATCTGGTGCGTCGGGCCGGGGTGAGCCGAACCCAACTCGAAGCCCTGGCCACCGCTGGGGCCCTTGACGACCTAGGTCGGATCAGAGAGAAGGACGACCTAGGTCGGAGCAGAGAGAAGGACGACGGAGAAGAACACTCCACCCAGACCACAAGGCGGAACCTGGTCTGGGGGGCAGGAGCGGCGGCTCAAGCCACGGCCGATCGTCTGCCTGGTGTGGTGACCGGGGTTGTGCCACCCCTACTTCCCGCCCCCACCCCATGGGAGGAGGTTGCCGACGACCTCTGGTCGATGGGCATCACTCCCGACACCACGGCCATGGAACTGGTCCGACCCGACCTCGATCGCCGGGGAGTGATACCAGCTGGCTCAGTGCCTTCCCGCCCCGGCGGCCAACGAGTGACGGTGGGTGGCGTGGTCACCCACCGTCAGGCTCCCGAGAGCGCGCACGGTGCGGTCTTCATGAACTTGGAGGACGAGACCGGGATGGTGAACATCGTCTGCTCCAAGGGGGCCTGGGTCCGATGGAAGCCAGTGGCCCGAGCCAGTCGCGCTCTGCTGGTGCGGGGTCGTATCGAGCGTGCTGAGGGTTCGACGACCCTTGTGGCCGAGCGGTTCGAACCCCTCGCCCTGGGAGCTGTGCCCGCCTCCCGTGACTTTCGGTGAACCGCACCAACGCCAACAGGCTGACCCACGCCACCTATTGACTACTGAAAGTGCCGGTGTTATCACTATGAGTGACACTCGATCTGTGGGGCAGGTTCGATGACATACGCAGTACTCCAACTCTCGCCGGTCTCGATTGGCATGGTGGTCGGCATCATTACCTTCGCCACCGTGGCGGGTGCCGCCGACGTCCTCCACTGGAGGACCTGGGTGTGGACTCGGGTCCATCGGGCCCGTCTCTCCTCCCTGGCACTCGTCATCCTGATTCCAGCGCTCGGATTGTGCTGGTATCTCCTGCGCATCCGCCCCGACCTTGAACAGGTCGCCCGCCGTGGACGAGCAGCCCACCTGCCCTTCGAGCGCTACCCCGGTGAGTCAGAGGTCCCGACCATCAGTGCAGCCACAACCGACACAACGCCCCAGATCGGGAGCTTCGGCAACCTGCGAACCGAGTCCAGGCTCCTCACCTCCGACGCTCTGCCGATCGTGGCCGTCTCGCAGATGACCCTGACCGGCCACGACACCCCATCACCCGGGCAGGAAGACGGGGATCACATCGAGCAGTCGGCCAGTCCCGATCTCCCGTCGATCCCGATCATTGAGCCCATTCGACCCTCGGCGACAGCACCACCCGCCGTCGAAGAGCGCACGGTGCCTCACGCCACCGAGGTCGCCACCCCAGTTGGCCCACGGTCGCCATTCGGGACCCGTCCCTCCTATCGGCCCGTCCAGCGCTCGTGGATCGATGCTGCGTCCAGTCCCGCCTCCGTGGAGTCGGCAGGTGACGTCGCCACCACTGCTGGCTCTGCCCTCGTGGCGTCACCGCTACCCATCAGCGGAACAACCGCAGTACTCGATCGGCCAGTGAGCGCACCGCAAGCTGAGGACATCCACCATGACGAGCCCGAGCCGCAGGCATCACTCGCGCCGCCAGGCTGGCTGCCCGATCCCCTTGGTCGTCACCAGCACCGGTGGTGGGACGGGTCGTCATGGACCGATTCCGTGGTCGATGACGACACACCCTCTCGTGACTCAGGTACCTGAACCGGGTAGCCCGGACCTGAGTAGCCCTGACCCGGATTTCTGACGTCAGCGACGCTGCCCGCCCAGGCGACTGAGTCGAGCCACCAGCACCTCGAGGACCGTCTCTCCTGGCAGTGCCGTGGAACCCCGAAGATCCATGTCGGCCTCGGCCAGGAGTGTGATGGCCCGGGCGATCTTGTCGGTGCCCAATCGGTTGACCTGGGCCAGCGCCTTCTTGGCTGGAAATGCACTCTTGATCCCGAGAATCTCTGCCGCCTGCTCGGGTGAGCGCGCCCCGGATCCATCGAGGCGCAGCATCTGGCGATAGTGACGATGCAGCAGAGTGATGAGCACGAGTGGATGGGATTCACCCGCCGTCAGCATCCGATGGAGCACCTCAAGGGCTTGAGCGGTCTGGCCCGCGTCGATGGCATCGGTCAGATCCCAGGGAGCCAGGGAGCCGGCCTCGCCCAGAAACGGTTCGAGATCACCGGCCGACACGGTCGCCCCTTGGCCATAGGCAGCGGCCAAGGTGTCGAGGAGCCCCGCCAGCCGACCCATGTCTGAGCCCAGATGCTTCCCCAGCAGCGCCTGGGCGGGACCGTCCAAGCGGACCGGACCGGCCTTGAGGTGATCGGCCAACCACTGCGTGCGGGCTTTGCCCGTTCCCACCGAGGTGTCGATGACTTCACCAGCGGCACTGATCGCTTTGGTGAGCGACGTCGGCACAGTGCCCCCGCCGGACACCACCACCATCGCCGTGCTGGGAAGGGGGTCTGCCAGATATTCGACGAGGCGCTTGGCATCACCCGCCGACATCTGGCCCGCCTCACGAACCACGACGATCCGCCGCTCGACCAAGAAGGGAGGTGTCGTGCAGGCGTCCACGACGGCACTCACCTCGACTTGGTCCATCCCTGGACCTCCAAACTCCTCAACCATCATGGCCTGGTCGCCGTCACCGACCAGTTGCTCGATCACTGCCCGAGCGGCTTGGGCAACGAGCGAAGGATCGCTACCTTTGACCAGGTAGGCCGGTTGAGGTGGCGCGGTGGTCTTCGTACTCACCGGCCTGCGGCAAGCATCGCTGCCACGGCATCACAGGCCTGGCGATGTGCCCCCACCTCGTGGACTCGCATGATCCGGCATCCCAAGATCGCACCGAGCGAGGTGGCGGAAACCGAGGCTTCCTTGCGCTGGCCGATCTCGAGGCCGAGCACCACGCCCAGGAACGTCTTGTTGGAGGCCGACAGCAAGAAGGGGAAGCCGAGATCGGTGAGCTGGTCGGAGGCCCGCAACAAGGTCAGGGACTGCTGGGCCGTTTTTCCGAGGTCGAGACCAGCGTCGAGGATGATCTGCTCAGGAGCAAGACCGGCAGCCAACGCTCGATCTGCTCGCTCGAGCAGGAACGTGCGTACTGCCTCGACCACATCGTCATAGACGGGCTCGGGATCAGGAATCCTTGGCCCTAGGCGGATGTGCGTGGCGACCACGGTCGCCCCGTGCTCGGCGGCCGCAGGCAAGTAGTCCGGGTCGGCGAACCCACTGATGTCGTTTCCGACAACTGCCCCGGCCGCATAGGCGGCCCGGGCCACTGATGCCCGCCAGGTATCGACCGAGAGTGGGATGTCGAAGCGGGCAGCAAGGGCCTCGATGGCCGGGATCACCCGATCGAGTTCCTCTGCTTCGCCGACCTCAGGGCCAGGCCCGGCCTTGACTCCACCGACGTCCAAGAGATCCGCACCCTGGTCGATCAAGAGTCCGGCCCGACGCACGAGGTCGTCGAGCTCGAAGGTCAGTCCCTTGTCGTAGAAGGAGTCTGGGGTCCGGTTCAAGATCCCCATGATCAGGGGACGGTCGGTGATGTCGTAGGTCCGAGAACCGAGGCGGAGAGTGGTGGCTCGCACGCCTCTGACGCTACCCGAGGGTGCGGACGGCCGGGCCAACGCACGGGTCCTTGAGGGTTCAGAAGAGCTTCGAACTGAGGGCGCGGCGCCAGGTGGCCGTCCGAGGGTCCTCAGGGCCCAAGGATTCGAGCAGGTCAAGGAACTCTTGGCGAGCCTCGTCGTCGGTGGCAGCCTGATCCAAGAGGTCACCCAGTCGGGTATCGACGTCGATGCCCTCGGACTCCCCTCGCTGGACCAGACGGGCTTCGGCCAGCAGGTGGCGAACCTCGGCCGTCTCGGGCAGTCGACCGAGCAGAGTGATGGCCTCGTCCGGTTCACCCTTGGCGATAAGAACGGCGGCCAACGCCCCCACCGCTAGCGGGTGGTCAGGTTGTGACGCGAGCACCTGGCGCAGGCCATCTTCGTCACCGGCGGCCGCCGCCTGCTCGGCTTGTTGGTCGATCTCGGAGATGGCGGGAACCAGACGAGCGACGAACTCCCGAACTGCTGCCTCAGGCTGGGCTCCGATGAACTGGTCGACAACAGCGCCATCGCGCAGCGCGAACACCGCGGGGATCGACTGAACCTGGAATGCCGCTGAGATCTCCGGGTTGGCGTCGACGTCCACCTTTACCAGTACGACGGCGCCATCAGTCTCGTCGACGACCTTCTCCAAGATCGGACCAAGGGTCGTACACGGGCCGCACCACGTAGCCCACAGGTCGACCACTACGGGCACCTGAGCGGACCGGGCAAGTACCTCAGTCTCGAATGTGGCGTCGGTTACATCAACCATGCCCTCATGTTATCGGGGCATCATCTCAGCCCTGGGTGGCGTTCGTCGTCGATCTTCTCGTGGACGTGCGCTCACCGTGCCAGTCCTAGGGCCAGCGCGGATAGCGTCAGGGTATGGACGACGCAACTAGTGCTGCCCAGTCAGCCGACCACGCCGTTGAAGGAATCGACCTTGGACCGGTGACGACGTGGCTCACCAAAGAAATCCCGGGGGCAACCGCTCCCTTCACCTTCGAGCTCATCGCCGGTGGGCGCTCGAACCTGACCTACCGGGTCACCGATGCCACAGGCCAGGCCTTCGCCCTGCGTCGGCCCCCGGTCAGCCACGTGCTGGCCACGGCCCACGACATGGCTCGCGAACACACGATCATCAGCGCAGTCGCCCCTGCTGGGGTACCCGTACCTACGCCACTGGGCCTGTGCACGGACATCGAGGTCAACGGGGCTCCCTTCTACGTCATGGAGTTCGTCGAAGGACATATCTTGCGCGACGAGGCGGCATCGGCGCAGGTCTCTGAAGCGGTCCGAGCCCATGCGTGTGACTCACTGATCGACACCCTGGCCCAGCTGCACGATGTCGACGTCGATGCCGTGGGTCTCGGTGAGTTCGCCCGCAAGGAGGGCTACATCGCCCGCCAGCTCAAGCGTTGGCACGGCCAGTTCACCCAGTCCACGTTGGACGGCCAGCCTGGACCGGCGGTGATCGATCGGACCCATGAGCTCTTGGCCGCCAAGATCCCCGAGCAACAGGGTGCCACCATCGTCCACGGCGACTATCGGCTCGACAACACCGTTCTTGACGATGCCGGCAATGTGGTGGCCATCCTCGACTGGGAGATCTGCACCCTGGGCGACCCGCTAGCCGACCTCGGCCTCCTTCTCACCTACTGGGCCGAACCCGATGACGAGATGTCCGCTCTCGGTGTGGCCCCCACCGCCCTCCCTGGTTTTGCCACCCGTGCACAGCTGGTCGAGCGCTACGCCGCAGCTTCGGGGCGTGACGTCTCCCAGGTTGCCTACTACCAGGCCTTCGGGCTCTGGAAGCTGGCCTGCATCCTCCAAGGTGTCTACGTCCGCTACGCAGGTGGAGCAGCAGCAGGCGACCGCAGCGGCGTCGAGCAGTTCGCCACCGGGGTGGAACGCCTGGGTGACTATGCGCTCTCTCAGGTCGAGTCCCTATGAGCTCCGTCGATCCGGCTTCCCTCTACCAGTTCGAGCCCGAGTGGGGTGACCCGCCTGGGCTCCGCCTCGATCAGCCCGTACTGGTCGTGGCGCTCGAGGGCTGGGTCGATGCCGGCATGGCTGCAGCCTCAGCCGTCACTCATGTTCTTTCGGATGCGCCCACGTCGGTCGTGGCTACCTTCGACACCGAGCCGTTGATCGACCAGCGAGCCCGGCGACCTATCGCACGGATCGACGATGGAGTCACCGTGGAGCTCACGTGGCCCACGATCCGCCTGCTGGCCACCAAGGACCGGGTCGGGAGCGACATCCTCTTCCTGGCAGGCCCCGAGCCCGATTTCCTGTGGCCCACGTTCATTGATGCCGTGCTCCGACTCGTGGGCCAACTTGGGGTCAGCACCGTGGTCGGTCTTGGGGCGTTTCCCGCCCCCACCCCCCACACCCGGCCCGTTCGCCTGGCCTCCACCGTTCCTCCTGAGTCCGCCGAACTGGCTTCCCGGATCGGTTCCGTCCACGGAACCTTGGAGGTGCCGGCCGGCATCCAAGCGGCGCTCGAAGTTGCCCTGGGCAAGGCCGGCATACCCGTCATTGGGTTGTGGGCCCGCGTGCCTCACTACGTTTCGGCCATGGCCTACCCCGAAGCAAGTGCAGCGCTCATCGATGGGCTGTCTGTCATCACCGGCCTGGCGCTTGATGCCCTGCCGTTGCGGACGGCCGGCGAGGCTACCCGCAGCCAGGTCGACGATCTCATCGCCGACAATCCCGAGCACCTCGCCATGGTGCATCGCCTCGAGACAGCGATCGACTCTGAGGAAGGAACCCCGCTCGGGCTCGCCTCCGACCTTCCCAGCGGCGACGAGATCGCCGCCGAACTCGAACAGTTCCTCAGAGGCGAAGAGGGCTGATCCGCCCGCCGATGGACTGACCCGGGCCCATCGCCTTGCCCGTCCCGACCGGGACATGGGCCGGGGTCAGATGGCCCACCATAAGGGTCAGGACCACCATCGCCACGATGAGGATGCCCACCACCAAAGCCAACACCAGCCACTGACCCGGGCGGGCCGACCCACGCCCTCGGCCTCTGCCTCGCAAGGGCCTGGCCGACGGAACGGTCCAGGAAGTCGAATCGTCGGTCGTGCGTTCGAGGCCAGGCGAGCGTCCCGTTGGTGGCGCCGGGCTGCCTGAGATCGCGCCAGGAGAACCGCCTGCGGCCGGAGCAGCAAATGCCGGCAACTCGGTGACCAGTCGCTGAAGTTCGTCGTGAGAGGTGGCCTCCGCCACCAACCCGAGTCGCACTTGGTAGTCGGCCGGGGACAACAGGCCTCGCTCAGCCGCGCTGTCTAGAAGCATCCCGAAACGGTTGCGGTCTTCGTCGGTCACCTGCTCGGGCGATGGGCCCCCAGGAGGCCCGGGCATCGTCATGGTGCAATTCTGGCGATGGTGACCCGCAGTTCGCAACGTCTGTCTGATGCAACCTGCGATGGACTCAAGCCGGCATTGCTACGGTGCGGCCATGCTCGTCGACTCCACCCTCGGCTACGACCCCAGCCAGGTCATCAGCCAAGCCACATCCGCCGAGGCTGCCGGTTATGACGGCATCTGGTCGGCCGAGACCTCCCACGATCCGTTCCTCCCCCTCCTGCTCGCCGCCGAGCACACTGAGCGCCTGGCCGTGGGCACTGGTATCGCCGTGGCCTTCGCCCGCAATCCCATGACACTTGCCACCACGGCCAACGATCTCCAGGCCATCGCCAAGGGACGTTTTCTGCTCGGCTTAGGCAGTCAGATCAAACCTCACATCGAGAAGCGCTTCTCCATGCCGTGGTCACACCCTGCCCCGCGAATGCGTGAGCTCATCTTGGCCATCCGGGCCATCTGGGCCGCATGGGCGGACGGGTCGAGACTGGCGTTCCGGGGCGAGTTCTACCGCCACACCCTGATGACTCCGATGTTCGACCCGGGTCCCAATCCCTATGGCAACCCACCCATCTTCCTGGCCGCCGTCGGCAGCCTCATGACCAAGACGGCCGGCGAGGTGGCCGATGGCCTGTTGGCCCATGCCTTCACCACCGCCTCCTACCTCCGCAACTGCACGCTTCCAGCTCTCCAGGAAGGACTCGCCAGCTCCGGACGCACACGCTCGGACATCCAGATCTCCCTGCCGGGCATGGTGGTCACCGGTGGCGACGACGAAGAGTTCGCCTCGTCGCTGGCAATGACCCGCAAGCAACTGGCCTTCTATGGTTCGACTCCGGCCTATCGGCCGGTCTTGGAGCACCACGGCTGGGGTGACCTTCAGACCGACCTCAACACATTGTCGAAGCGGGGGGCATGGGACGAGATGACCGAGCTCATCAGCGACGAGGTGGTCGAAGCCTTCGCCATCGTGGGCGAGCCTGGCACCTTGGCCACACGGATCACGGAGCGCTATGGCGACCTGGTGGACCGATTCGGCATCTATGCGCCCTCAGGCATCCCCGCAGATCAATGGGCTGAGATCCTGGCCGACCTGCGGGGCTAACCCCTGCCTCACTCCAGGCCCATGGCCGGTCAGCACGAGTTCAGACGATAACGATGTCAGACGATACCGATGTCAGACGACGACATTGACCAACTTCGGCGGCCTGGCGATGACCCGCTTCGGCTCGCCTCCAGCCAGGGCAGCCACCACCGACTCGGTGGCCAGTGCAGCCGCAGCGGCGTCGTCCTCGGTGATGCCCGGGGCGACCTCGAGACGGTCGCGCACCTTGCCATTCACCTGGACAACCATGGTCACGGTCTCTTCCACCAAGAGATCAGCCTCAGCGGTCGGCCACGAGCGAGCGTGGACCTCGTCGCCGTGGCGCCGTTCCCACGCCTCAGCAGCAACGTGAGGTGTCATCGGAGCCAATAGAAGAAGCAGAGTATCGACAGCCTCGTCGATGACCTCCGCTCGTCCACCGTCTCGCACGTAGGGCGCAAGCGTGTTCACGAACTCCATGCACGCAGCCACTGCCGTGTTGTAGGACCACCGCTCGTAGTCCCGTGACACCCTGTCGATCAGCCGATGGGTGGCCCGGCGGATCTCGAGATCGGCCTCAGGTGTGGACGTGTCCTCGCCGTTCCGGGCCTCTTCGGGCACAGCCAGACGCCAGACCCGGTCGAGGAAGCGGGCGCAACCGTCGATGACCGAGTCGGTCTGCTCGGACCAGTCGACGTCGTCCGCTGGCGGGCCCACGAAGAGGTGGAAGAGGCGCAGGGCATCGGCGCCCACCGTGGTCAGATAATCCGTCGGGGCCACCAAGTTGCCCTTGGACTTGGACATTTTGGTTCCGTTCATGCGGATCATGCCCTGGGTGAACAGATTGGCGAACGGCTCTCGCAACCCATCGGGCGCCAGGCCGAGATCGGCCAAGGCCTTGGTGAAGAACCGTGCATACAGGAGGTGGAGGATGGCGTGCTCCACGCCGCCGATGTACTGATCCACCGGCATCCAATGGGCAGCGATCTCCTTGTCGAAAGGAGCGTCGGGTGTCCACGGGTCGGTGAAGCGCAAGAAGTACCAGGAGGAGTCCACGAAGGTGTCCATGGTGTCGGTCTCCCGAGTGGCTGGGCCACCGCAGGTCGGACACGTGGTGTTCCGGAATCCATCGTGGACGGCTAGGGGAGACTCGCCGGTGGGCAAGAACTCCACATCGTCCGGGGCGACCACGGGGAGCTGGTCCTCGGGCACGGCAACAATGCCATCGATCGGGCAGTAGACAACGGGGATAGGGCACCCCCAGAACCTCTGGCGAGACACCAGCCAGTCGCGCAGCCGGTAGTTCACCGTCCGCTCGCCACGGCCCTGCTCTTCGAGCCACGCCGTGGCCGCCTCCTTGGCCTCGGCGATCTCCATGCCGTCCAACCAGGCGCTGTTGATCTTGACGCCCGTTCCTGTGTAGGCACCACCCGGCGTCCCACCGGGGCCACCGGTCTCGTCCCACCCCTCGGGAGGCTGGACGGTGCGGACGATGGGTAGTCCGTGGACCTGGGCGAAGTCCCAGTCCCGGGTGTCTTCGGCGGGCACGGCCATGATGGCACCGGTGCCATAACCCATGAGCACGTAGTCGGCCACGTAGACAGGCACCGGGGTGCCCGTGAAGGGGTTGATCACCCGCGAACCGGTGAATGCCCCACGCTTTTCGAGACCTGCATCGCCTGACTGAGACAGGCGCTCGACGTCACTCGACGCCCGAGCTCGGGCGACCAGGTCGGCCACGGCGTCGGCCTGATCCGGCGTGGTGAGCGCACCCACCAAGGGATGCTCGGGAGCAAGCACGCAGTAGGTCATGCCGAAGGAAGTATCTGGACGGGTGGTGAAGACGCGTAGAGCGAGGCGCTCACCACCATCGGCGCCATCGCGCCCTTCAACGACCAGGTCGAACTCGGCACCCTCGGACCGGCCGATCCAGTTCCGCTGCATGGTCTTGACCCGCTCGGGCCAGGCCAGGCCGTCGAGGCCGTCGAGCAGCTCATCGGCATAGCGGGTGATCCCGAGGAACCACTGCTCGAGGTCCCGCTTGTCGACCACGTCACCGGAGCGTTCGCAGGTTCCGTCGGCCAGCACCTGCTCGTTGGCCAACACGGTCTTGCACCCAGGACACCAGTTGACCGGGGCGTTGGCTCGATAGGCCAGACCAGCTTCGAGGAAGCGGGTGAAGATCACCTGGTTCCATTTGATGTACTCGGGGTCGTGGGACCGCACTTCCCGGCGCCAGTCGTAGACGGCACCGAGCGAGGTGATGGACTCCTTCAGCTCGTCGATACGAGCGTCGGTGAAGATCCTCGGGTGCGTGCCGGTCTTGATGGCTGCATTCTCGGCAGGAAGGCCGAACGAGTCGAACCCGAACGGCGACAGCACGGCGTAGCCCAACATGGTGCGGTGGCGCACCAGGAGGTCGCCGAAGGTGTAGTTCCGCACATGACCCATATGGGCCGCCCCCGAGGGGTAGGGGTACATCGACAAGACGTACCACGGCGGCCTCGGGTCGTCAGCGTCGACCTCGTAGGTACCTTCCTCACGCCAGCGGCGCTGCCACTTCTTCTCGGTCTCAATGACGTCATAGGCACGGGCCATGGTCATCGATCGTACCGGTCCCAGATCGACCGACCGCTCCGAACGATTGAGTTGGAGACTCAGGAGGTGATTACCGCCGAGCCATCGGCCCGACGGAGCGTTGTCAGGTATTCCGAGATCAGAGCGACGACACGAGACCGGACAGATTGTGTCCGAACCGTGAGACCGCGCCACCGATCGATCGGGCTACCCCGCCGAGATCGGTGACCTCTGAGGCCGGTGGCACCTGGACCGATACCGGTGCTCCATAGTGCGAGAAGCCGACGGTCACACTCGTGGACGAGGTTGTCTGGGCGGCGCTACCCGACGTAGCCCCACCAGTCAGGACATCAGCAGCCAGCCCAGCGACGGTGGCTCGAGACAGATCCAACGAGGCCTGCAGCTGGCGGACGTAGCCGTCTTTTCCGACCCAAGCCGTAATGGGCACCGACGTGCTGCCGAGCTGCGACAAGACCGTGGCGATGGCCGACGTTTTCGCCGATCCGCCGGTCGTCAGACCAGTGCGGGCGATCAGGTCAGCGAGAGTCACCGTGGTCCGGTATTCCGTGGTCTGGGTTCCAGCGAGATCGACGGTGCCAAGGTTGGTGACCGTGCCTCCGATGGAGGTCAGCAAGCTGACCAGGCGAGCTGGATCTGCCAGAACGGCCAGGCTGGCCTGATCGGTGCCCGATGAGGCGTCTTTAGGCAGCGTCACCTTCAGCCAACCGGTCCCACCCGTGAACGAATCCAGAGCCGGAAGGTCGACATACACAGCAGATCCGTCAGCCACTATCTGAACGCCGTCCTGGCCAGATCCGACGTAAGGGGCCAAGGCTGGGATGGTGGCTGTCATCGATCCGACGTCCTTGGCAACATCGACCGACCCCGAACCGGTCAACAGGTCGGCGGTCGTGCCCGAGGTTCCGGTCCGAGCGGCATGGACGGTGAACGCAACCGATGTCGCCGCCGTGGACTGAGCAGCAGCTGCTGCCAGGGCATGCCCGGGTGATGCGGGAGTAGGTGTCGATGAAGGGCTTCCGCCACCGGTGGCACCGAAGGCAGCCGCCCCAAAGGCGACGGCGGCAACCAACGCGGCAGCGATGACCGCTGTGGCCGTGCGACGAGAGCCCGTGGCGCCATGAGTCGACCTTGGTTCTTCGGTCGGAGGCCACACCGGTGGCCGGTAGTCGGCCACCGGTCCCGGTACAGGAAGGGACGCCAGGTGATCACCAGGTCGGACCTCGAGGTCGGTGCCGGCGACAGTCGCCATCGAACCAGGCCGCTCAGCCACCAACAGCGAGCCAGTGGCGGTGCGCTCGGGTCCATGCGCACTGACCACGAAGACGCCGTCGGTCCTATCGGTCGTATCACCCATTTTTATGCCCCTTCGTCGCTCTCACCCCCGGCCGTCGAGACCGCCGGGACCTGATGGCGCATGGTACCGAGGCTTCGATCAGAATTATCGGCGCCCCCTCGTCCGCCCGCCGTTCGCCATGTCCCGACGGCTGGCCTTGACCAATCGATCGGTGGATTCGGCCTGCCGGTGGGGTACTGCTAATCTGACAGTCCTTCGGGGGTATAGCTCAGTTGGTAGAGCGCTTGACTGGCAGTCAAGAGGTCAGGGGTTCGAATCCCCCTTACCTCCACTCGAAGAACGCAGGTCAGGCGCTGGCGGGCGCCTGGAGACCCACGCACGGGATCCCCATCCACGTGCGGTTCTGGTTTGGCCTCGTGCGGTTCTGGTTTGACCTCCTACCCGAGGTCGCCGCCGCTGGTCGCAGGTGACCTGGGGATCGAGTGCAACTTTTCAGGCGCACGCGTCACTGGTTCCGCTCTCCACGGCACGGCGGAATGCGGCACTTCGGATCTGAGCAGGGTCTGGTGGTCTGACCACGTTTGTGCTCGCGATAGTTGCCTGTCACCTACCGGCACGAGTGGGGCAGGGTGAACACGGTGACGGTGACGGGCTTCACCAGACTCCTGATCAGCCACCGGCACATTCTCCGACGGGTGGTCGCGGATTGGCACCTACTCCCAAACTGTAAGACGGATGGCCCACCGGTCCCGCGAAGTGTGCCGTTGCGTGTGGCATCCCTGAAAAAGATCGTTTCCACTCCCACGAACCGCCGGGCACGGCGATCCGAGGGCCCCACCCAAGTGCTGACATGTTTTGCGTTACGTCAGTGAGCACGTCCGCTTTCGAGAGGTAGGAGTTGAAGCTGAAGGAGAATCCATACGTCGACCAGCCCCGACGGAAATACTGGTCGTTGCATGCTCCAATCCACGACGGCTCTTGACCAAATTCAGTGATGTCGAAGGAACCTGGGGGCAGCGCTTCCCGCACCGTCTCCAGTTTGCGCAAGCCTTGACCACCGGGGTCGCCCGCGTTGCCAGGCGGATTCGACGTACTGGAAGGAAATGTCATTGAGGTGGGCTGGCTGCCACAACCTGAGAGGAGGGCAGCGACAACGGCACATGCCCCCAGAGCAATGACGAGTCTCGTCCACCACAATCTGAAAGCTCTCACTGCACCATCATCGTCCAACGTGTCCCAGAACGCCGGATGGGTGGGGCACCAAGAGGCCCGTTCCAGCGCCCGGTGCTTGCTATCGCGAGCGCCAGACCCCGCTCATTTCCGAAGACCCGGTAAGGCGATGTGGCGACGATGACGGGCAACGTCGCCCAGGCAGTCGTTGATGATGTCGAGTGGTGAGCAACGCCCAGATCGATCCAGGCCGCGACCTCTGGCTTCAAAGCCGCGTC
>CAIQOJ010000135.1 GCA_903873395.1 uncultured Acidimicrobiaceae bacterium
CGACATCCGCTGGGGAGGACATAGCGGGAGATCATAGGGAATCCAGACCTCGGTCTGACTCAGGCCGAACGTGCGCCCGCCAGTGGTTCTCGGATGAAGGTTCTCAGATGAAGGTTCTCGCACGCAGCGCCTTATGCGGTTGGTGATCAGGGAAGTCGGCATCTCGAACGCAGCCGCACGTGATGCAGTCACTGATCTCGCAGCAGTGTCATCGGAGCCGTGTGTCCAGTTCGGCGCACGCTCGTCGGCCGGCGTGAGGCCGAAGTGGTTACACGTTGAAGCGGAACTCAACTACCCCGCCGCCCTGCATCACGTTCTCCTTGTCCTTCACGCCAGCCTTGCCGGCCGAGCGCACCGCCGGCATGGACCCGGGTTTCATCAGATCGGCAAACCCGACAACTTCGGCCGTGATTCAATGCGTCCCGGTGCCGACCCCGCTGCGTCTCGTGGTCACCGATGGCCGCCCCAGATTGCTAGCCTCAGCGCCCACGCCGCCACCACGGCACGTTCACCGTCGAACTCGACCTGATGCAGAGGAGGCACACGTGTCGGATCCAGGACCAGAACCACGAGGATCGAATTCAGTGGCTGCTATTCCGGACGGTGTCCCGAACGCCCCGACGGCCAGTACTCAGGCGACGCCGTTCGCCATCAGTCGAACTCAGTTCTGGCTGCTTTGCTTCGCCTTCGCTTCCAACATCATTTTCGTACCGATCTTCAGCAACTACGCCAAGACTGACAAGTGGGGGGCCCGGGGCACGACCGAGATCATTCCGAACAACCAACTCGACGTGTTCGGGGTCCACGTTTCCACCAACACCCTGATTCTTTGCCATGCCACGGCCGCCTTGCTGCTGGCGGCATGCTTCCTGGTCCAGTTCATCCTCATACGGTCCAAGGAGCGCACGCCTCGCAGGATGGCTGCTCACCGCACCATGGGGACGGTGACGCTGTGCGGGACCGCCCCCCTCTACGCCCTCTTTGCCACGTTGCTTTGCTTCTATGTCATCCAGACACCATTCAACCGTGTCATGTACTTCTTCCTCCCGGTCATGATCGCCTACGCGCTGATTGTCGGCTTCATGGGCTACCGCAGTGGCGATCGCATCCGCCATGCCGATTCGATGTTTCTGGCCGTGCTTCTGTTGGAGTCGGCTCCCATCTATCGGATCATTGCGCTAGTGATGATCAAGGCCGGGGTGCAACTGATCGCCCCGAACGGCGAGACGATCAACGGGGCCGCCATCATCCGGACCGCCGTGGTGTTGATCCTCCTGGTCGCCGGATACCTGTCGGCACATCGCCTGAAGAGGAACCTGGTTCCGCTGGGGTTGATCACGGCCGTGTTCATCGGATCGCTGCTCTTCCTCCCCTGGGCCTGGACTGGCGCTCCTTCCTGATCCTCTTCGCCCAGGGTCACCCGTCAGCACCGCACTGCGCTGGTCCTCCTAGACGTTGAAGCGGAACTCGACCACGTCGCCGTCCTGCATCACGTACTCCTTGCCCTCGACGCGGGCGTTACCCGCGGCTCGCACCGCGGCCATGGACCCGGCCTCGACTAGGTCGTCGAAGCTGACGACTTCGGCCTTGATGAACCCCCGCTCGAAGTCCGTGTGGATGACCCCGGCAGCCTGAGGAGCGGTGTCGCCGATGTGGATCGTCCACGCCCGCGACTCCTTGGGCCCGGCCGTCAGATAGGTCTGGAGGCCAAGGGTGCGGAATCCAACCTGCACCAACTGCACCAGGCCAGACGCTTCTTGGCCGTAGCCAGCCAGCAGTTCGGCGGCATCTTCGGGCTCGAGACCGGAAAGCTCGGCCTCGATCTGGGCGCAGACCACGACGGACTCGGCCGGGGCCACCATGGCGGCCAGGCGATCACGCAGCCCGGCGTCGCCGAGCGAGCCCTCATCGACGTTGAACACGTAGATGAAGGGCTTGGCGCTGAGCAGGTGCAGGTCGCGCAGCAACGCGGTGTCGACCTCGCCTGCCGCTGCGGCAGCGGCAATGGTTCGTCCTGCGTCCAAGACCTCGCGGGCCGCCTCGGCGGCACGGAGTTGGGGGACCAATTCGGGCTGCTTGCGAGACTCCTTAGCCAACCGGGTGATCCCGTTGTCGACGGTTTGCAGGTCCGCCAGGATGAGTTCGGTATTGATGGTCTCGATGTCCGAGCCAGGCTCGATCCGTCCGTCGACGTGGATCACGTCGGGATCCTCGAAGACCCGAACGACCTGACAGATGGCGTCGCTCTCGCGAATGGCGGCCAGGAAGCGGTTGCCCAGTCCTTCCCCTTCTGACGCGCCTTTGACGATTCCAGCGATGTCCACGAAGGTGACCGAGGCGGGCACGATCTGCTCAGAGCCGAAGATCTGAGCCAACTGGCCCAAGCGTTCGTCGGGCACAGCCACGACGCCCACGTTGGGCTCGATGGTGGCGAAGGGATAGTTGGCCGCCAGGACCTCATTACGGGTCAAGGCGTTGAACAGGGTCGACTTGCCCACGTTGGGAAGGCCGACGATACCGATGGAGAGTCCCACGATGCGTCCTCAGATAGTCGTGCCTGCCGTCGCGCAGGCCAGACAGGGAGCGTAGGTGATCACCGCCGGGTGACGGGAATAGCCAGTCAGCCACCGTCGAAGTTCCGCATCGGGTCACACCGCCTCGACGAGTCAGACGGTGTGCCTGCCCTTTATTGCCATCGGCTTCGGCTCGACCAGATCCGATCGCACGCAAGGATCCGTGTGTCTGAGGACACCGGGCGAAGCACCAAAATCCTCACGGCACACACCCGCTCACCGCTTGGTCGTGCCGACGGCACCGTCTGCAACGACGTCTGCAACGACGTCTGCAACGACGTCTCCGACTACGCCTGCGGTGATGTCTCGGTGCGGCAGTGCGACCCGATCATCCGGACATGGCGCGCCATCACGGACGTCAGGCCAAGCGCAGCGGTGCCACCAAGTACTCGCTCATGGTCGAGCTACGCAGCCGGCTCAGATCCAGGCAGGCCTCGACGTTGACGATCATCTGCCCGACATGGTCGGACAACTGTTCGGGAGTTGAGGCGTTGAAGAAGAGCATGGGGTCGGTCACGTGTCCGACCGACGGCCAACCTTCTTCCACGATCCCGTCGATCTCGGGCGCCCCATCGGTCAGCGACCGCACCACCTGGTTGCGGACGTAGCGGGTGCGCGGTTGGAGTCGACCTGACTCGGGCGACTGCGTCTTGTGCCAGCGGGTGATCCACTCACGCTCGTCGAGTCCCTCAGGCCGGTGGATAAGGGCCACGGTGAGCACCCCCGGTGAGCGCTCGCCATCGGGCCAGTCGCGGGGACCGGCGTGCGAGGTGGTCCCGTAGTCCTCATACAGCGACTCGACCACCAGATACGAGGCTGTGCGCAGCCCGAGATCGGCCAGCGAGGCGTCGAGTTCTTCAGTCTGCTCGTAGCAGTCGAGCCACACCGACACCTGCGCCACATGGGGATCTTCACCCTCGGGGCCAGGGGCGGGAGATGGGGCCTCGGCGGCCTCGGCGTCGTGCACATTAACCGTCACCGATCGGGCTCCGCCGGCCAACAACCGGGGTGCGGTCTCTTCCAGGAGCCGGCTCCGCAGGGCATCGCCCTCTGCCGCCTCTCCCGATCCCCACATGAGGGTGATGACCTTCTCCACGATGCTCCTCTCCGAGCGGGCCGGGCCCGGTCAGACCTGTCCGTGTGGCACCCGGCAGGCACCGTCGATATCGAAGACCTGATTGAACCGACCGAGGGCCAGCCACGACCCGACGCACAGGGCCAGATCGACGAGTTCGGCGTCGCTGTAGGCGGCGTGCAAGCGCACCCACAGGGCGTCATCTATGGCGTGGTGGTCAGTGGCATAGCGCCGAGCGAACTCTGCGGCGAGTGCCTCCCGCTCGCTCAGGCCGGGATATCCCGCGGCCAGAGCTGCCTCATAGAAGTCCTCGGGCACCGCATCGGGTGCTGCTCCCCTCGAGGGAACATCACGGGCTGTTCGCCAGTCCAAACAGAGATGACAACCGTTGATCTCGGCCAGGGTGATCCGGGCAGCCTCGAACTCCCGAAGTGACAGCATCGAGTGCTCATAGACCGCACCCGAGTAGCCAGCCGCCGGGACCGACACGCCGGGAGCCAGTCCCGTCCAGACATAGGTGAGTGGATCAGCTCCGGCAGGAACGGTGACCCTAGGCACGTTGCTTCGCTCGTGCGATCAGGCCGTCGGAGCCGGAAGGCGACGCGCCACACGACCAGCCAGACCCGACACGTACTGCTCCCATCGCCGGTCGCCGAGCAGCCAGAGCCACAACTCACGGTGCGTCGAGATCACGACGTCCACGAACTGTTCTCGACTGCATCCAGCAGGCTCGAGGACGGGCTGCCAACGGCTCCACAACCACACACCGAGGCAGATGTCATCGGTGAATCCTTCTCGCCAGTCCCCACCGTCCAACAGGACTTGGCGGAGTCCGTCCCGAAGTTCGACCGGCTCGACGGGCTTCTCGAGCCGACGCACCAAGGACTCGGGGGCGGAGAGAACATCGGCCTCGTCGGTGGCGTCGATGTTCTCTGAACTACTAACGCCGTCTGATGTGCCAACGCCGGAACTGATGTCCTTCACGGACTCCACGTTACCCATGTCCGACTCTCTTGGCTCGAGCCACAGCCCGTCCGGTTCCCGAGTTGGTCATCGCTGAGGAATCACCGGAGCACGGTCGGTGTCGTCGTAGTTGGCCACGTGCTCGGCATACTCCATGAAGAGCGGGGCGTCAGGGTCGTACTGGCGACGCAAGCTCTTGTAGGCAACCCGCTTGTCGAAGGCGTCGAGTTTCAGCAGGGCTTCCACACTGTCAAGGTCCTTCATGTCGAGACGGCTTCGCGCACCGTCCAGTGCCCGCCGTCCCCGCTCGGTCCGCACCAGGACGCTCGACCAGCCATCCATCGATCCCACGCTGCCCACCGAGATATCGGCGCTGCGGCCGATGAAGTCTGCGCACTCGTCGCATCCCTTGAGGGCGGCGCCATGGAAGTCCTTGATGGGCTCGTCCACGGCCATCGAGCCGTCTCGGTACTCCACGATCATCCGTCCTCGGATGACGTCGACCTTGGAGACGCGAGCCAGATCGATCCCCCGGTCCCGCTCGAGCAGCTCGAGCATGAGACCCCGGTAGTCGAAGCTCTTGGTGCACAAGACGGCGATGGTCAGCACCACGGCATCGACCCGATGGGCGCCGGTCGACCAGCGCCGGGCCTGCATGGCCCGGATCCCCTGGATCTCGCACGGTGTGCCGACCACGGCGATGCGCGGCTTGGCCGGGAGGTTGTAGCGAGAGAGATCGAGTGCAGCTAGCGCCATCGTCTGGTTGTAGAACGACCCGGCTGACTCGATGATCTCGGCCGGAGTGGTGGCCAGATGGGCCACGCCCTTCCACGGCTCGTCAGGATCCGCAGACGGCCGGGTGACGAGGGCACCGTCGATCTCGCCCGAGGCCAATGCGGCCAGCAAGATGGCCGAGACGGCACCACCATCCTGAGCGCCGTCCGGACGAGCTCCTGCTCGGACGGCATAGGCGGACAAGACCGCGCCCAGCCCGTCTCCCGGTGGACCACCGGTGATCTTCCAGTAGGTGTCGGCGGCATCATGGCGCTCGACCTCGCTCGCACCTGAGCCGGTGTCAGCGGCGTCTTCTCCACTCACTCCAGGAATGGCCGTCGATGGTGGCCACAACGCCTCGTAGCGAAGGCCACCACGGGGGCAGAAGTCCCAACACAGCGAGCACCCCGTGCACATCTTGATGAGCTCAGGCAGACCAGAGTCGGCGTTCACTCCGAGCGAGTTCGACGGGCAGGCCGCCACGCACGTCCCGCACTGGATGCAGCGATCGGCATCGACCACGGCAGCTTCGAGTTCGAAGAACCAGGTCTTTCCCGGAGGTTCGGTGATCCCGTTGATCTCTTGGCGAAGTCGGTAGGCCTTCATGCGCCCGCACCCACTCGTCCCGTCCCCGTTCGGGTGGCCGACACGGTGACCGGGGTGCCGACACCCTCAGCCGACAATGTGGCCCGCAACTCGTCGGGCGAGGTGCGGCGCGACCAGTTGGCGAACGTCTCGTCGTCTCGACGCTCGGACTGATAGCGACGCACGATCCGCAACAGGGCATCCGGCACATCGGCGACCGGTCGGGCGCCTTCGATCCAGTCGATGAATCCAGAACCGGCCCCGAGTGAGCCTCCGAGACCGATATCGACCGCCTCGGAGAGATGGTTCCCGACATGGGCCACGTCACCTCGAAAGCCGATGTCGGCGATCTGGGGCTGAGCGCAACTGGCCGGGCAGCCCGAGAAGTGCATGCGGATCACGCCGGCATCATCGGGCGCCGACGGATGGGAGCTGGGCACAGGTGCGGCACCCACCGGCTCTCCGGCCAGCTGCTCGTCCAGGAACCGAGCCCACTTGACTGCCCGTTCCTTGGTTTCGACGATGGCATACCGGCAGAACTCCGAACCGGTGCAGGCAACCACGCCTCGAGAGAAGGGGCCGGGGAAGGGCGAGAAGGTCTGGAGCAGGTCTTCGGCCAGCAGGGCATCCATGCGGTCGCCGTGGATGCCGGTCAGCGTGATGTTCTGATCAGTCCCGACCCGCAAGGTGCCGTCGCCATAGGTCTCGGCCAGTCGTGCGGCCTCGACGAGTTCCATGCCCTGCATGCGGCCCACCGGCACAGACAGGCCGACATAGAAGTAGCCATCCTGTTTTTGGCGGTGCACACCGACGTGGTCACCTCGATAGCGCTTGGTCAGATCCTCGCCGGCCGGGATGAGATCGAAGCGGGCTCGGGTGGCCAACTCGGCCCGGAACCCTTCAGGGCCTAGCTCTTGGACCAGGTAACGCATGCGGGCCAGGCCGCGGTTCTCGCGGTTGCCGAGCTCTCCGAAGAGCTGGGCGATGGCCCGGGTGACCTCGACGGCCTGGTCCTGGGCCACGAAGACGTCGATGTCCGAAGCCATCCGCTCGCCATCGGACAGACCGCCACCGACGAGCAGATTGAAGCCGAGCGAGCCATCAGCCCCTCGGGCCGGCCACAGGCCGATGTCGTTGATCTCTGCTTGGGCGCAGTCTTCGATGCATCCCGAAACCGAAAGCTTGAACTTGCGGGGCAGGTTGGCGTACTCGCGGTTCCCAGTGAAGAACTCCGACACTTGACGAGCGATGGGCAGGGCATCGAAGGCCTCGTTGGCATCGACTCCCGAGACCGGGCAGCACAGCACGTTGCGGGCCGAGTCACCGCATGCCTGCACGGTGGTGAGGCCTACGGCGGCAAAGCGGCGCCAGATGCGGGGGATGTCCTCGATACGCAGCCAGTGCAACTGCACTGTCTGGCGGGTGGTGAGATCCGCATACCGGTTACCTGAATAGGTCCGTCGATCGGTGCCCTCGGGCCCTTCGCCGAATGCATCGGCGGCGATGCCGATCTCTCGGGCTTGGGCAGAGGTCAAGAAACCACCAGGAACCTTCACGCGCATCATGAAGGCGTTGCCACCCTGCTTCTGGGGGTAGATCCCGGCCCACTTGAGCCGCTCCACCTCGCCAGGGACCTCGGCGATACCCGCCGGCCCTTCTTTGGAGTAGCGGTCGATGATGGCGTCGGCGATGTCGAGGGGGTGACGAGCGAGCTTGAACCGTTCGACCTCGTTGAGCTCGCCGATCGTGCGATACGGGTTCACGAACGGCATGGGCCGATCCGTGCCGTGAATGTTGAGCCCATAGAGCTCGTTGCGGTCCTTGCTCATCAGAGGCGCCTCATGGCTGGTAGTCGGGACGGCGCGTGGTGTCGTCTGGGTTGGGGCAGACGGTGCTCACGGGCCAGGAATGGAGGGAAGAGAGATCGATGTCCTGCTCGAGCGATTCAGTCAGCAGTCAGGCGTGGAGGCCGCACTCGACTTTGTCGGATTCCGCCCAGCGTCCCGCTCGGTGATGCTCGCCGTCGGCCACCGGCCGCGTCGTGGGCTCACAGCCGATCGACACATAGCCCTGGGAACGAAGTGGGTGCTCGGGGATCCCGTGGTCAGCGGCGTAGCCGACCAGGTCCTGATGGGTCCAGGTGGCCAACGGATTGATCTTGACCATGCCCCAGGCATCGTCATACGAGACGATCGGCGCACGGCGCCGGGTCGGGGCATCGCTGCGCTTGAGCCCAGTCATCCATGCGTCTTTGTCGGCGAGAGCCTGGCGAAGAGGGCGGACCTTGCGGAACTCGCAGCACTGGGATGTCCCGCACGGGTGGCCTTGCGCGCCTTCGACGGGCTGGGTCACCGTGAGATTGAGGTCATAGCGCGCCCGGACCTCTTCGACATAAGCGAGGGTCTCGTCGAAGTGCGAGCCCGTATCCAAGAAGATCACTTCGATGTCTGGGACCACGCGCACAGCGATGTCGATCAGCACGGCTTCCTGGAAGGAACAGGACATGGCCAGCCGCGAGCCGAAACGTTCGGCGGCCCAAGCCACAACCAAACCAGCCGGTGCTGTCTCAAAGGACGATGACCGGTCAGCCATCTCCTCGCTCAGAGCGACCAGCGTCGGGTCCGCGGCCTGCTCCGCCAACCTCGTTCTGTTGTCGACCACACTCAACTTCATTACATCGCTCCTGTGCCCGGCGCCCCGGCCGTATCCAGCCAGTTAACTATACCTGACTAATCCGATCAAGATTTGAAAGATTCAACTCCAGAGCGGCGACATCTGTTCCCGGGACAAGCCAAGATTAGGCGCTTCCGCTTCTTTCGCACCATCTGGGACGCTTCACAGCACCTCATGCACACACCACCCTCATCAACCGCCGCCACAACGTCCGAGTCCGAGTCACCCGCGTCTGGCGGCCCGGGCCAAGGAGAAGACTGCGCCCCCCCTCCCGGCCTGCCCGTGACCCTCGATCTCTACGGAGCTCATTGCCTGGTGGTCGGCGGCGGACCGGTGGCCGCACGCAAAGTCGCCTCCCTGCTGGCTGCCGCTGCCCGCGTCACCGTGGTGGCGACCAACCCGAGCCCAGAACTGCGCACCCTGGCCCAGAACCATGCAACTCGCGGGTCCCACGATCATTCGGGTCCGTGCGAGGCCGAGGGTGCACTCGAGATCTTTGTTCGGCCGGCCCAACCTGAGGATGTCCTTGGGTGTCTCCTCGTTGTATGTGCCACCGGCGATTCGTCCGTCGACGATGCCATGGTTCGAGCGGCCCGGGCGGCTGGGGCCTTGGTCAACCGCGCCGACCAAGGCGAACGCATGCCGGGGTCGATCGACCTGGCCGCCGTCCACCGCTCCGCCTCCGTGACCGTCGCGGTGTCCACCGGAGGCGGTAGTCCTGCTCTGGCGCGTTGGCTGCGCGACCGGGTGGCCGTTGCGCTGGGTCCCGATGTGGCCACGTTGGCCGAGATTGTCGAAGACGCCCGAATCGATCTGGCAGCAACAGGCCGGCCGACGGCGTCAATCGATTGGGCCAGCGCCCTGGACCAGATCGCACCGCTCGTGGCCGAGGGGCGTCTCGATGAAGCCCGTGCGCTCCTGGCCGACATGACGACGGCGGAGTGAGATCCCGTCATCTGGACGGATTCTTTGGGCGCAGAGGTTCTCCATCCCTCAAGTGGCCCGGTTCCCCGAATAATTCGGTCCGACGGAGTAGCTCCCGGCCCTGGAGATGATCTCGGTCCGTCAATCGTTTCCTCGCCGACCGGGGATAGGCAGACCGATGACGGGCGAGTACCAGTGGCGCCGATAGGGTGACGCCATGACGACGGGAACGCCCTTCACCATCGACCAGATCGATCTGTCCGACATGGAGTTCTGGGAACTCCCTTGGGCTGAGCGCGAAGCGGCCTTCGCACTGCTTCGAGCCGAGCGGCCGCTGGCGTTCTTCGACGAACCCGATCTCACCGTGAACTCACCGCTGAGTCCGCCGCCGGGGCCTGGCTATCGGGCCGTCACCCGCCACGCGGACGTCACCGAGATCAGCCGGCATCCAGAGATCTTCTGCTCAGGCAAGGGAGCGGTCTCCATCCCCGACCTGCCCGAGGAGATGGTCGAGTACTTCGCCGGCATGATCTCGACCGACAACCCCAAGCATGCTCGGCTGCGGCGCATCGTCTCGGCGGCCTTCAATCCTCGGCGCATCAAGGCCATCGAGGATTCCATCGAAGAGGTGGCCGTGCGGGTCATCGAGCGGGCCTCATCGCTTGGAGAATGCGACTTCGTCACCGAGTTCGCGGCCCCGCTCCCGCTCGAGATCATCTGCGACATGATGGGCGTTCCCCCTTCGGAGTACGCCACCGTGTTCCGCTGCTCGAACATCATCCTGTCGGCTGGTGACCATGAGTACATCCCCGAAGGCGACGATCCGGTCATGGCCTTCCTGACCGCTGGTCAAGAGCTCGTCGACATCATGAACGAGTTGAGTGCCTACCGGCTCGACAATCCGATCGACGATCTGACCACCGCCCTCATCTCCTCCAACATCGATGGCGAGGCATTGACGCCAGCCGAGTTGGCGTCGTTCTTCGTGCTGTTACTGACGGCAGGCAATGAGACGACCAGGAACTCGATCACCCACGGCCTTTATGCCCTCACCCAGCATCCCGACCAGCGAGCCATCTGGATGGCGGATCCGGCTGGCGTGGCTGCCACCGGTGTGGACGAGATTGTCCGATGGGCATCGCCGGTGATCTGGATGCGACGGACCGTCACCGAAGACACCGTGCTGTCCGGTGAGGAACTCCACCCCGGGGACAAAGTCCTCCTCTTCTACAACTCAGCCAATCGTGACGAGGCCGCCTTCGACGAACCCGATCGGTTCGACGTGCTGCGCTCCCCCAACCCCCACGTCGGATTCGGAGCCGCAGGACCGCACTTCTGCCTGGGAGCCCACCTGGCTCGCAGGGAAGTCGACGTCATGTTCCGGGAGCTCTTCACGCGGCTTCCCGACATCGAAGCGGTGGGCGAGCCCGATCGCCTGCGGTCGAACTTCATCAACGGCATCAAGCACCTCGACTGCCGCTTCACCCCAGCGTGAGTTTGCCGAGTTTGGGTTGACCGTCGAGGTGGCCACCCGCTCCCATCAGGCGGGTTTGGCCACCATCAAGAAGCTGGCCGCCACCAAGATGACCACGAGGCCGACCCCGAGCAGGCCGCACCGCAGGCCCAGTGTGGCGACGATGTCACCCGATCGACCAGGAGTCCCTGGATCGAGGCCTTCGCTCACAGCAGCCTGCAAGCGACGTTCCGAGGGCCACAACATCACTTCGGCCACGATTGCGACGACCAGCCACATGACCAGGCCGATCGAGACCCACGCGTCATCGATCTTCCACTGGCCACCACTCATGCCCACCAATGCGAACCCAAAGATGGGGACGAGCATGACCGTTCGGCCAGCCCAGTTGATCCCTGGTCGGTAGTAGCGCTCGAGTCCGGCGCTCAGTGGTCGGCCCCCCACAAGGGCGGAGCGAAACGCGATGCCAGCACCCCCGGCGACAGCGATGGCCACCGTGGCCACGACCGCCGACAGCACATGGATCACCAGGACGATGTCGTAGCCCGCTGCCGTCTCGTGCGCCGCCACCTCTGCCATAGTCAGCCCCATCAGGACTCCCGTCTTGACGCCAAACCCGCCGGTTATCAATGCGATCACCCCCCGATTGTGACACCCGCGACGATCCCCATGGGCGACAAGAGCGACATCCTCCTGCCACCGGGACACCCGACCTCGTTGCGTTCTCCGACCATCAAGGCAACCGACGGCCTGGGCCGGCGGACGGTCACCAGCGAGTGACGTGCCCGATGGGCTGGCGATGCTGGCTCGCGGTGACCGACCCAGGCGCGCACCACATCGCGAGGGTTGGCCCGACCGTGACCCTGACCGGGGCCTAGAGGCGCTAGGTTGGGCGAGTACGCCCTACCGGCCAGAAGCATCGGCGACAAACCGGTGTGGCACGGACATCGCGAGTACGACGAGGTGGCAGCAGGGTGAGCAGATACGAGCGACGATCGCTGAGGAGCGCCACCCCCGTCCGATGAACCAGCTGCGACTCGACCCCCTGACCGGACGGTGGGCGGTGGTGAGCACGGAACGTGCCAACCGCCCACAGGCCTTCGCCCCACGCATTGCCGCCATCCAGGCGGACACCACCCGACCCTGCCCGTTCTGCCCGGGCAACGAGGAGCCGGGCGCTCCCACCCTTGAGGTTCGTGACGACGACGGTGCCTGGCGGTTGCGGGTCGTCCCCAACCTCTATCCCGCATTCGAAGGCGACGCCCCCTTCGTGGTGACCAACCGCGGACCAGTGTTCACGCAAGCGACAGCGGGCGGCATCCACGAAGTCTTCGTCTTGTCGCCCGATCACGAGACCCCGTGGGCGTCGCTCGATGACGATCAGACCGGGGTGGTCATGCAGGCCATCAGCGACCGGATCCGGGACCATGCCTCAATGCCTGGACTGCGCTACAGCCAAGCCATCGTCAACGCTGGCCGTGAAGCTGGCGCCTCCATCGAACATCCCCATGGCCAGTTGCTCGGCATGTCCTTCGTACCCCGAGAACTCGTCGAAGAGCAGGCCGGATTTGCCCGCTTCGCCGGTCGATGCCTTCTCTGCACCACCGTCGATGCCGAAGAGAGCGTCGGCTACCGAGTCGTCTACGCCGACGAGAAGGTCTTGGTCATCTGCCCGTTCTGGAGAGGCTCCCCCTACGAGATGCTGGTCATCCCTCGAGCCCACGGTCCTCACCTGCACCACGCGCCCACCAACGACCTACTGGCCGTCGGTCGGGCTCTCAAGATCGCCCTCGGGCGCCTGCGGGACACCTTGGGCGATGTGTCCTACAACCTGGTCTTCCACTCGGCTCCCTATCGGGCCCCCGAGCCCTACCACTGGCACGTCCACGTGGTTCCCAAGCTCACCACGGTCGCCGGGTTCGAACTGGGCACGGGCGTGCTGATCAACATCATCAATCCCGAGCAGGCCGCCGCTGAACTCCGTGGTCCTGCTGGCCTGGCCCAGACAGGCTGACCCTCCAGATCCCGCGTCAGGGATCTACCAGTCTCTCGAGAGTTGGGCCGTCGGTGCTCCCAGCCAGCCCTATCAGTGCAGCCGTTCCTGTCGGCCAGCCTGTTCCGCCAGTCTGGTTCGCCAGTCTGGTTCGTCTAGACCAAGTCGAACAAGAGCGAGCCGTAAGGCGACAGAGTGACCGAATACGGCGTTGAGCCGATCGGCGGGAACGCCACCCGGCCCAAGAGTTCGACCGGCTGAGAACCTTCCCAGTCCGCCAGGTCGATCGCCGCCGGCTGGGGAGAGCGGCTCAGATTGTGGATGCACAGCACCGAGTGATTCCGGGGACGGTCGCTCCCCTCGGTCCTGCGGTCCGAACGCACGAAAGCGAGGACCGCAGCGTTTCCTGACTCCACGATGTCGAGCGACCCCACCCCGAACACCGGGAACTGGCGCCGCACGGCGAGCATGGAGCGCAGCCAGTGCAGAAACGAGCTGGGGTTGCGCTGTTGGGCTTCGACGTTCACCGCTGGAAATCCGTAGATGGGGTCCATGAGCGGGGGCAGGTAGAGCTGGGCGAAGTCCGCTCGACTGAAACCGCCATTGCGGTCGGGCGACCACTGCATCGGCGTGCGCACCGAGTCTCGGTCGCCCAAGTAGACGTTGTCCCCCATCTGGATCTCGTCGCCGTAATACAGGACGGGACTGCCGCGCAGCGTGAAGAGCAAGGAGTACAGCAGCTCGGCTTGACGTCGGTCACCTTCGAGCAGAGGTGCAAGGCGCCGGCCAATACCCATGTGGCGCTTCATGCGCGGGTCGTGGGCGTACTCGGCGAGCAGGAAGGCCCGCTCATCATCGGTCACCATCTCGAGGGTCAGCTCGTCGTGGTTGCGCAAGAAGATGGCCCACTGCCCTGCAGACGGCGCGTCGGGCGTCTGGGCCAGCACTTCCTTGATGGGTTCAGCTTCGCCCCGGCGCACGGCCAGGAACAACCGAGGCATCAAGGGGAAGTTGAAGCAGAGGTGGCACTCGGGACCTTCGTCGCCGCCGAAGTAGTCAGCCACTTCCGAAGGCCAGCCGTTGGCCTCGGCCAGGAGGATCCGGCCGGGATACTCGGCGTCGAGCTCGGCCCGCAGCTTGCGGATGAAGGCGTGGGTCTCGGGCAGGTTCTCGCCAGCGGTGCCGTCCCGTTGGAACAGGTAGGGCACGGCATCCAGGCGAAAGCCGTCCATGCCCAGATCAAGCCAGAACCGGACAACCTCCATCATGGCGTCGACAACGTCAGGGTTGTCGTAGTTCAGGTCGGGCTGATGTGCATAGAACCGATGCCAGTAGAACTGCTCACGATCAACGTCATAGGTCCAGTTGGACCGCTCGACGTCGACGAAGACCACCCGTGCGTCAGGCCAGCGCAGGTTGTCGTCGTTCCACACATACCAGTCAGACTTGGGGTTGTCCCGGCTTTGGCGGGACTCGATGAACCAGGGGTGCTGGTCTGAGGTGTGGTTCATCACCAGGTCGGCGATGACCCGGATGCCTCGAGCATGGGCTTCGTCGAGGAGGTTGCGCACGTCCTGCACGGTGCCCGATTCAGGATGCACCGAGAAGTAGTCGCTGATGTCATAGCCGCCGTCCCGCAGTGGCGACGGATAGAACGGCAGCAGCCACAGGCAGTCCACACCTAGCCACGACAGATAGTCCAACTTGGCGATCAGGCCCGGGATATCTCCCACGCCGTCGCCGTTGGCATCGTGGAACCCTCGGGTGAAGACCTCATAGAAGACGGCCCGCTGGAACCAGAGCGGATCGTCGGCAGCGGGCGGCAGAGGTGTCGGCCCCATGCCCGTGGAGGCAATCGTCAGGTTGTCATCCATCGGCGAATACACCCCCGAGGAGTCGATCCGCAGCGGCGTAAGGATCAAGGGTGCCGGCGGCCAGATCTGTGACCAGTCCGGCGAACTCCTCGGTGGCCTCTTGACGATCTAAGTGCTCTTCGACTCGGGCCACCAGGATCTGATGGAACTCCCGGGCCAACCGCTCACGGCGGGAGGTCTCCAAAGATCCCGTGGCGACCAGGTGGTTCCGATGGTCGCGAATGGCGCTCCACAACTCATCGACACCCTCGCCCGTCTGGGCCACCGTGTCGATGATCGGAGGCCGCCAGTCACCGAGTTCGGTGAGCTCCAACATGAGTTCCAGGTCCCGTCGGGTCTCCCGGGCCCCTGGACGGTCGGCCTTGTTGATGACGAACAGGTCGGCGATCTCCATCAGCCCGGCTTTGTTGGCCTGGATGGCATCGCCCCAGCCGGGATTGAGCACGACGATCGTCGTGTCGGTGGCCGCGGCCACCGCAACCTCTTGTTGACCGACGCCGACGGTCTCCACCAACACCACGGGCAGGCCAACGGCCGACAGCACCCGCACGGCATTGGGAACGGCCAGCGCCAGGCCGCCGAGGTGGCCCCGGGTGGCCATCGAGCGGATGAAGACCCGGTCGTCCAAGGCATGGTTCTGCATGCGGACCCGATCGCCGAGGATGGCTCCTCCCGAGAACGGTGAGGAGGGATCGATGGCCAAGACAGCGACGTGCTCGCCCCCGTCGACTGCTTCCCCCTCGATGCCGCGGTCACGTGCCTGGGTGATGAGTTGATCGGTCAGCGTGGACTTGCCTGCCCCGGGTGCTCCGGTGATGCCGACGGAGTAGGCCTGGGACGGTGAGCGATAGGCCACTTCGGCCACGGCTCGTGCACCTGCGCCACCCCGCTCGATCAGCGAGAGGAGTCGGGGCAGGGCCACGCGGTCTCCGGCGCGGGCCGCGTCAAAGAGCGTCGCCGGGTCAGAGGTTCGAGAGACGGCCATGAAGGAATGATCGTATCGCTCGGAGGCAGGCCAGAAATCCGAGGGCCCTAGCCCCGAGAGACGTCAGCGCCTAGTTGGACCAGCTTGGCGTCGAGATCCTCGTAGCCCCGGTCGACGTGATGCGCATCGCTGATCGTGGTCTGGCCGTCAGCGACCAGTGCAGCCAGCACCAGAGCAGCGCCGGCCCTGACGTCATGAGCCCGCACCGGAGCGGCTGAGAGCCTGCCCACACCCCGCACGACGGCGTGGTGCCCCTCGGTCCGGATGTCGGCACCCATGCGACGGAGCTCTTCGACGTAGCGGAACCGGCCGAAGAAGAGGTTCTCGGTGACGATGCCCACGCCCTCGGTCACGGTCAGCAAGGTCACGAAGAGGGGCTTGTAGTCGGTGGCGAATCCCGGATACGGCAGGGTGGCGACATCCGTGGACGTGAGCTTCCGGCCGGTGGATGTGGCGCGCAGGCCGTCGGGGCCCTGTGCGACCTCGACCCCAGTGGCCGACAACTTTCGGATCAGCATGTCCATATGGTCGGGTCGGCCGTCCTCGACCACCACATCACCACCGGTCATGCCTGCGGCCACCAAAAACGTGGCCACCACCAACCGGTCAGGGATCACTGCATGAGTGGCTGGTTCCAGGCGCTCGACGCCTTCGACCTCGATCCGCGACGTTCCCGCTCCGGTGATCCGAGCACCCATGGCATTGAGAAAGGCGGCGAGATCGGAGACCTCAGGTTCTCGAGCCGCATTCTCGATGACGGTCGTCCCCTTGGCCAGCACGGAGGCCATCAGCACGTTGTCCGTGCCGGTGTGGCTCGGGTACTCGAGCACCACCCGGGTGCCCACCAGCCGCGGGTGGCCGGCCACCGTGGACTCGACTCGGCCCTCGATGTTTCCATGCGAGGGAGTGAAGACCGCTCCCATCGTCTCCAGGGCTCGAAGGTGCATGTCGACGGGGCGAGGGCCAAAATCATCACCACCGGGCATCGAGACTTTGGCCCATCCGCACCGGGCCAACAAGGGGCCGAGCACGACGACCGAGGCCCGCATCTTCTCCACGAGCTCATAGGGAGCCTCGGGAACTAACTCGGCTGGCGTGTTCACGATCAAGATGTCTGGTCGCTCGCCACGTTCGACGGTGGCACCCATGGCCTCGAGCACCTCAGCCATGATGTCGACGTCGGTGATCCGGGGCACGTTGGTCAGCACATGGCGCCCCTCGGCCAGCAGGCAGGCCGCCATCAACTTGAGCACCGAGTTCTTGGCCCCACCAGCCCGCACGCTGCCGGACAGTGGTCCACTGGGCGTGACGAGAATACGAGACATGGGTCAATTATGGCCTCTGTGGCCCGTGGGCCTCGGATGGGCGTTATCGAAGGGCGCGTCAGATGACCGCCTGCTCCTCCCAGCGGCCGAAGACTTCAGCGAGGGCATCGATCATCTCGCCCACCGTGGCATACGCCCCCACCGCATCAAAGACGGCCGGCATCAGGTTGCGATCTGGGTGGGCAGCATCCCCACGCAGGCGAGCAAGGGCGTCACTGACCGCTTGTTCGGACCGACCCGCCTTGACCGACGCCAGACGCTGGCGTTGGAGTACTTCGACCTCGGGACCTATGGCCAGCACGGGCAGTTCGCTCTCATCGTTTCCGCCGGTGAACCCGTTCACCCCGACGACCACCGAACGACCCGAGGAGACC
>CAIQOJ010000136.1 GCA_903873395.1 uncultured Acidimicrobiaceae bacterium
AGCTCAGTTGGTTAGAGCGCCGGGTTGTGATCCCGGAGGTCGCGGGTTCGAGTCCCGTCAGCCACCCTCTGTATTTGGGAACCAGATGGTGCAGGCCACTGGTCGCCTAGGTTTCCGCTAGCGTCTTCACTCTCGCGCCTCTAGCTCAATGGCAGAGCAACGGACTCTTAATCCGCAGGTTCTGGGTTCGAATCCCAGGGGGCGCACCAGGCCAGAGCATGGATCCCCGGCACATGGATCCCCGGCCATCGCTCTGTGGGTATCGGCGACGAGCGCAACACCGCCGACGCCGTCAGAGACTCGAAGATCCGCCACCGGCCGACTCCAAGCGCCTCTCGGACCTGCCGGCAACTAGACCGACAATCCTGGCCTTGTCGAAGTCGCCAAGGCTTCCTGGTTCGGCACGAGCCAACCAGGATGGAGCAGTCCGACGAAGAGGTCGAACTCGACAGAAACTTTCACGGCCTCGACCGCAGTGGTCCACGCCCGAGAGACGCCTACCCGAGTGGCCACCCTGGCACGGCTGAGGCTTATTGTCGCTAGGCCTCGCACGGAAGTGACGTTCATCGGAACCACCTCGTCGGCGAACGACACCCCCTAGGCGATCCATCGCTGTTCGTTGACAACTCCGATGTGTAGTCGAGCGCCGGCACGGCAGCGTGCCAGATGTTCATTGACAGTGCGAGGCATCGTGCTCCGACGCCTTGAGTGCACCTGTCGCCGATCGAACAAAAAGCAGATGCCCCGGGCCGAAGCCCGGGGCATCCTCACATCTGTTGACCTGACGGCCTAGTCACCTAGAACTTGGCAGTTCCTCGCTTGAAGGCGTAGGAGGTGTCGAAGCTCGAGTTTCCGTTGTAGACCGCCGACACGCTCCAGGCGTTCTGCGGCTTGGGGTTCACGCTTGTGGCTCTCGGCACGATCATCCAGCCAGCAGGAAGGTCGCAGACCGCAATCTGGGTCGATAGCGCCTTCACATTATTGGTGGCCGCCGGGGTGAGCGTCCCGGTGCATCGCACCGCCACACCTGCGGTGTGGTACTGGGACGTGATGGTGAACACAACATTGCCGGTGACGAGCGGAGTCGCTGGACCATCCACAACTGTCGCCGTCACGGTGGTGGCCGCGCCGCTGGTCGGCGTCGCTCCGAGTTCGATCTTCACTCGGGTCGTCGATGAAGTCACGTCGATCGAAGCTGTACCCGTCGACGCATCAAAGGTTCCGTCGCCGCCGTACCGTGCGACTGCAGTGAACGGTCCGTCGCCCGCCAAGAGAATTCCTTTGTCGATCTTGCACTTCGACTTGCCGCCGCCACTCAGAGCAGTGACCGACGTGCAAGGAATGACGACGCCCGCCCTCGAGGTGACGACCCAGTTCACCGTGCCGGTGATCTTCGTGGTGTCGACCTTGGCCGGAACAACGACTGCCGTGAACGCCGTGCTCTTACCGGAAGTGATGGTGGTGTGATTACCCGTCACGGTCAACGAGGTAGCAGTGCCACCTGCTGCATAGGCCGGGGCACTCATGCCCACAGCCGAAAGCACGATTGCCAAGCTTGCTACGCGCACAACGTTCTTCACGTCTGGCCAATCCCCTCGATCGAATCCAAGCCCCAGCGGCTTAGTTCCACTGGGAAAGCATGACGAGTCAAGACCAGCGTGTCAACTACCCCAGAACTGCTACCAAGCGCCGACCACTCACAGCACCAAGAACGACATAGCACCACCACATCGTCCCTGCTCACAGTGTTTTTTGGTCGTAGTCATCCCTCAAAATGCCCACGGAGACACCTCACTCAACGTGGTCACATTGCCAAGCAGGGCAACGGCGGATCGCGAAGACGATCAGCCAGGTTGACGAGGCGAGATTCCCCAAGCACCTGTCCACCGTGCTCCAGGAGCCAACACGACCAGGTCCTCACCAGTGCGAAGTGCATCGGGCGGGCACGTCATCGGCTCGATGGCGAGTGCCGTTCGCCTCTCTGGTTCGGGGAGCGTGTCGCCCGTATACGCCATGATCCACCCGAAGCGTTCGTCCACCCACAACGTCACCCCAGAGGTTCCGTCCGGATGGTCGAGTTCGATTCGGGCCCGGCCATCGTCGTCACGCACCAAGCCGCCGAATGCAGTGTCCAACGTCGTCTGGCCAACCGGGCGACCTTGGGCGAAGTCGAACTCGGACCCTTCCGTCGGTGCTGCACCAGCCGGGAGTCCTCGATCGTCGAGGACGAGTCGTTTGCGAGCCGCTAGCCGCAGCCGGGTCACATCCACCTTTGGGGTTCCGACCGTGAGGTAAGGATGGAAACCGAGTCCGAACGGAAGGTCACCGTCACCAAGGTTCTGAGCATCGGTCGTCACCGTCAAGCCGGTCCGTCCCAAGCGGTATTCGATCTCCAAGCCCAGGGTGAACGGATAGGCCGGGGACGGGTGCAACACACACGCCATGCTCACTCGGTTTTGGGCACGGCTGACCATTCGCCAGGGACTCCACCGGACCAAACCATGGATGGCGTTGTGGCGCCCCATCTCATTGATGGGCGCCTGGGCTGTCACACCTTGGAAGGAATAGGCGCCATCACCGAGCCTGTTCGGCCAGGGAGCCAGGACCTGACCCCTCCCACCGTGACTCCATGCGTCTTCGGCAAAGCCGCTGACCACCGAACGGTCGTGCAAGGTGAAGGACCTCAGCGTGGCACCGACCTCGGTGATCACCGCCCTTTGATGCCCATGTCCGATGACCCACTGGTCTCCGGTGGCAGGGGTCGTGGCCGCGGGCCGGTCGTCGCCAGGAGTCGTCATGGTCATCGTGCCTCACTCGAACAAGCCGCCGGCCTCGATCTGGCCGTGGTGCGGACCGGTATCGTAGGGCAGTCCACCCGCCTTCTTGGCCACCATCGATCAGCGAGGCCTCACACCATGCGCATCCTCATCACCAACGACGACGGGATCTTTGCTCCAGGGATCCGCGCCATTGCCACTGGACTGCACGCTTCCTTCGGTGACGAGCACGAACTGGTCATCGTTGCGCCCCTGACTGATCACAGTGGAGCTGGCGCTGCCGTAGGTCCGGTCTACGAGCGGGAATCCATTCCCTATGAGCACGTTGAGATTCCTGGCCTGAAGGACGTACCCACCTACGGCCTCGACGGATCACCGGCCCTCTGCGTGATCATGGCGGGCATTGAGGGGTTCGGGGCTCGACCGGATCTCATCGTGTCCGGGATCAACCATGGCATCAACGCCGGACGTTCCGCTCTCCATTCGGGCACGGTGGGCGCAACCCTCACCGGTGCCCAGTTCGGAATCTCCGGGTTGGCCGTCTCGATCGCCTGGGACGACGAGCCGAATCACTGGAACACTGCCGTCGAGTTGGCATGCGCCATCGTTCCCTCACTCGCTGCCGCTCCTTCGCCCACGGTCCTGAATCTCAATGTTCCCTCTGTCTCCATGGAGGAGTTGAAGGGACTGCGTCATGGCCGCCTCGGAAAGGCGGGCCTGATTCGTCGTGCGCGACCCGAGCATGCGCCGCTCCCTGCCAACTACCCACCCACCGATCGAACAGGTGGCGCCGTCATTTTGACCATGCGCGGCATGAGTAGCGATGCCGATCGGATTGCTGAACTCGCCGAACTCGAACCGGACTCCGACAATGCCTTGGTCGAAGAAGGCTTCGCCTCGATCACTGCCATCGTTGGGGTGCGCGAGGACGTGTCCGAAGCTGGAGTGGATGCGCTGGACGGAGCAATCTTGGCTGGGCGGACCGTAACTGCCTGAGTCGGGCATCACCTTCCGGCGTAACGTGAACCATGCGCGTCGCCGCCATTCAGACCACCGCAGGCTCAGACCGGAACGCCAACTTCGCTGCTGGGGACCTCCTAGTCGCTGAAGCGGCCGACCAAGGGGCTGCGCTTGTTGTCCTGCCCGAATGGTCTTCGGTCGCCGGGTCCAGGCGAGTGCTCCATGCAGCAGCCGAAGACCTCGAAGGGCCAACTCTCACCTGGGCATCTGCCACTGCCGATCGGCTGGGCATCCACCTGGTGGCTGGCAGCTTCCCCGAACGTTGCGAGGACGGTCGCATCGCCAACACCAGTTGCCTCGTCGGCCCAGACGGTTCGCTTCTCGCTGTCTACCGAAAGATCCATCTCTTTGACGTCTCGGTACCCGGCGCCGAGTTCCGTGAGTCCGACACCATCGCGCCGGGAGACAGTGCCGTGGTGGCGGTAATGGCAGCAAGCGACGCGAGCCCTACCCCACCCCCCGTTATCGGTTTGAGCCTCTGCTACGACGTTCGGTTCCCCGAGCTCTACCGGGTGCTTACCCTCGCAGGGGCGACCGTGCTCGTTGTCCCGGCTGCCTTCACCGCCGTCACCGGTCCGGCTCACTGGGAGCTCTTACTCCGGGCCCGAGCGGTGGAGAACGCCTGTTTCGTCATTGGCGCCGGCCAAGTCGGTCAGCTCCCCCATGGGATGCCGGCGTGCCACGGCCACTCCATGATCGTCGACCCTTGGGGAGTCGTAGTGGCCGAGCGCGCCGAGCCGTCCCCGGGCATCGTGATGGCCGATCTCGACCTGGCCGATCAAGCAAGAATCCGACGTGAGCTACCGGTCCTAGCCAACCGCAGGCCAGAGGCGTACCGTGGACTACATGGCATCGACAAGAGCGAGTAGCGCCAGCAAGAAATCCACCACGTCTGTGACCCTTCCCGACGACTCACCATCGACACCGTATGAGGTCGGCAGGTTCGAACATGACGGTCTACACCTCTATTACGAGGTCCATGGCCAAGGGCCTCGGGTCTTGGTCTTCATGCACGGCATCCTCATGGACGCCAATCTCAACCGTCGTCTCGCCACCGATCTCGCCGCCATGGGCAATCGAGTCATCCTGATCGACCTTCCGGGTCACGGTCTGTCGGATCGACCTCGTCGAGCCTCGTTCCACCGGATGGACACCTATGCCGGGCACGTCATCGCCCTGCTCGATCACCTCGGCATCAACGAGGCCGTGGTCGGTGGGGTCTCCCTCGGCGGCAATGTCAGCCTCATGGTGGCCGCCCAAGCCCCCGAACGAGTGCGCGGTCTTGTCGTCGAGATGCCGGTTCTCGAGTGGGCGCTTCCCGCAGCAGCCACGACGTTCATCCCTTTGCTCCTGGCCGCCCACTTCGCACGACCCGTTGTGGAACGCATCGCCAACGTCATGCGCCGGGTGCCCCGCACCGGCAACGGTCCCCTCGACAGTCTCATGAACACATTCTCCGCCGACCCCAGAGAGACCGCTGCCGTCTTGCACGGCATCTTGGCCGGACCAATCGCGCCAACGGTCGACCAGCGTGCCGCCATGAACGTGCCGGCCCTGGTCATCGGGCACAAGGTGGACCATGTCCACCCGTTCCATGATGCCCAGCAGTTGGCGCGCAGGCTCCCTCAAGGGCAACTCCTCCAGGCCAACTCGGTCCTCGAGCTTCGCGTGCATCCCGAACGACTCACTCGGGAGATCAACGGACTCTTGGACAAAGCCTGGGCGCAACCGGTGCGCAGGGCCCGCAAGGCTGGCTGACCGTCGAGGGCACCACGGTCTGCATCCGTTGGCGATGCGATCTCGTGCGGCTCTCGACCGACCTCAGTCGTCAGGTCCAGGCTTGCGATCGCGCTTGCGAGACGACTGCCTTCTCTTGGCATCGAGTCGCCGTTCCACCGACCCTTTGGTAGGCCGAGTGGGACGCCGGGTTCGCTCGACCCGAAGGGCACCGGCCAGCCGCGCCTGGAACCGTTCGATGGCCAGCGTGCGATTGCGCATCTGACTTCGTTCGTCGTCGACCACCAGTCGGACCTCAGGACCGAGTCGATCGAGCAGGCGGTTCCGGTAATACGGACGAAGCGACGGTGATCGCGCCACGTCGAATCGGAGCTCCACTCGGGTCGCCACCTTGTTGGCGTGCTGACCCCCCGGTCCCCCGCTTGGGGTGAACCTCAGATGCAGCTCGCCCATGGGTATGCGCAGGCCGGGGATGATCGTCACGCCGTCTCCAGGTGCCACGTCGGAGGTGCTCGGTCGATCGTGGTCCACAGCGATGAACCTACCGGGACGCAGTCCTATGCTCCACCCATGTCTTCCACCTCCACCCCGCTCCCTGGCGACTCCACCTTCGACGGCCAGGTCGTCCTGGTCACGGGATCGTCGTCGGGCATCGGCGCTGCTGTCGCACGGCGCTTTGCCGCCCTCGGTGCCACCGTCGTCATCAACTCGGTCTCCTCGGTAGGGGCCGGCCAAGCCGTTGCCGCCGAACTACCCAACTCCTCCTACATCCAGGCCGATGTGGCTGACGAAGCGGATGCGGCGCGCCTGATCGACGAGGTGATAGCCGCCCACGGGCGCCTCGACATCCTGATCAACAACGCCGGCACAACGGCAGTCATCCCCCACAGCGACCTCGAAGCCGCCTCGCCCGATGTCTGGCGCCGCATCTTCGACGTCAACGTGATCGGCACCTGGCAGCTCACCGTGGCCGCCGTCCCGCACCTCCGTGCCTCAGGTGTGGGTCAGGTCCTCAACGTGTCCTCATTGGCGGGCAGCCGTCCGGTGGGGAGTTCCATCCCCTATGCATGCTCCAAGGCCGCCTTGACCCACATGACCCACCTGCTTGCCAACACGCTGGGACCCGATATCCGAGTGAACGGAGTAGCCCCCGGATTGGTCGACACGCCGTGGACTGCCGACTGGTCCGTGGTCCGCCAGTTTGTCCAAGCCCAAGCACCACTGCAGCGGTCGGCTACTCCCGAAGACGTCGCCGAGGTCCTCGTCGGCCTGGCTCGGGCCACCTACGTGACCGGCGAGGTAGTGACCATCGACGGCGGCCTCAATCTTCGTTAGGCCACCCTGGTTGGTCGGTCATCGGTCGCCCGCCTCCCACTTTGCCCGGTCGAGACGCCAGACGCCATGCGGCATCGCCGGGAAATGTGACAGCGTGCGCTCGTCTGCAAGGACAAATCCCAGACGCCGAGCCACGGCCGATGACGCCTCGTTCTCGGGCAGGATCACACTGACCAAGGAATCGACGCCGACATCGTCGAAGCCGAAGCGCACGGCTGCTTCGCCGGCTTCAGTGGCGTAGCCACGACCCCACCAGGATGGGTCGAGAGCCCAGCCCACCTCCACGCCGGGCCAGTCCGGCTCAGCTCGAGCATACAGGCCGGCTCGACCCACGAATCGGCCCGTGGATCGCTCCTCCAGCGCCCACTGACCGAAGCCGGCGATCTCCCAGAGTCCCGCACCGACCACCAGCGCCTGGAAGGCCTCGGGTCCACCGGTGTGGGCAGGCAGATGAAGCGCCGTCTGCACCTTGGGATGGCTCATGAGCGCCGTCATCGCCTCCAGGTCACTGATGGCGAACGGCCGCAACACAAGACGCGCGGTGTGCAGGGTGGGAGGCGCTCCCATCACCCCAGTCAAGCACCCGACTGTCACCTGAACTTCCCGGCACTCCCACAACCCGTGCGCCCGGGTGCATCGGTGACCCACCGCGTGCGGCCGCTACCCTCGGATCATGCTGGCAGGAAACACCGACCCGTCGATGGATCCACGGGCGTGGCGAGCCCCGGCCCACCTGATGATCACGGAACTCCCGATCGTTCTCGCTCACCTGTACCGAACCACCGATGTGGGCGACGTGGTGGATCTGGAGTTACCCGCTGGCATCGACGACCGACACGTGGTCGACCTTGTCACCGGAGCCGGCTTCGTCGTCAATGGACAACCCCGCAACGGCGCCATCGGGCCACGCGTCTCGGCAACCCGAGCCCACACGCTGGCCGACACCGTCGGGCCAGGCATGACCTTGCTGGTCTGTGGGATCAATCCGTCGCCGTATTCGGCCGACATCGGCGTCGGCTACGGGCGACCGGGAAACCGCTTCTGGCCTGCCGCCCTGATGGCCGACCTGGTACCTACAGACCGAGATCCCCTTGCCGCCCTGGAAGGTGGGATCGGTATGACCGACCTGGTCAAACGACCGTCTCGGACGGCGGCCGAGGTGACCGAGGCCGAGTACGCCGACGGGTTTGCCCGGGTCGAACGCCTGTGCCGCTGGCTGGCTCCGGGGGCGGTCTGCTTTGTTGGTCTGTCAGGTTGGCGCACGGTGGTGAATCCCAAGGCGGTTGCCGGTCGCCAATCGGTCACCGTGGGTGGACGCCCGGCCTACCTCATGCCATCGACCTCTGGCCTCAACGCCCATGAAACCAAGGACAGTCTGGCGGTTCACCTTCGGGCCGCTGCCGCCCTCGGGCGATCGACTCAGGAAGGGACGTGCACCGGGTCGTAGTGATCGACATCGGGGGGCCCGTCGAAGAAGGGCTGGATGTGCGAGCGCCACTCGGCGAAGGCTGTCGACTCACGGAACCCCTCAGTGTGCGCCTCCAAGGTCTCCCAGCCCACGAGGAGCAAGTAGCGCTCGGGGGACTCGATACCCCGATGGATGGCAAAAGAGAGGAATCCGGGGGCAGCCGAGATGACCTTTCGAGCCTCGACGAGGGCGACCTCGAAGTCGGCCTGGGCGCCCGGGCGGACAGTGATGAGTGCATGCTCAAGGACCATGTCGGCACCCTAGCGGCCGACCAGGTGCATCTCCGAGGACAGGAAGCATCCCTGGGCAGAGTCACCGATCGAGGCGCCGATAGGGTGGAGAGCATGAAGGTGGAAATCTGGTCCGACGTCGTATGCCCCTGGTGCTACATCGGCAAGCGCAACCTCGAAACCGCCTTGGCTGATTTCGCCCATGCCGACGAGGTGGAGATCGCCTGGCGCAGCTTCGAGCTCGATCCCACCACCCCCAAGGTGGTGGAGTTGTCCATGGACGAGGTCCTCGAACGCAAATACGGCATGACCAGCCAGCAGGCCAAAGAGGCCAATGCCAACATGACCAATCTGGCCGCCAAGGTGGGCCTGGAGTACCACCTGGACCGGGTGCAGATCGGCAACACCTTCGATGCCCACCGCCTCATCCACCTGGCCGAACTCAGCGGTCAGGGGGGTGTCATGAAGGAACGCCTGCTACGCGCCTACTTCACCGAGTCCCGAGCCATCAGCGACCATGCCACGCTTGTCGAACTGGCAGGCGACGTCGGCCTCGACATCGCCAGTGTCGAGGCGATGCTCAGCGGTGACACTTTTGCCGACGACGTGCGGGCCGACGAAGCCCAAGCCGTCGCTCTGGGTTCCACCGGCGTCCCCTTCTTCGTCATCGACAACCGCATCGGCCTACCTGGGGCCCAGCCTCCTGATGTGCTGCTTCGCTTTCTCGAACGGGCATGGGAGACCCAGGGAGCAGGAGGCACTCCCCTCGGCTGAGCCTTTCGCTGAGGTCGACGCCGAAGCCGCCGCTGTTGCCGCCTCTGAAGCCGCCGCTGCGGTCCTCAGTCAGGCAGCATGGCGTAGGCCGCGGTGACCCGCAGGGTGGCCACCAGTCGATGATCGGCCACCATGGCTCGTCGATACTCGTCCCAGTCCGGGTGCTCACCTTGGCCATCTCGATAGAGGGCGACCAGTTCGTCGGCCGTGGCATCGCCCGGATCGGTCGTGACCGGTGACAGTTCGACACTTCCTTCGAGCACGACGTAGGCGAAGAAGTCGTCCCTGGTCACATGGAGTGATGCCCGGGGATCACGCCGCAGGTTCCTGGTCTTGGCTCGATCATCGGTCACCGAGATCCGTACCGTGCCGTGCTCTCCGGGAACGTAGAAGATGTTCGACAATTGTGGCCTGCCATCCGCTTTCAAGGTGACGAGCACCCCTCGGCGGTGGTCAGCGGCAAACGTCAGCGCCCGTGCGACATCCATGCTCATCGTCCACCCAGGGCTGCGGCCAGGACCCGCCATTCGTCGAGGGGAACCTGGCCGAGGTCCGTCCCCAGCACCTGGAGGAGCACGTGGTCGGCGCCCGCCTCGAGATGCTCGTCGACCCTTGCCGAAATGACCGCTGCGTCTCCCATCGTCACCAGCGCATCGGCCAGACGATCCGATCCTCCCCGACCGAAATCAGACTCCTCGAAGCCCAGACGGAGCCAGTTGTTCCTGTAGTTGGGCAGTCCCGTGTAGATGGTCAGGTGCTCGTGAGCCCGACGCAGTGCCTCGTCACGAGGCTGGTCCAACACCACGGCCTGCTCGACCACCAAGAGCGGTGTTTCGCCGAGCACGGCGCGAGCTTCCATGGTGTGCTGGGGCGTCACCAGATACGGGTGAGCGCCGGCCGTGCGGGAACGGGCCAACTCGAGCATCTTGGGCCCAAGGGCGGCAAGCATGCGAGGCGGCTGCACCGCATCCGCCCCGAAATACGGGGCCGCATCCATGGCATCGAGATACTCGGTCATCGCGGCCAGCGGCGCCCGGTAGACCTCGCCTCGGTCTCGCTCGACCAAAGGCTGATGGCTTACCCCGAGGCCGAGGACGAACCGACCCGAGGCAGTTCCTTCGACGGTTCGGCCAGCCGCGGCCGCAGCCATCGCCCCGCGGGCATAGATGTTGGCGATGCCAGTTCCGACGACGAGCCGCTCGGTGGCGGCGAGATACGCCTGAGCGGCAGTGAATGCCTCACGGCCATAGGCCTCACCAAACCAGAGTGATCCCCACCCGAGCTCATCGAGTTCGGCGACCACCTCCTGGGCGGCTCCTATCGGCAGTGCTTCAAGGGCGCCCGTCCACAGGCCGGTGGGATTAGCGCGAAGGGCAGTGACTGCGTCCATGGGTCCACCCTAGTGATGGCCGAGCCTCCGCAGCGGACTCGACGAGGCGGCAGAACCACCACGGCGAGCGCCGAAGGACGAGTTCACCCGAGGACGAACGCACCCTCGCCGATGAGTACGGGCGAACCGACCAGTTCCTCGTCGCACACCTGGGCGGCCAGGACCTGATCATCGCTGAACGACACACAACGTCGACCGTCAGCCGTATCGCAGACGGCAACCACCCGCTCGGGTTCGAGGCCGGTGAAGGTCACCGTGTACGCCGCCACCCGGCCAGGTCCGGCGTAGCCGTCAAGGGTCTCGACGGCCGGGATCGTCTCGGTCACCGCCGCAGCTTCATAGGCGAGATCGGACAGGAGCGGCGGTCGCTGCTCTGGCCGGGTCGCCCACACACCCAAACCAGGCTTGGTCAGCAGCCCGCTGACCGTGGAGACGAGACCGAGATCGCCTGCTGTCGGATCGCCGTCACCGGCGCGCAGTCGCTCGACCACCGCCACCAGGGCCTGGAGTACGAAGTTGTTGAAGGGGCCTCCGGCAAATGCCATCCCTCCGGTGATCGTCGGCGTGCTCAGGAGATCGAGTCCGAGCGCCCGCTGCTGAACTTCGACCGCTGCCGGGAAGCACGAGTACAACTCGATGAGAGGCACGTCAGCCAGGGGTCGACCGAGATGCACCGCTGCCGTCTCCCCGAGTACCTCCATGGCTGGCCACGCCGACATCTGTCGGCGGCACAGTAGGGACACCGCCGAACTGGACTCGAGGCCGACCCGAGGAAAGATCCATCTGTCCATGGGAACTCCATGGCGCTCAGCCGCCTCGGCAGAGCACAGCACCACCGCGGCGGCCTGGTTCACGGTCCACTGAGTCGAGTGCCACTTGTTATAGGGAAAGGCCAGAGGGCGGTTGTCGGATGTCGCACGATCAAGATCGTCAGCCGACAGGGCAGCGGGAAAGGCCGCAGCCGGGTTGGAGGCTGCCACTTCGGCGAAGCGCGCCCACAACTCAGCCACCACCCTTCGATGGTCATCCACGCTTCGGCCCAGCGAGGCCCGAAGCGCGGACTCGATCATGGCGTACTGCTGCACCGGGTCCCACAGACGGTGGGCCACCTCCACGGGTTCAAGCAGCGGCCCTTGCCGTCGACGGATCACATCGGGTTCGACCCCAACTTGAGGCGTCTCGGTGGCGGACTGGCCAGCACGCTCGCGGTCACGCGCCCAGCGCTTCGCCTCGCCCCCAACAACAACCGCCACCTCCGATCCGCCCGAGAGGATGGCAGCCATGGCCTCGTTGAGAAGACTCTGCTGGGGAATGCCTAACTCCACGAGGTGGGTCTGCGTCGCACCTGCACCGATGCCGTCAGCTACCAGCCGCCCCGGGTCCGCATACGTCCAACTCCCCTGAGGGACGGCGATCCGGTCGATGGATGCGGCAAGGCCCTTGCCTCCCGCATCCTGCAGGGCGGCAAGGGTCGCTTGGGTCATCAGATCTGCGGCCTCGGCGTCATCAGCGCAACGCCCGACACCGACCAGGACCGGCGTCCGGGGATCAACGATGCCGCTCACCGAGTCTCCCGAGGAGCGGTCAACGACAGCGTGGCCCGTCGGGCTCGCAACATCTGCCCCATCTGGCGCCAGGTGATCTCCACCGCTCCGAGAGCAACGGCATCAGCTCTGGCCCGTTCCGGCAGGTCGTAGTGGCCGTGATGGGGCCGGCCGGGCTTGATCTGGAACCACCGGCGTTCCATTCCCAACCGTTCGGCAAACTCATGGAGCTCTTCGTCCGAATCGGCCACCAGGTGGGACCAGCGATCATCGACGGGTCCGAGATGAGCCGCTTGACGCCAATCGTCGAGATACACCGTCACAGCTGGCAGTGACCGTGCTCTGAGTTTGCGGTCGGAAGATCCGAGGGCACGCCGCTCAGACGACCTGGCCCGGGGCTCCACCATCGGAGACCACAGGCAGACCGGCTGACTCCCAGGCCTGCATGCCACCAGCGACGTTGCGAACCTCGTAGCCGTGAGCGGCCAACAGCCCAGCTACCGACGCCGATCGGCCTCCAGCCCGGCAGATGCAGACGACGATCCGATCCGTCGGGATCTCGCCTTGACGGTCGACCACCTGGCCCATGGGGAGATGTGCGGCGGCCGGTGCTCGGCCCGCCTGCCACTCCTCGTCATCTCGCACGTCCAACAGGTGGGCCCCACCCACCACCAGGCGATTGGCTTCGGTCGGCTCGATATCCTCAACGATTGCGGGTTGCTCGGTCACAGGTTCACGGTACCGGACACGTCGGTGTCATCGGTGCCACAGACCATCAACCGCCAAGGTCCATCAGTTCGATGCGCACTCCATCAGGGTCGGTGCAGAAGACGAAGTCGAGCTCCATTCCAGCGACATCGAGACGGGTGCGCGTCCTACGGACCACCTGTCCCCCAGCGGCCTCGATGGCGTCCGCCGCGCCCTCGAGGTCCGATACACGAAGCGAGAGATGGGTGAGTCCGAGTTGATTCATCGGTCGGCGCTGACCCGATCCGATCACCGGAGGGGAATCGAAGGCCAAGAGTTCGATGGTCAGGCCGTCGCGGTTGATCATCCGAGAGACAAGGCTCACGTCGTCGAGTTCCATGAGTGGGGCGAACTCGGGACCGACCTCGTGGGAGGCCACCTCGGTGAAACCGAGGCCATCGCACCAGAACCGAAGGGATGCGTCGAGATCCGAGACGCAGATCCCCAGGTGCGACACGGTGTGCGTCACCCCGGCACCGACGCCCAGGGATCGGGTGTGTCGATCACCACATCCTCACCCTCGACCACGCCATCCCCAACGACGGCGGCATCGCTGGCGTTGTCCTCTGCTTGCCCCAGTTCATCGAGGCGGGCCCGAACGAACTTCCCTGCAGCCACCATCGTCCGCCGGGCGGCATCGGTCCATGGCAACAGAATGGGAAAGACGTGGAACATGCCGGGTTCTTCGAGGACGACCACGGGGTCGATCTCCGCATCATGGAGGTGCGTACTGAATCGACGGATGGCATCGCGGAACATCTCATCGCTCCCGAACGAGACGAACGTCGCCGGCCAGCCGGTCAGATCGTCAGAGATGGCCGATACCTGTGACGACCCTGGATCGATGCCGTTCAGATAGGACGAGGTGGGGATGTTCCACGGGAGAATGTCCCGGCCGGCATTGTCACGGACTGACGGACAGTCGAGGCGAAGGTTGACCTCCGGTGAGAAGAGCAGCACGCCGGCAATTCTCGGATGGGCCTCCTGGATCCGGGCGTGAACCACGCTGGTCACCAGTCCGCCACCGCTGGAATCCCCGGCGATGAAAATACTCTGGGGGTCAATGCCGTCGTCGATCAGTCCGTAGCCGGCCGCAGTGGCATCTTCGAGGTTGGCGGGGAACGGAAACTCGGGCGCCAAGCGAAGATCAGGAACGAACACGTCGCACCCGGTGCGTCGTGCGAGCTGGGCGATGAATACGGAGTACATCTTGGGGGACGTTCCGACGTACCCCCCGCCATGGAGATACAAGATGGTGCCGCCCGAGCGGTCACTGCGCGGTCGGAACCACTCGCCGGCGACCCCGGCAACCTCACCATGGCCGTGACTCACGTTCCATGCTCGGACTGCCGGAGGCATGACCACCGTGCAGAGGTCGTCAAGGATGACCTCGATGGAGCGGAACTGTTCGATGGGCAACGAGGTCGAGTAGCCCATGAAGGTCCGCACCGTCTGGCGGGTCACCGCCACGGCGACGTTGCGAGCCACGCCGCCTTCGCCCGACCATGGCCGCCGAAATGGGACCTGAAGCATCGAGATACCGATTTGGCCGACAAGGCCAGCCATATCGGTGGCCGCCACCGGCCATGAAGACCGGGCTACATCCGGTCGCTTCCCCATCACCATCGTGTGCGCCTTCCTACGACCTCGGTCCCTGCGGACACGTGGTCCACGAGAAGTGACCTCAACCTAGGTCACGCCGAATCTGCCCCGATCAGGTCGGTTCAGGTCAGGCTGGCTCTGCCGCCAACTCCGCTCCAAGGCGCAGGAGTTGGTCAGTCGCCCCACCCAAGGTCAACTCGATGTGCTTGGTATTGAGGAAGAAGCGGTGCAACGGGTACTCGCGATCCACACCGACGCCCCCATGGAGGTGCACGGCAGCATGGACGACCCGCTGGCCACCGTCGGCCGCCCAGAACTTGGCCACGGCAATCTCCTTGTCAGCAGGCAAGCCCTCGTCGATGCGCCAAGCCGCCTGCCATGCCGTGAGACGGATGGCTTCGGCATCAACATACGCATCCGCTGCCCGCTGGCCAACTGCCTGGAAGGTGGCAATCGCCTTGCCGAACTGCTCGCGCTCTTTGGTGTACGCCGACACCAAGGCCAGCGACGCGGCTGCTGCACCGGCCTGGGCCAACGCCAGAGCCGTGGTCGTGCGATCCACGAGCCACGCCACGATGGACGGACCTTGGTCCACTGAGCCGAGCAGGGCATCGGCGCCGACGTTCACACCGGTGAAGGTGATCAGACCCTCGGCTACCCCGTTGTTGGCCACCTGGCGCTCGATGGAAACACCGGCACCGTCAAGAGGAACGATGAAGACAGCCACACCGTCAGGCTCGATCCGGGCCGGCACCAACGCGGCAGCAGCGGTCGTGCCGGAAGGAACACATGCCTTGACCCCGTTGAGGACCCAACCTGCGCCATCGGCTTCGGCCACCACCGACGGGGCACCAGGCGTCCCGCCCAGTTCGACCAACGCAGTGGTCACCACAGTGTCGCCGGCGATCACTCCGGGCAGCCACTGGTTGATCTGCGATTCGGACCCGAAGGCCGCGAGTGCGGGCGCAGCTGCGGCCAGGGTCTCGACGGCCGGCACATAGGCAGCCGTGCGACCCGCGGCCTCGACGACCAGTCCGGTCTCGATGAAACCAAGTCCTGCTCCGCCTACCGACTCGGGCAGGGAGATTCCGAGCAGGCCTGCCGAAGCCAACTCGGACCAGAGCTTGGCGTCGAAGCGATCCTCGTCGCCCGAGGTCTCGATGGCCCGCAGCCGCTCTTGGGTCGACAGGTCGGTGAAGATCCGGTCGGCCAGTTCACGGACGGCCTCTTGTTCTTCGGTGAATGAGAAATCCATGGTGTCTCTGCTCTTTTGATCGTGGGGCGTGGACGAGTGATGTGAAGGCGGACTACGGAACGAGCGAACGGACGCTCAGCGCAGCGATCGGGGCATGCCCAGTCCGAAGATGGCGATGAGATCCCGCTGGATCTCGTTGGTACCGCCGCCGAAGGTCAAGATGACCATGCTGCGGGCGTACATCTCCAGGCGACCGGCCAAGACTGCTTCGGGAGAGTCCTTGGACAGGTAGCCGGCTTGCCCGACAATCTCCATCATCAACTTGAAGGCCTCGAGATAGAACTCGGTGCCGAAGACCTTGATGGTCGAGGCATCGGCTACATCGAGGTGCCCTTGTGTTGCCGTCCAGGCAACCTTCCAGTTGATGAGCTTGAGGAACTCGAGCCGGGCATAGATGCGGGCCAGGTGGACCTGCACCCATTCCTGGTCGATCACGCGACGTCCATCGGCAAGCTTGGTGTTCTGGGCCCATGCCCGCACGTCGGTCATGGCCCGCTCGATGATCCCGGAAGAGCAGAGCGTGACCCGCTCATGGTTGAGCTGATTCGTGATGAGCGACCAGCCCTGGTTCTCGCCACCGACCAGATTGGCGGCAGGCACCCGGACGTCTTCGTAGAACGTGTAGTTGATGTTGTGGTTGCCCAGGAGGTGCATGGGGACCACCTTGATGCCCGGAGTGTCCATGGGGACGATGAACATCGAGATACCCTTGTGCTTGGAGACATCAGGGTCGGTCCGGGTGGCCAACCAGATGTAGTCGGCGTCTCCGGCGAGCGAGGTGTAGATCTTCTGGCCGTTGATGACGTATTCGTCACCATCACGCACGGCGCGCGTCTGCAACGAGGCCAGGTCCGTGCCCGATTCCGGTTCGGTGTAGCCGATGCAGAAGTGGATGTCGCCGGCAAGGATCTTGGGCAGGAAGAACTCTTTTTGCTCCTGCGTCCCGTACTGCATGATCGTCGGGCCGACGGTATTGATGGTGAGCATGGGCACCGGAGCACCAGCCCGCATCGACTCGTCGAAGAAGATGAACTGCTCGATGGCGCTCTTGCCCTGGCCGCCCCACTCTTCGGGCCAGCCGATGCCCAGCCACCCGTCGGTGGCCATCTGCTTCACTACTCGACGCATGTCCGGCCCGATGCCGTGTCCGACGTGGAGCTGCTCGACGACCTCTGGGGTCAACAAGTTGTCGTAGTACTCACGCAGGCTGTTCCGCAGTGCCTCGTGCTCTTCGGTGTACCCGATCTCCATGGTGTCCTCCCGATCCAACGCTCGACGACCGGCAACCGGTCGTAGATGACTAGAACACGTTACATTCGGATCCGCCGAACATGCCACCACACCGTGTGGTCCGACGTGGGGCCGAGTGGTGACTTGCGAGGGTTGCGTCCCACCCTGGGCATCGTGGGCCGCTAGGGTTACCACTCGGTAAGTTCAGGCCGCGACCCATTGGGGCGTTCACCGGAACCATCCATGACCTGCAGCGGCCGAATCGGTCGCCCATCACAGCGGCAGCGCCGCCCATGATCCAAGCGGCTTCGCCGCCCAGGAAGAGGAGCACCGAATGCCTGAAGCAGTAATCGTCGCCACTGGCCGGACCCCCATTGGTCGGGCCAACAAGGGATCGCTGGTGGAGTGTCGCCCCGACGACCTGTCCGCCCACATCATCCGCGAGGTCCTGGCCAAGGTTCCTTCCCTCGATCCCCAGACCGTCGAGGACGTCATCTGGGGCTGTGGTCAGCCCGCTGGTGAGGCCGGTTACAACCTGGCCCGCGTGGCCGCCGTCCAGGCCGGTCTGGCCGAGGTCCCCGGCGTGACCGTCAACCGCTACTGCTCGTCATCGCTCCAGACCATCCGCATGGCCGCCCACGCCATCAAGGCCGGCGAGGGTGACGTCTTCGTGGCCGGCGGAGTGGAGACGGTCAGCCGCTACCTCCATGGCGCTTCTGACGTCGGACCCCACAACACCGAGTTCGCAGCCTCCGAGGCCCGCACCGTCGAGCGCACGGCCGTCTCGACCGGTAGCTGGATCCCGCTCGAAGGCGCCCTTCCCGACGTCTACATCGCCATGGGCCAGACCGCTGAGAACGTGGTCGACATGACGGGTGTGACCCGTGAGGAGATGGACGAGTTCGCACTCAACTCGCAGCTCCGGGCCGTCGCTTCCCAGGAGCGTGGATTCTTCGACCGAGAGATCATCCCGGTGACCCTGGCCGACGGCACCGTCGTCACCAAGGATGACGGCCCTCGCGCCGGCACCACCCTGGAGGGCCTGTCCGGTCTCAAGCCCGTCTTCCGTGAGGGCGGCTCCGTCACGGCTGGCAACGCCTGCCCGCTGAACGACGGCTCGGCCGCAGTTGTCGTGATGTCCGACACGAAGGCCAAGGAGCTGGGCATCACCCCGCTGGCCCGCATCGTCGCCTCCAGCGTCTCGGGCCTCAATCCCGAGATCATGGGCCTCGGTCCTGTCGAGGCCATCAAGCGAGTCCTGGCCCGAGCCAACATGACCATCGACGACATCGACCTCGTGGAGATCAACGAGGCCTTTGCTGCTCAGGTCGTGCCGTCGGCCAAGGAGTTGGGCATCAGCTACGACAAGCTCAACGTCAACGGTGGGGCCATTGCCCTGGGCCACCCGTTCGGTCAGACCGGTGCCCGTATCATGACCACTCTGCTCAATGGCCTCAACGACGCCGGCAAGACCTTCGGTCTTGAGTCGATGTGCGTCGGCGGCGGCCAGGGCATGGCCATGATCGTCGAGCGCCTTTCGTAGAGGACTTGGCGGGCACTGCCACCGCAGTTGCTCGACCGCCACGATGTACGTAGATCAGCCCCGGGCGCAGGCCCGGGGCTGATCTCTATCTCGAACTCCGCTCAATCGAGGTGCTCCGCCACATCGGCACACACCTCGACGATCTCGGGTTACTCCTCGACGACCTCGATGGCGTACTCGGGGCAGTTGGCGATGGCGAGGCGGGCTTTGTCCTCGAGTTCAGGTGGCACCGACCCATCCCCCACCGCCGAGGAGAGGCCGTAGTCATCTACCGTGAACAAGTCAGGAGCCAAGCCGTAGCAACGGGCGTGGCCGGTGCACTTTTCTGGGTCGACCGAGATCTTCATGGGAACACCACCGGCAAGTTGCGTGGTCCTCGGACCTGACCACCCGCCCAGGTCACCTCAGCGCCCTCTTCGATTCGGAAGTCAGGTATGCGCTTCAGCCACTCTTCGATGGCCACGCGCATCTCCATCCGAGCCAGGTTGGATCCAGCGCACCGGTGGATGCCTGACCCAAAGGCCACGTGGCGGTTCTGGGCTCGATCCAAGATCACCTGGTCCGGGTCGTCGAACGCCTCGGGATCACGGTTGGCCGCGGGGAAGTTCATCAAGACCTTGTCCCCGGCCTTCATCGGGCAGCCCTGGAACTCGACGTCCTGGGTCACCATGCGGGCCATGGTCACCGGCGAGTAGGCCCGCAGCAGTTCTTCGATGGCAAGGGGCATCGCCTCGGGATCGGAGGCCAGAGTCTTGGCGTCCTCGGGATGCGTGGCCAGATGCCACAACGACGACCCGATGGCGCTCCACGTGGTGTCCACGCCAGCAATCAGCACCAGAGCGGCAACACCGAGGACGAGTGAATCCTCCACGGGCTGGCCATCGAGTTCGCCATGGAGGAGCTCGCTCAACAGATCATCTCCCGGGGTGACCTTGCGCTTCTCGATCTCCTCGATGAAGAACGTGACGAGTCCCTCGAAAGCCTCGCGGCGTCCCTCCATGTCGTCGGCAAACTCGAGCACGGCTCGCACCCAACCGGTGAACGTGTCGGCCATCTCGGCGGGCACGCCGAGGATGTGGGCGATGACCCGGACGGGAATCTGCTGGGCGTAGTCGGCTGCGGCATCAGCCCGGCCCGTCTCCACGAACTCGTCCACCAATCGGGCGCACAGCGCCCGGGTCATCTCCTCGTAGGAGTCGACCTTGCGATGGGAGAACCAGGGGAGAATCATGCGCCGGGTCGACGTATGCAGCGGCGGGTCGGCGGAAATCGGGGGGATCCCGTAGAGGAGTACCGGCTCTTCGGGCGGCTCACCCTCGAAGGGGATGACGATGATGTCAATCGAACTGAAATGGTCGATGTCGTGAGCCAGGTCGACGACGTCCCGATACGTGGTGGGCAGCCAAGTCGAACCCCTGCGGTCGGTGTGGGCCACTGGACACTCACCACGCAACCGGTCCCAGACCGAGAACGGATCGTTCACATACTCCTGGGCCAATACATCGAAGTCGGAGGCCCAATCGGCCACCGGTCGCACGTCGGTCATCTGGAACTCCTCCGCGACAGCCGCGATCGACTGTCCTCTAGAACATCTTGCCACCTGCCATCCATCACACCCAGTCTCCCGGCTCGAACAGGACGTTCGGCCCGGTGCCGGCCTCCGGGCCGGGGTGCCAAGGTCAGACCGTGAGGCCTCCGTCAACTGACAAGACTGCCCCTGTCGTGTAGGACGACTCGTCCGAGGCCAAGAAGGCGATGGATGCGGCGATCTCCGCAGGGGTGGAGAACCCCATGGGAGTCATGATCTTCGTCAGCTGCTTCGGATCAGCACCATCGGGAAGACCGAAAGTGCCGAGCAGCGGCGTGTCGGTCCCACCGGGAGCCACCACATTGGCCCGCACACCCTTGCCCAGATATTCCGCAGCCAAGGCCCGGGTGAACATCACCAAGCCACCCTTCGAGGCGCAGTAGGCGGCGGAGTAGGCCTGACCCATCAGTGCCGTATTGGAAGCCACGTTGACGATGGCTCCTCCGTGCTCGAGGAGATGCGGGAGCGCCGCTCGGCACACCAAGAACGGCCCGGTCAGGTTGACGGCCAAGATCCTCTGCCACCGATCGAACGGCATGTCTTGGGTATGGAAGAAGCCACCGATGCCGGCGACGTTGCACACCACCCGGGGGGCACCGAGATCCGCCACGATCGAGGCGAAGGCGTCACCGACGGACTCCTCGGAGGTGACATCACATCCGTAGGCGACCGCTCGCCCGCCTGCTTCTTCGATGGATGCCGCAGTGGCTGCAGCCGCCTCGGCATCGATGTCCAGGGCGGCGACCAGTGCCTGCTCAGCCCCCAGGCGGCGAGCCGTTCCTCGGCCAATACCCGAACCTGCCCCCGTCACCACGGCGACCCTCCCGGCAAAGCGCGGCACGATGAATGCAGCCATGGCGTCATCGGCAGCCGAGTGCTCCTCGCCACCCTGACCCAAGGTGACCCGCTGAACGGGGCTCATCGGTCAGCCTGCTTGACGCTGCCAGCAAACTGGTCGCGGAGCGCCTGCTTCAAGATCTTTCCCGCAGGGTTTCTGGGCACGGCAGCCACGACCTCCAACTGTTCGGGAATGGCGTTGGTGCGCAGACCCTCCATCCGAAGGTAGTCACCCATGGCATCGAAGTCGAACGACTGGCCATCAGCCACGGCCACCACGGCACAGGCCCGCTCGCCCGTCTTGGCATCGGGCAAGCCGATCACGGCCACGTCGGCCACCGCCGGGTGTCCATACAGCAGATCCTCGACCTCCTTGGCCGAGATGTTCTCGCCGTGTCGGATGATGACGTCCTTCAGACGTCCGGTGATCGTGACGTAGCCGTCAGCGTCGACCACGCCGAGGTCGCCCGAGCGAAACCAGCCGTCTTCGTCGAAGGCTTCGGCATCGAGGGCCGGATCGAGGTAGCCCGCGATGACTTGTGGTCCCTTCAGACGGAGTTCCCCCTCCTGGCCCGGTCCCGCGATGCTCCCGTCGAGAGTCACCACCTTGATGGAGACGCCCGGAGTGGCCCTTCCTTCGGTGTCTGCAAGTTTGTCGTCGGAATCGGTCGTCGACGCCATAACCACGATGGGGGCCTCGGTGAGTCCGTAACCCGAAACGATGCCGATCCCACCGAGTTCGGCCTTGAGGTCCCGATGCAGCTGGGGCGGCTTGGGAGCCCCGCCACCCGGGTAGGACCGCACGGCCGGGAAGAGCGGGGTGTCCGGATTGGCCCGCTGGGCGGCCAGATACGCGAGGTGGAACGGCGTGCCCGACCCGGCCAGCGTGACACCGTTGGCGGCCAAGAAGGCCGGGGTCCCTGCGGGGTCGAAGGCCTCGGTGGTGAGCAGGGTGCACCCCGTCAGCAGCGAAGCGATGAGCCAACCGATGCCGCCGATGTGGGTGAAGGGGAAGACCAGAGCAGACACATCATCAGCACTGATGTCCAGACACTCGGCCATGGCCATGGCCGATGCCATCACCGTGATGTCCGAATGCGGGGCGCCCTTGGGGTCTGCGGTCGTGCCCGATGTGTAGAACAGCCATCGGATCGGTAGGCCCGAGTCGACATCCGGTGTGGCCGGGACAGGGGGCAGACCGGCCGGATCGCCGTCGGGAAGGTTCCGGTTGACGACTAGGACGGCGAGCCCCTCGCGTTCGGCGGCCAGGTCATGGGCCATCGCTTCGAAGTCGAACCCTCGGTACACCGGAGGGACGATGAGCAGCGATGCCTCGCTCTGGCGGGTGATGAAGCCCACCTCACGATGGCGGTAGATCGGGATGAGCGGATTCTGACGGGCGCCAAGACGGGCCAGAGCACCGACGAGCACAAGTGACTCGTTCCATGTGGGCAACTCCCAGCTCACGCTGGTTCCTTCGGTGATCCCGTGATCGGCATAGAGGCCGGCTGCTGCTCGAAGGCACGCGTTCCGATAGCCAGCGAAGGTCAGCTCCTTGCCGGTGTCCTCGTGGGCCAGGACCTCATCGGGCGTAGCGGCGGCCCGGGCCTCGATGAGGCCCCACAAGGTCGGGTCAAAGGCCCATCCTCGGACCTCGGCCCGTGTTGCCAGTTGGGTGATCACATCGTCGCTCATCGCTTGGTCGTTCCTCGTTCTCGTCAGTAGGAGTGGGGCTGGGCGTGCGTGCTCGGCGAGGCCGAGGGGATCACGCTTCCCAAAGCTGATCGGTATAGGTGTCGGTACCGGGCACGGTGCCGATGAAGGGTGAGGCCCACAACACCCGGCCGACCCCTGCGGCTTCGGCGGCCGCTCCGAGCGGTGCGAAGACATCCTCGAAGCTTGCTGAGGGATCGTCGTCGATGAAGCACATCAGCACTACGCGTTCATCCAACGTCTCACCGCGCGGTACGTCACCGGGTGCATCAGCCAACAGCGGGAGCGGACTGAAGCCCAGCACCGAGGCGACCGGCGAGCCCGGGAGCACTCGTGGCAGATAGGTATCGCACACCCAGGCTCCGAGATCGGCACCCGTGGCATCGCCGCTCGGCTCCATGAACACCGACACCATTCCGGGGAACCGGCGGTCAAGCGTCAGCTCGGCGGGCACACCGTCCTCGTCGCGACGCTGCTCCCATTCGAACCGGTAGAGCCCGGTGTGGATATGGTCCCGATGCTCGAACATCCGGCCGGCGGCATGCAGCACGTTGACCTGATCGACGGCCCACCGGTTCCACTCGTCGTGATGACCATCGAGCACGTAGTAGACGCCGAGGTAGGTGCCGGTCTGAGGATCCGCCACCAAGGCCTCGCCTTGCGTGGGATAGCGGTGAGCCTTCATCGGTGCCGTGGCGACGAAACGTGCACCACTGAAGTTGAAGGCACCGATCTGGCATCCAGCGTAGAAGTGGTCCCGCTCATACCAGCGGTTGTACTCAACCTCATGGCCGCGATGCGGCTCGACCAGTGTGTAGAGCATGGTCCCGATGCGGATGGGATCGTCAGTGACCCCGCCGGATGCCGGTGTGGAGTTGCTCATGGTGCGTCTGCTCCCATCGTGAGGAGGGCGGCCTCGGCGGCCAGGACCCTCTTGTCTACCTTCATCATCGACGTCAGGGGGAGGACATCGACTACGACGACCCGATCGGGAGCCTTGTAGTCGGCCAACCGAGATCGTGCTCGGTCTCGCAATGCCCCCAAGAGGTCCGGGCCAGCGACAGCTGCACCGTGCTCGAGAACAACGAACGCCACCCCGATCTCACCGAGTACTGGATCAGGACCGCCGACCACGGCCACCTGGGCCACACCAGGGTGATCCCCGAGTGCTCCTTCGACCTCAGCCGGATAGACGTTGTAGCCGCCACGGATGTACATCTCGTTGGCTCGACCCACCAACATCAAGCGACCGTGATCATCGAGACGTCCGTAATCACCGGTCGTCAGCCAGCCGTCGGCATCGAGCACCGATCGTGTCGCCTCGAGGTCATAGGACACGCCAGCAGCACCAGGCCCGGAGAGCGGTCCTCCCCAGTAGCCCCTCATGACCGCTGCCGATCGGATGCGCACTCGTCCGACCTCACCAGGTGAAGTTGGCGAACCGTCCTCGTCGACCAAGACAAGTTCGACACCTGGAACAGGACGACCCACAGTTGTGGCCACTGCCTCATCAGGATCGCCAGCGACCGTCCCGGTCCCCAGTGATGCCTCGGTGGAGGTGTAGCGCACGACCACTGGGACGCCCAAGGCAGTGCGCATGTCGGCCACCAGCTCAGCAGGCACCCGTGAGGCTCCGGTGCCTGCGATGCGCAACGACGAGAGATCTGACGAAGCCAGGGTCGGCTGGGAGAGAACAAGAGCCCATTGGGTCGGGACGCCTTGGGCAACCGTGATGCGTTCAGCCTCCATGACCTTGATATGGCCAGCGGCCGACCATGGCGTCGGCGTGATGACTGTGGTGATGGTGTTGGCGGCTTCGTCCCAGATCCTGGTCATCGACCCCACGTGAGCAAAGGGCAGGGGTGACAGGCGGCGGTCACCGGGCTCGGAGAGCACATCGGTCCCCGTGGCCACGGCTCGCAGGCTGGTGTGATCAAAGACTGCTCCCTTGGGAAGCCCGGTCGTTCCGCTCGTCCACACCACCGCCACCGGATCTGACGGGTCGAGGTCGGGCCATCCACCGGGGCCTGGGCCAGCCTGAGCATCCACCAACTCGCTTCGTGTCACCACGAGGCCGGTCGGACCTTCGGGCACCGTCAGCCCGTCGTCGATGATGGTCACCCTCGGTCGAGTGCGCTCCAAGATCGAGGTGACCTCGGCACTCCCTAGTCGGAGGTTGATTCCCGACGTGACTGCGCCAAGCCGGGCGACAGCGGCGTAGGCCACCATGTAGTCGATCGAGCTCGGGAGGAGCAGGCACACGACCGTGCCTGGCCCTACCCCATGGGTTGCCAGGAGGCCCGCCACGCCTTCTGCTGACTGCTGCCACGAGTCGAACGTGACCGACCGTCGAGGAGACGTGTCCGTGGCCGGTTCGATGTAGGCCTCAATGTCAGGGGTGGTCCGGGCGGCCGAGGCCAAAACCTCGGGCAATGTGGTCCGCTCCCCCTCAATCTGACGCTCCGTCATATCGGCGGTGACAGTACCAGCAGGGGTGCATGACCTTGCATGTCACCTCGCCAAGCCAGGTCCGAGACAGCGGTCAGAAGCAACCACTACGCATCTGATCAGAACGCATCTGATCAGAACGAATCTGATCAGAAGGTGAGGACCCCTCGAGCCAGCTTGCCTGCTTCCATGTCTTCGACAATGGTGCGGAAGCCCTCGAGCGGCTGCTGCTCGGTCACGAGTTCGTCCAGCATCAGCTTGCCCGACAGGTAGAGCTCGACCATGAGTGGGATGTCGTGGTGCGGCCGCGACGAGCCATACCGGCATCCCAGGAGACCTCGGTCCACATACGCCAGGGCATTGACATCCACGGAGACCTCGGTGCCCTGGGGAGGAATGCCGATGGCCAGGGCGTTCCCACCCCAGTCGAGGACGTCGAGCGCATTACGCAGCACTGCGGGGTGCCCGACGCAGTCAAACGACCAGTTGACACCGCCCGTCCACCCCAGGGCTCCGGTCACCCGGGCTGGCCCCGGAGGAACGATCTCCCGGATGGCAGCCACAGCATCACCGGCGGACGCGTCGACGAAGTGGGTGGCTCCGAACTGGCGTGCCAATCCCTCTTTGGAGGGCAGCATGTCCACCGCGATGATTCGGCTGGCCCCGGCGAGCCGGAGGCCTTGGATGACATTGAGGCCGACGCCGCCGACGCCAAATACTGCGGCCGTCTCGCCGGCGCGCACCTTGGCCCGGTTCAGAACCGCACCGACGCCGGTCAGCACGCCACAGCCGATGAGGCACGCCGATGTCATCGGTACGTCCTTGGAGATCTTGACGGCCTGGACCTCTTTGACGATGGTCGACTCGGCGAAGACCGAGGTGGCGGCAAAGTTCGAGGCTGGCTCACCCTTGTAGGTGAAGGGGGTCGACACGTTCCCCAGCGTCTTCACGCACCACGTCGGATGGCCGGTCGAACAGGCTCGGCACGTGCCGCAACTGGCCAGCGTGGCGATCACTACGTGGTCACCAGGCTTCACCGAGCGCACCTCGGAGCCCACAGCCTCAACCACGCCCGCACCCTCATGGCCCAGGACCGAAGGGGCTTTCCACGGGATGGTGCCATTGATGACCGACAGGTCGCTATGACAGACACCAGCGGCCCCCACGGCCACCCGCACCTCCGTCGGCCCAGGGTCACCTACCGTCAGTTCGTCGGTGACTTCGACGTCGTTGCCTGTGTAGACGATGCCGCGCATGGCACGCTCCTCTTGGTTGGATCTTGTGAACTTGCGTCGTTACTACGAGTCGTTACGTGAATCGTCGATGTGTGATGAGTACGAGCCACAGCCGGGCTCAGCCACCGAACTCCTGGCGGAGTTGGCGCTTGAGCACCTTGCCACTGGCATTGGTCGGCAAGAGATCGACACAGACCACCTGACGAGGAACCTTGAAGTTGGCCAGGCGCTCCTTGGCCCAGGTGGGTAGCTCCTCAACCAAGGCTGCCGGTGAGGCGCCAAGAGCGGGGACAACAACGGCGAGACCTACTTCGCCCATGCGATGGTCGTGGAGGCCGACCACTGCCACCTGTGCGACACCAGGATGCTCGCGCAACGTGGCCTCCACCTCGGCCGGATAGACGTTGAATCCACCGGACACATACATGTCCTTGAGTCGATCGGTGATGTCGATATTGCCGTTGGCATCCATGGTCCCAATGTCTCCGGTGTGGAGCCACCCGTCGGAATCGATTGCCTCGGCCGTGGCCTCGGGGTTCTCGAAGTAGCCACGCATGACGTTGTAGCCGCGCACGATGATCTCACCATGCTCGCCCGACGCAACCTCGTGGCCCTCGGCGTCGACGATGCGCACCTCGACATCAGGTATGGCCCGTCCAGACGTCCCCGAGATGACTTCCGCTGAGTCGCCTCGCCGGCACATCGTCACCGTGCCGGTGGCCTCCGTCAGTCCATAGGCGGTCAAGACTGTCTCGATCCCGAGTTCGCTCCACAGAGCTTCGACCAGCGGCACCGGCACGACAGCGGCACCGGTGACGACAAGACGGAGCATGTCGAGATCGAACTCAGCTCGTCTCGGATGGTCCAGGATGGACTGGAAGATGGTCGGCGGTCCCGGAAGTACGGAGATCCGCTCCTCAGCAATCCTTGCGAGGATCACCTCGACGTCGAAGACGGGTTCGGGCACGATGACTGACCCGTTCATCAGACATGCCAGCACTCCCGCCTTGTAGCCGAAGGTGTGGAAGAAGGGATTCACGATCAAGTACCGGTCGCCTTGGGTCAGGCCTACGACTGCAGCCCAGGTGGCGAACGTACGAAGCGTCTGTGCGTGGGTCGTCATCACCCCCTTGGGATTTCCGGTCGTGCCTGAGGTGAACACCAGGTCGCACAAGTCATCCGGGCCGATGGACGCCGTCCGGGCTGCCGCCGCATCAGGGGTTACCTTCTCGGCATGGGCCAGGTAGTCCGCCCACCCGACGACGTCGATCCCCAGTCCAGGTGGTGCAGTGGCAGGACCTTCTGCCGTACGCAAGATGACGACGCACTCGAGACCGGGAACAGCCTCACCAGCACCAACCGCCTCGGCCAGCAGACCCGGGTAGTCGGTGCCCAAGAACCCTTGGACCGTGAAGAGCACCTTGGCCCCCGAGGCCCGCAGGATGTAGGCGGCCTCTGCTCCCTTGTACCGAGTGTTCAGCGGAACGACGACGGCTCCCGCCCCCACCGCACCCAAGGCGGCGACGATCCATTCAGCACAGTTGGGCGCCCACAGCGCCACCCGATCGCCGGTCTCAATTCCGGCGGCCATGGCGGCCCGTGTCGACATGGCAATGCGCTCGGCAAGTTCGACGAAGTTCCAACGGGTCGTCTCCGCCGATGGACCATTGCGGTCGACGACGGCGTCAGCGGCGCCAAATCGCTCGGCCGCAGCCGCCACCAGGCCGGGGATCGTCCCCCAAGCGAGGTCCCCTCGGGGATCGATGCTCTCCATCTTCTCCGGATCTGACACGCCGTCAGGGTAGTGCATCACCCTCCCGCCAGACCGGTCTCGACCCGCTACCCGGATCAGGCGTGCTGACTGGAGACCGACACCACTTCACCCGTCATGAATGTGGCATAGCCACTGGCCAGAAAGGCGATCACGTTGGCCACCTCCCATACCTCGGCTCCCCGGCCGAACACCTCGCGCTGAGCGAGTACGGCGAGATCCTCGTCGGCCATGACCTTGTTGAGAAAGGGATGCACGGCAAGGCTGGGAGACACCGCGTTGATGCGCACGCCATGGGGAGCGGCCTCGACGGCCGAGCACCGGGTGAGTGCCATCACTCCGGCCTTTGCTGCCGCATAGTGGGCTTGGCCTGCCTGAGCACGCCACCCCAAAACCGATGCATTGTTGACGATGACGCCACCCTCGCCTCGGGCGTAGAAGTGGCGCAGTGCCGCCCGGGTGCAACGAAAGGTCCCCGTGAGGGTCACGTCGAGCACGAGGTCCCACTGGTCGTCGGTCATATCCACCACGTCGACCTGACCGCCCAAACCTGCGTTGTTGACAGCAACATCGAAATAGCCGTGCTGGTCGACTGCGGCGTCATAGAGCGCCTGGACCTGTGCCTCGTCGGTGACGTTGCAGGGCACAGCCAGTGGACGGATGCCTTGAGCCTCGGGCAGTTCGGCCAGAGCGTCTGCCGTCTCGGCCAAGCGCCGCTCGTGCGCATCGGACACGACGACGGTGGCCCCTTCTTCGATGCAGCGCTTGGCGGTGGCGAACCCGATACCAGTACCGGCCGCCGCGGTGACCACCACGATCTTCCCGTCGAGGAGTCCGTGCCCAGCTGGCGGCTCGGGGACTGCGACACTGCTCATGACTCCGTCACCGTGTCCGGTGGCATCGCTCATCGCTTGTCTACCTTTGGCTCGGGCGGCAGGCCGAGGACCCGCTCGCCGATGATGTTCCGTTGGATCTCGTCGGATCCGCCATAGATGGTCTCGGACCGGCTGAAGAGGAAGGTGCGTTGGAACTCGTCGAGTTCGTAGGGGAACGACTCGGCCACCAGGCCAGCCGGACCCAGGATGTCGATGGCCAACTCCCCAAGGCGCTGGTGCCATCCCGCCCAGAACAACTTGATGATGGACGCCTCAGCTGGGGCCACGGGCCCGTCATACCCAGAGAGGCTCCGCAACGTGTTGAACCGCAGCACCTCGAGTTCGACGTAGGAGCGAGCCAGTCGCTGGCGAACGACGGGATCGTCGGCCCTTCCGTTCTCCTGGGCCACCGCCACAAGATGATCGAGTTCACGTCGAAAAGAGAGCAAGTGGCCAAGTAGGCCGACTCCCCGCTCGTAGGCCAACGTGGCCAACGCAACCTTCCAGCCCTGGCCGGGCTCACCGACGACCAGATCCCGGGCGGTGCGGGCGCCATCGAAGAACACTTCGTTGAACTCTGAGGTCTTGGTGACCTGAGTGATCGGACGCACATCGACGCCGGGTTGATCCATGGGAACCAATAGGTAGGACAGCCCGTGATGGCGGGTCGAGCCAGGCTCGGTCCGACACACCACGAAGCACCAGTCCGACTGGTGAGCCAGCGATGTCCAGACCTTCTGCCCACTGATCACCCACTCGTCCCCATCGAGTTCGGCCTTGGTGGCCACGTTGGCGAGGTCACTGCCTGCATTCGGTTCCGAATAGCCCTGGCACCACAACTCAGATCCATCAACGATCCGAGGCAGAAAGCGAGCCTGCTGCTCGGGCGTCCCGTACTGGATCAAGGTGGGGCCCAAGAGGCCTTCGCCCAGAATGGAGGCCCGACCGGGCGCCTTGGCCTTCACATACTCTTCGTTGAAGATGACCTGGTGGGCAATGGACGCGCCTCGTCCCCCGAACTCCTCGGGCCACCCGAGGCAGGTCCAACCTCCAGCCGCCAACTCCTTCTCCCATTGCAGGCGGACGTCGAATCCAAACGTCTCGTCGCCGGATCCACCGCGTCCACCAAGGGCGGCGTACTCGCCGACCACGTGGGCGGCCATCCATTCCTGGACTTCTCGGCGGAAGGCCTCGTCTTCGGGTCGATCTCGTAGATCCATGGGTGCGTCCTCGTCAGTTACGGGCGGTCCAGTGGGCGTGCGCACGATCTCGTCACGGCGGCGTGCCCAGGCATCTGACGATACCTGACGAGCCGTCAGATGCCGAGCAGAACTCCGAGGTACGCCGGGAACACCTAGCGCCGCCTTGGCGTTGGTACCCGTGTACGACAGTGACCATCGTCAGTGACCATCGTCAGTGACCATCGTCCCTACCATCAGCCATGCACAGTCCAGGCAACAGACCAGGGCCAGCATGTACGACCTCAAAGGAGATGCCATGAGCACCACCGAACCCACCGCAGCCC
>CAIQOJ010000137.1 GCA_903873395.1 uncultured Acidimicrobiaceae bacterium
ATTGGCGCGTCCGGGCGCAGTTCGAGGGCCTGCCCGTCGCCTCGGTGAACAGGCGACTGATGCAATCGCCCTAAAGTGCACTGACCCTGTAGAGGAGAGTGCCATGAGCAAGACCGTCATGATCACCGGTGCCGGTTCCGGATTTGGCAAGAGTGCGAGCCTGGCCATGGCTGCCCGAGGCCACACAGTGATCGCCACGACCGAAACCGATGAGCAGGCCGCTGCCCTGGCCGCAGAGGGACCACAGCTCACCGTGGTCAAGCTCGACATCACCACTGACGATGTGGCCAAGGCCGCCGAGTGGGACGTCGATGTGCTGATCAACAACGCCGGCTTCGGACAGACCGGCCCAATGGCCGATGTTCCCCTCGATCGGCTGCGGCGAGTCTTCGAAGTCAACGTCTTCGGCACCGTGGCCGTGACCCAAGCTGTCCTGCCGCGCATGCTGGCTCGCGGCGCGGGCCGCATCATCATCATGTCTTCCATCTCGGGAGTTCTGTCGGCCCCAGGGTTCGGCCCCTACTCGATGAGCAAGCACGCCCTCGAGGCCATGGGCAAGGCAATGCGCTCGGAGTTGGCCGGGCAGGGAATTGACGTGTGCCTGCTGAACCCGGGTCCCTACATGACGGGATTCAACGATCGGATGGCTGATTCGATGTGGGAATGGTTCGGCGAGGACTCCCTCAATGCGCCGTCGACCCCCCTCTTCGAGATGATGCGCCAGTTCGTGACGTCCGACCAACGTGACCCCATCGAAGTCGTCGACAGAATGGTCGAGTTGGTAGAAGCCGAGACGACCGAGGAGCAGAACTTCGTTCCTCCCGAACTAGCCGAGCTGGCCAAAGGCTGAGCACGGCTGAGCACGGCTGAGCACGGCTGAGCAGCGAATGCTGGCCCGTGCGATCAACCTTTTCGGATCATTCGTCCTGGTCAGAAGCTTTTTTGAGAAAAGTTCAACTTTTTGCTCAAGTGACTCGTGCGATGTGCCGATAGGGGGGTGCGATGCTCTTTCGGGCGTCAGCGTTCGGTCTTCCCGCTAGAACTCATGTGCTGACCCTGGGCTCTGGCCGGGTTGCCCGCAGCAGAGAAGGTTGCACACAGCACGGCGGGCTTCGGGCACCGAGAGGACCGAGTCGACCGAGCGTGAGTATCAGCTCACCTCGTCTATCTCACCTTGTCGATCTCACTGGGGATGTCGGCGTCCGACCAGTGCCAATGCTCGCCACCCGAGCAGTCCAAGGCCCACGAACGCCAGTGCCACGCCGATGAAGGCGCCCGCTACTCCCTGACCGGACACCGCTCGCAAGGCCATGGCCGCGCCCACGCACACCGGCCAGATGACGATGCCGGTCGGAACCAGGGCCGCCGGTGCCCGCCACGCTCTCGCCACTAGCCACCCCAGAGCGAGGCCAGCCAGGAAGGGCCACACCGTACTGATCAGGCCACCCACCGTCTCGCCTTCGCGATGCGATGAGCGGCCGATGACGACGAAGACCAAAATCCATACGACGTCGAGCCCGCCGGCCATCCATGGCGTGACCCGGGACGCCAAGTGAGATTGGCCGTCTCGTTCCGAGGTTGCTTCTCGATCCACGTCAGGAAGCACGCATGCCGGGGTGCTGCTTGGCCAAGAAGTTCAACAAGACCTTGCGAGGAGTGAGCCAGCCGACGGCGGCCGAGGCTCGGTTGGCCACCCCAGGGATGGCAACCGCACGATTGGCATCCATGCCCTCGATCCCGACTCGGGCGACCTCGTCAGCAGTCACCCAGAACGGCGCTGGCATGAGCTCGTGGGATTCGGCATCGTCAAACCCGGCGGTGGCACCGAACTCGGTCTCCACCGGTCCGGGGCACAGGGCCGTCACTGTCACCCCGTAGGGGCGCAGTTCGACACGCAGCGCATGGGAGTAGGAGAGCACGAAGGCCTTTGACGCCCCGTAGCCCGCCTGTCCTGGAATCGGCTGGAAGGCGGCCGTGGACGCGACGTTCAAGATGCATCCGCTGCGGCGGGCAACCATCCCCGGGGTCAGCAGGGAACACAGGTGGACCACCGCTTCGACGTCGGTGCGGATCATGGCCAACTCGGCGTCGGGGTCCGAACGCCACACCGGACCGAGAGTCGAGACTCCGGCATTGTTGATCAGTACATTGACCGACAGGTCCAGGGCGTCAAGTCGTGCCGGGAGTCCAGCGCGGGCCTCGGCATCGGAGAGATCGCAGGCCAGGACCTCGGCCCGCACGCCATGCGCACCGGAGAGTTCGTCGGCCAGCGCCCGGAGCCGATCCTCGGAACGGGCCACCAGGGTCACCCCCTGTCCGCGTGCGGCCAGTTGTCGAGCGATCTCTTCTCCGATTCCTGAGGAGGCTCCGGTGACGAGGCACGTGCGATCGGGACGGGGTGCGGGAATACTGCTCATGGTCCAAGGCTATTCGGCGCCGCCCGCGGCCGGGCGAGGTGGTCCGACCTCAGCCAGAGGAACCTCCTCCACGTCGTCGAGGCGGAGGATCCGGCACCTGATGCGCCAACCCTGGTCGGTGTGCTCATAGGTGTCTTCGTAGCGGATGAACCAGGTGAGATCCGTACCGGGGTGCGCCAGGCCCGCCTTCTCTGATGCGGATGTGGGATCAGCAACGATGTGATGGGCAACGCAGGCCACCGTGCCTGTGGCCTCGTGACCCTGAACGGTGATCTCGGCACCGGTGAGGAGATGCCTAGTTGCGTGGTAGCGGGCGAGCCCGTCGGGGATCCGGGTCAACGCACCATGGCCCTGTGCGGCGAGCACGGGATCAGTGCCACCGGAGCGGTCCGGAACCCACAGGGCGCCCTCGGAGGTGAACACCGAGGCAAACTTCGGCCCGTCCAACATGTCAGCGGCGGCCGCATACCCCCGAGACAACTCGCCGATGGCCACAGAATCGGCCGACGGAGGTTCTGATCTTGGTTCGATCACCGCCAGATGCCCTTCAGCCGCTCGATGTCGAGAGCCCAAAGCGGGCAGCGAAGGCCTGCACTTCGTTGGCAATGGCGTCAAGATCGTCGCTCATCGACGTGGACACCAAGAGGCGCCGCACGCCCTGCGCTTCGGCTCGGACCACGTCGTCCTCGGTTGTGGTCGGCAGGTAGCCCGAGAGCGAGAGTTCGATGGCTTCAGGGTCGCGCCCGGCAGCGACAGCAGCCTCACGCATCTGTTCGAGTCGTAGGGCGAGTTCTTCGGGTGCGAGGCCGAGCGGCTGGAAACCATCGCCCAAGCGACCGGCTCGGCGAGCCGCGGCCTCAGAGTGGCCACCGATGTGCAGCGGGACTCCCCCAGGCTGATG
>CAIQOJ010000138.1 GCA_903873395.1 uncultured Acidimicrobiaceae bacterium
ACGAGTAGCTCGGACGAGTACCCACGTTCCGCCTCATCAGCAAAGCCTTGGATCATCTCGTCTGTTATCGGCGTTCCGCCTTTGGTGGAACCGTACGAGGCTTCCGTCATCTTGCATCACCTCCAATTAGTTGGATACGCGTTGTGGCTCGGATTGGCATGGCGTGGATCACGATCTCTCGATCCTCAATAATCACGATGACGATCTCCACCACATTCCCCGACCTGTCGGGTCCTGCGAGTAAATAGCGAAACGGGTCATCAGAAATTTCGATCCAAACCAACGAGTTCTCGACGGCGTGCTGCATGTCGTCATCTTCGATGCCGTGCTTCCGAGCCGACCCGTGAATCTCCACCCAATAAGTGTATGACGTTTATATTGCCCTGACAAGTGGCTCTTGGGGTCTCTCAATCGCTTTACCACCTTTCTGCACCACCGTAATCAGTCACGCGAAAGGTTCGAAGATAGTCCCATCACCTCCACCAAAATCAGGGGACTGCTGCACGATCATGCCCGGGAAGTTCGGGATTGCTCACTCTGCGTGAGCGTGAACTCGGCGGGGTGCATCATCGGTGCGCATGATGACCGCAACCGAGCCAGATTCTGCAACTAAGAAATTTGTTGCCCTGACTAGATCCAGGCAGTGCTCTACCCCATAATGACCCGAGTGCTCAAACCTGGGCGCACCAAAATAGCAACGGGGGGCAAACCCATGCATCGACGACGACTGGTTCGGTCTTTGGCCGCAGGCTTTCTCAGTTTGGCCACGTTAAGTGGTATCGGAGTGGCCACCATGGCCGCGTCCCAAGGACACGCGGGGGCCGCTTCGGCGGTCACCGTCAAGGTGGTCGGCAACCATCTGGTTGACGGCTCTGGCCAAACGGTGCGACTACTGGGGGTGAACCGCTCGGGTACGGAGTACGGCTGTGCTCAGGGTTGGGGAATCTTCGATGGACCGTCGGATGCGACGTCCGTCGCAGCCATGAAGACCTGGAAGGTGAACGCTGTCCGGGTGCCGCTGAACGAGGACTGCTGGCTGAGCCTCAACGGTGTAAACCCTGCCTACAGCGGGGCCAACTACCAGAGTGCCGTGTCGAACTATGTGACGACTCTCCAAGCAGCGGGCATCGTGCCTGTCCTCGACCTGCACTGGAATGCTCCCGGCACGGCGTTGGCGAATGGCCAACAGCTCATGGCCGACGCTGATCACTCACCGGCGTTCTGGACCTCGATCGCTTCGTACTTCAAGTCGAACCCTGGGGTGATCTTCGATCTCTACAACGAACCCCACGACATTTCGTGGCCGTGCTGGCTCAATGGCTGCACAACCTCAGGTGGCTGGGCCTCCGCTGGTATGCAGCAGATGGTGAACGCCGTGCGGGCAACAGGGGCAACGCAGCCGATCATGGTCGGAGGTTTGAACTGGGGCGGAGATCTCTCCCAGTGGCTGACCTACGAACCGGTTGATCCGTTGCATCAGCTCGTGGCCAGCGTCCACCTCTACAACTTCTCTCAGTTCAACACGTTGGCCAGTTGGAACCAGACCATCGCACCCGTGGCAGCACAGGTCCCCGTGGTGACAGGAGAGATGGGCGAGAACGACTGCGCAACCGGCTTCATCACGCAGTACATGGCATGGGCCGACTCCCTGGGAATCTCCTATCTTGGCTGGACATGGGACTCGACCGCTTCGGGCTGGTCCTGTGGCAGCGGCCCTGCGCTGATCGTGGACTACACGGGCACACCGACCAACTTCGGCATCGGCCTCCAGCAGCATCTGCTGAGCCTGAGTGGGACCACCACCACGGGCGGGACGACGGGGGGTACACCGACACCGGCACCGGCACCTGCACCTGCACCGGCACCGGCACCGGCACCGGGGGTCGGACTCTCCTCGACCACGGCAAGTTTCGCCAACACCACGGTGGGAAGCACATCTGCGACAGCGACCATCACCGTGACCAACACCGGTAATGCTGCCCTCAGCGTGCAAGG
>CAIQOJ010000139.1 GCA_903873395.1 uncultured Acidimicrobiaceae bacterium
CGTGGTTGGCCAGCCGGGGCCTGGGCACTGGGATGCTCTACGTCGATGCCGACAATGACGCCGCTCGATCGCTCTATGCATCCTTGGGCTTTGCCGAGGACCATCGGGATCGGGCCTACGTGCGCCAGCCGAGCCACGTACATCCAACGGGGCCCGTGGTCACCGACGTGGAGTAACCCGTCAGCCGCTGCCTATGGCGTGACCGACGGCGTAGGTGACCCCGGCAGCTGCGCTGGAGATCAACAGCTGACGGAACGCCGACCACAGCCACGACTTCCCGGTGAACACAGCCAAGGCGGCACCCACGGCCAGCGACCCGATGGCCCCGAGGGCCACCGACCACAAGACCGCGGTCGTGCCTCCGGTGAAAAGCCAGGGAAGCAGAGGGAGCAGCGCTCCGAGGGCGAAGGTGACAAACGACGCGACGGCCGCCTCCACGGGATTCCCGGTATCCCCAGGTGTGAACCCGAGCTCTTCGCGGGCGTGGGTCTCAAGCGCGAGGTCCGGGTCACGCATCATGCGAACCGACATCTCCTCGGCCAGATCTGCGTCGAGTCCACGGTCTCGGTAGATGGCTGCCAACTCACGACGCTCGAGTTCAGGATCCGCCAAAATGGCCCGCAGCTCGACGTCGAGCTCACGCTCCATGAGTTCAGATTGAGCACGCATGGAGATGTACTCACCGGTGGCCATCGAGAAGGCGCCGCCGATGAGGCCAGCGACGCCGGCTAGGCGCACAGCGCCAGCCGATGGATGGGCCCCGGCCACTCCGAGGATCAGGGCGACGTTGGAGACGAGACCATCGCTGATGCCGAAGACGGCGGCACGGGCCCCGCCGCCCTTCAGATCTCGGTGTTGGTGCTCGTCAGCCACGCACTGATCGTAGCGACCCAGCCGACCGGGCATCGACCGAGTCCCCATGGACTGGCACGTCCCCCGTACTCGTCGAACTGAATCTCGGGTGGTCCGGGTGCGGTCCGCGTGCCTACAGTCAGGGAATGGCAACCACGGTGCATGGAATCGAATCGTTCAAGGATCTCGTCGGGACCCACCTTGGGTTCAGCGACTGGCACGTCATCGACCAGGCGACGGTCAACCTCTTTGCCGACGCAACAGGCGACCATCAGTGGATCCACGTGGATCCAGAGGCAGCAGCCAACGGCCCGTTCGGTGGCCCTATCGCCCACGGCTACCTGACCCTCGCGCTGGCACCGGTCTTCCTTGGTGAGGTGCTCCAGGTCGAGGGAATCTCCATGGGCGTCAACTACGGCTGCAACAAGGTGCGCTTCCCCTCGCCAGTCATGGTCGGTTCCAAGCTTCGGGTCGGGGTTGGCGTGGCTGAAGTGGAGGATGTGACCGGCGGTGTCCAAGTCGTCCTCGACCTCACACTCGAGACCGAAGGAGCCTCCAAGCCCAGCTGTGTAGCCCAGGTGGTCTACCGCTACTACAGCTGAGGCACCGAGCGGCGATCCGTCCGGAATCGCCGCACAGGGAACGTCGGCTTCGCCACGTGCGCCTAGGGAGTGCGAACAGTGCCGACGGCGCGCCCTCGACCGTGTTTTGATGCATGAACCCAGGATGCACCTAGTGCTCTCACAATACGAGCAACTACTCCTAGAGTAGAGCTCATGGCACTGCGGGTCGAAGAGTTGGCGTCACGGGCCGGAGTGTCGGTCGATACTGTTCGCTATTACCAGAGCAAGTCCCTGCTGGACCCTCCACGTCGTGAGGGCCGCATCGCCTGGTATGACGACGCCCATCTGGTCCGGCTCGATCGGATTCGCTCGCTCCAGCAGCGTGGGTTCACGCTGGCCACCATTGCCCGCCTGGTATCCGGTGACCTTGACGCCGCTGATGAAGCACTGATTGCGCAGTTGTCGAGCGGCGACCCCACCTGGGAGGCCCGGTCGCTGTCGTCTGCCTCATTCGTCGACAGTTCGCCACCTGATGGGCTCGCCGACCCGACGGCCCGTGAGATACCGCCTGATCACGTACAGACTGCAGGACGATCCGCAGACCTACCGACCACCTATGACCTGGCCCAGTTAGCCGAGGCGACGGGTGTACCCGAGGCGCTGCTCGCCGCCCTGGAGAACGACGGACTCCTGGTCCCCCGAAGAATCGGTGGGGTAGCCCGCTACACCGATGAGGACGTCGAGGCCGCTCGTGCAGGACTCCGCCTCCTCGAATGGGGCATCCCGCTCGCCGATCTCGTCGATCTGGCGAGACGCCACCAGGCAGCGACCGAGGTCATTGCCCGTGATGCGGTTGCCCTCTTCGCTCGCCACGTGCGAGAGCCCTTGCGGATGGGCGCTCGACCCGATGCGCTCCGTCGGCGCGGCGACCACGACCACGCGGATCCTGCCGTGTCTGGTCTCCTGCAGGCCTATGCCGAGCTATTGCCAGCAGCTGATGCCCTGGTGGGGCATCACTTCGTGCGCACCCTCGTCCAAGCGGCCTTTGATCACGTAGAACAACGCGGGTCCGAAGAGGAGCAGCGGGCCGTGCGAGCCCAGCTGGCTCAAGGGGGCCACGGTCTCGATCCCGTATCCAGTACCTCTGACCTCCGAGATCAATCCGAAGTGGCTCGGTCACCGAAGACGTTGCAGACAACCGAGGAGCTTCGATGACCCCCGACCACAGCACACGAGCCTCGACCGCTGCCGCCCTCGAGGCGGCGGCTCGGGCCGCTGATGCGGATCTCCCAACAGGGACGGCCAAGACCGAGCTCGTCCGGAACATGTTCGACACCATCGCTCCCCGCTACGACATGGTGAACCGAGCCATGACCTTCGGGCTCGATATCCGCTGGCGCCGCCAATCGCTGCGCGCTCTGGGTCTGCCCTCCGGATCCACCGTCCTCGACCTCGCCAGCGGCACCGGTGACTTCCTGCGCCTACTGGAAGGTGCCGGCTATCGAGCCATGGGCATGGACCTGTCGTGGGGGATGTTGGCCGCCAATAAGACCGGCCTGCCACTGGCCCAGGCCGACGGTGCATTTCTGCCGCTAGCGACCGTCTCGGTCGATGGCATCACCTGTGGCTACGCCCTGCGCAACTTCACCGACCTGGCCGGGGTCTTCGCCGAGTTCGGTCGAGTGGTTCGGCCCGGCGGTCGCCTCAGCCTGCTCGAGGTTGCCGAACCAGAGGTAGGCCTCATGCGCGCCGGTCACCGGATCTGGTTCCGACGCGTCGTCCCCATGATCGGCGGCCTGCTGTCCGATCGATCGGCCTATCGCTATCTGCCGCGCTCGACTGCCTACCTGCCGACGCCAGACGAGTTGCGAGCCATGCTCGGCGAGGCCGGATTCTCGGCCGTCAACCGGCGTGCCCTTTCGGGAGGATTGAGCCAACTGCTGACTGCCACCCGTGAGGGGCGCCCGTGACGAGTGCGAGCATGACCGGTACAAACATCACGGATGCCATTACGGATGCCATGTCGGAGGACATGACGGAGGACATGTCGGAGGACATGTCGGAGGACATGATGGAGGACGCGGTGTGGGGCGATCTCATCGCCATCCGCGTCCTGCTGCCCTCAGGACCATCTATCGATCCCTGGAGCCTGGCTGACGGCACTGGTCGCCTCATCGCTGCACCCGAACGCGTTGTCGTCGGGATCGGCACGGCACATCTGTTCGATCTTCCAAACGGCCTCACCGACGTTGGCGGCCTAGACGCTCTCGTCGACAAACTCGCCACGCTGCCCTGCAGCGATCATCTCCGCCCTGATGCAGGTTGTGGGCATCCAGTGATCGCCTTTGGCGCCCTGCCCTTCAACCGCACGGCGCCATCGGCGCTCGCCGTCTGCTCCCAGACCTACGGGCGCGAAGCGGATGGGACCGAGTGGGTCACGGTGGTGGGAGGCAGGGACGAAGCCACAACGGCCACATCCGACCCTGATCGACTGCGGGCCACCTTGGCCTCACGTGCCGCCACGCGCCGCCCACCATCGGTGTTCGCCGACGCCAGTGGATCCCCAGAGGGCGCTCGAGCGCTGAGTGACGACGACTTTCGCAGCGCGGTGGCCATGGCCGTTGATGCCATCGAGGACGGATCGATCACCAAGGTCGTGGTGGCCCGTCATGTCGACGTCTTCCCTTCTGCGCCCTTGGACGAAGCGGCACTGTTGACCCGGTGGCGAGACATGGAGCCGGGCTGCACGCTCGTGGCCCTACCCACCCCCGAAGGGAGATTCCTCGGGGCCAGCCCTGAACTCTTGGTGTCTCGACAAGGCCTCGACGTGGCCAGCACCCCGCTGGCTGGAACGACCGACCGCCACCATGATGCTTCCAGTGTGCTTCCCTCGACGCTGCTCGGGTCGACCAAGGACGGCAATGAGCACCGACTCGTGGTCGACGCCATCGTCGATGCGCTGCGCCCCACCACCACGATGCTGGAGGTGCCAGACGGACCCACGGTGGTCCACCTTCGGACGATCTCTCATCTGGCCACTCCCGTCCGCGGCACCTTGTCAGCCGATACCACCGGACGGGTGCCGTCGGCACTCCATCTGGCCGCCATGCTCCATCCCACTCCAGCCGTCGCCGGAGTGCCCCGTGATGCTGCCCTCGCTCTCATCGACCGTCTCGAGGTCGCCCCTCGAGGGCCCTATGCCGGACCGGTCGGCTACGTCGACGGTTCCGGCGACGGGAGATGGATGGTTGGGATCCGGGCTGTCCTGGTTGATGAACGGCGAGTACGTCTGACCGCTGGAGTCGGCATTGTGGCTGGTTCACAACCCGAGACCGAGTTGGCCGAGGTAGGGCTCAAGCTCCGCTCCGTCCTCGACGCCCTCGAGATCGATGCCGTTTCCCATGCCCAGCCAGATGCCTCAACCCTCGACGATCAGATTGTCGCCCGATGGGACTCGGTAGGTAGTCGATAGCTTCGCCCAGGGGCAAGGGCGATCAACCCTCACCCAAGAGATGCCGGTTGGTCTGCGTAGCGGGCGATCACCTCAGCAATGGTCACCGGCTCGTCTCGGATGGCGAAGTGGCCGGCTTCCGGGAGACTGATGAGTTCCGATCCGGGCACCGCAGCAGCCAGGGTGACACTTGATGCGGGAGATACGACGAGATCCCACTCCCCCATCACCACTGCCACCGGAACCTGCAGACCAGGGAGCGACTCGGCCACCTGGGGCATTTCGGCCACCAGGGCCCGTTGCTCAATGACGAACGATCGCCGCTGTCTTGCGAATGTACCCCACTGCCCGCCGAGAACCCCTTGATCGGGCAAGGCGGCCAGGAAGCGTTCTCGGCGCGATGCGGGCACGAAGCCAGCCATCCGACGCACGCGTGGCAGCACCTCGCCAAGGACCACGAGGCCGAGTGCAGCCGCTGCATGTCCCAGCACCGGCAGGGCGAGGACCCGGTCAGTGCCGTCCAGGCTGTCGGACGTACAGGCGGCCCCAATCAGTACCAGGGCGGCAACAAGATCAGGGCGCTGGGTTGCCAGCAGCACCGCGGCTCCTCCAGCCCAACTGTGAGCAGCCACGGTCGTTGGACCGTTAGCTCGCTCCTCCAGCATGGCGGCCAACACGGCTGCGTTCTCTTCCACGCCTTGAGCCGAGCCCACCGTCGCGCCATAGCCGGGACGATCGGGCACGAGCACGCGAAACCGATCGGTCAGGAGCGGGACGACCGGAGACCACGATGCCGCTGATCCCGGCTGACCGTGGAGGAGCAGAACGCTTGGCCCCTCTCCAGCATCAATGCCGGCGAACGACGTCAGGTGGCCACCGTCTGCGGCGTCGGCTTGTCGACTCCCACCAAACGTCGGGCTCCCCACCACGTCACGAGGCCCAAGGCCTCCACGACGATGTTCGTCGACATCTTGGACTCGCCTTCGACGCGGTCCACGAAACTGATGGGAACCTCGACGATGGACACCCCGGCGCGCCGGGCCGCATAGGTCATTTCGATCTGAAATCCATAGCCCTCAGCCTGAATGCCTTCGAGGTCAATGGCCTGGAGCGCAGAAGCTGCATAGGCTCGGAACCCGGCAGTGGCATCCGCCACCCGTAGGCCAAGCAGTGCCGAGGCGTAGAGATTGCCACCCCGCGACAGCAGTCGTCGGTGCCATGCCCAGTTGGGGATGCGCCCACCAGGCACATACCGAGATCCGATCACCAACCCGGCGCCATCGCCTAGAGGCGCCAGCAAGGAAGGTAGAGCTTCGGGTTCGTGCGAGAGATCAGCATCCATCTCGATGCAGGCGTCGAACCCTCGCTCGAGGCCCCATGCGAATCCTGCTCGATAGGCACTGCCCAGTCCGGCTTTACCGTGGCGTCGGAGCAGTGCAATGCCACCGAGTTCACTGGCCAAGCCCTCGGCCATATCCGCAGTGCCGTCTGGGCTTCCATCATCGACCACCAGCACGGTGGCACTAGGCACGGCAGCACGGATCCTTCGCAGGACATGGTCGATATTTTCAGCCTCGTTGTAGGTGGGAAGGACCACCAGGGCATCCATGGCGGGCAGTCTACGGGACACCGGCTCGCGAGGCGGAGTCGCTCACCTCCAAGGACGATTCGAAGGGGGCGCGGCACCAAGGGGGCTCGCCCCCGTTGAAACTCCGTGATCAGCGAGGCTCACGGTGCTCGGCCGTTCGGGGTCGTCAGCCTCGCAATCTGGACGGCCGATCACTGGGGATATCCGTGACGTGCACAACGCAAATTCAGGCTTCCTGGCGTCTCATCGGCGCAGTAACAGCACCATCGTCGTCCACCGGAGCAGTGGATCTCGTCCGTGACCTCACCTCTTGGAATACAACCTGGATGGCTCCACCCACCGGGATGGCCACAAGGGCACCACTGAGGGCACCGAGCGAGGATCCGAATACGCCGCCCAGATTGGCTCCGACCAAGACGGCCACCAACACCCAGAGAGGATTCATCCGCACGGTGCGGGACATCACCACGGGATAGAGGAAGTGGTTCTCGATCAGCTGGAAACCGACGAACACGATGGCCGTCACCACCCCCGCGGTCGGCGAATGCAGTAGCGCCAACGCCACGCTCGGCACCCCGGCAATCAACCCCCCCACAAGAGGGATCATGGCGACCAGAGCCACCCAGAGTCCGATCAGCAGTGCGAATGGCACGCCAAGGACGGCCAGCGTCACCAAGACGACCACACCGAATGTCACCGACAGCACGATGGTTCCCAGCACGTAGGCAGTCACCGTTCGCGAGACCGTCGAGGCCACTTCTTCCACCGTCACACGTAGCTCAGGCCGCATCAACCCGAGCAGTCCCGTACGCATGCGAGGGGCCTCGAGCAGCATGAACAGGGACAAGAAGGCGATCGTCGTCAACGCCAAGATGGTGGAGAAGACGGCCCGACCCAGATTGGTGCCGATCGACAGAGCCGGCCGGCTCAAGTTGTTGGCGGCCGTCTTGAGGCGCGGCGCGTTGTGCTGCACCCATGACAGGAGGCCGAACCGTTGCAGCAGATGGGCCAGCCAGCCGTGACCTCGATGGACCTGATCAACCATGGCCGGCAATCGCTCCGCCACCCGGGTCGCTGAGTTCACCAATGGGTAGCCGAACAGCACCAACAAGCCCACGAATGCCACTACTGCGCCCACGAAAACAACCGCGACCGCCAACCCGCGTCGCAGACCTCGCCGCTGCAAGAACGACACTGCGGGGTGCAGCACCAAGGCGATGAAGGCGGCAACGAGCAGCCAGAGGATCACCTCGCGAAGACGGCCCAACAAGCGGTAGAGCACCCAGGTGACGATCACCACGGCATCAATGGTCAGGATCGTCCTCAGCGGCACACCTCGGGCCTCGAAGGCAGCCATAAAACGCTGGCCCAACGATGCGTGCGGCAACGGAGCCTCTGCGGCCATCTCATCGTCGAGCGCGCTCGCGGTGACGGGCTCGTGTGAAGCCTGCGGGTCGATCACCGCATCAGCATTACAGGTCGCGAGCAGTGCGCCGTGCCAACATGGCCGTGATGGCGTCCGAGAAGACACCCGAGACCGACCGCATGCGCCGGTGGCACCGAGGCCCATTTGCTCGGCGTGAGGTGCGCATCAGTGTTGGCACCGTGCTCGCGTTCTTGTTCGTCTTCTACGTCGTCTTCCCTCTCGTGGCCCGACATCGGCGCCAGGTTGGGGCACTGGCCCACATTCACCTCGGGTACTTGGCACTGGGCGTACTGCTCGAGGTGGCAGCCCTGGTGGCCTATACGCAACTGACTCACTCAGTCCTGCCGCATGGCGGTCCGCGCCGCCTCGGCCTTTTTCGCATCAACCTCTCCACGCTCGCCTTGAGTCACGTCTCACCGGGCGGCACCGCCCCAGGCACTGCCCTCGGCTACCGACTCCTCACTCAATCCGGCGTGAGTGGTGCTGACGCGGGGTTCGCCTTGGGCACTCAAGGAATCGGGTCCGCGGTCGTCCTCAACATCATCTTCTGGTGCTCGCTGGTGTCGTTCTTGGTGGCCCACGGCTTTCAGGTACCGACCAGCCTCCACGGCGGCCAGAACGAGTCGGCCTCGATCCTGGTCATGGTGGCCGCTGCCATCGGCGTCGTCCTTTTGGGTGCCTTCGGTGGAATATTCCTCCTACTCACCAAGGGCCAGGAACGGACTCGACGCTTCGTCCACCGACTGGCCGCTAATACGCGCTTCATCGATGCCGACCGGGTGACCTCGTTGCTGGAGCGCTTGGCACAACGGTTTGGTGGGCTGATGGAAGACCGGCGTCTCCTCGGCCGGGCCGTGGGCTGGGCGGCAGCCAACTGGCTACTCGATGCCGCGTCCCTGTGGGTCTTCATCGCCGCTTTCGGCCACGCCGTTCCACCGGTGGATCTGTTGACCGCCTATGGACTTGCCAACATCCTCGCCGCCATCCCGGTGACACCCGGTGGCCTAGGTGTGATCGAGTTCGTTCTGGTCTCGATGCTGGCTGGCTTCGGCGTACCCGACGCCGCCGCTCTTTCCGCGGTACTCGCCTATCGGGCCGTTAACTTCTGGCTGCCTATTCCCTTCGGCGGGCTGGCCTATGCCTCGTTGGAGTTCGAAAAACGCCAACCGGCTTGGAAGGCGGCCCGCAAGCCTGCCGTCATTTCCCCTGGCGTCGATCCACTCGAAACCAGCGATGCCACCAGCGCTTCCGACGAGGCAAACGATCATCAGGCAGATCCGGCGCCGGACTCGGAGGCACGTGCTGATCGCTCGGTGCGGGCTGGATCCCTCGAGAGTCAGCCTGGAACGGAGGACCCGAGCCAAGATCAGGTCCCTCAACATCAGCCACCGACGAAGGCTGGCCGTCCGCGCGGCCACGCTCCCAGGCAGCCAATGCCAGTGATCGGCACCGAGCCTGCAAACTGAATGCCTGGCTTGGGATCCCGTCGTCGGGATCACATCGTGTCCACTGGCCATCGGGTCCGAGTAACCAGGCATTCGCTTCATCAGCAACGGCGTCGTCGAGAATGGCGGCAAGCCGATCGCGAATTGCTTCGTCGTGCACGGGCACGAGAACCTCGATCCGCCGATCCAGGTTGCGCTCCATGAGATCCGGGGATCCGAACGAGACCCGCAGTGGGCGTCCCGATGTTCCTCCGAACCGGAAGATGCGGGAGTGCTCGAGGAACCGCCCCACCACCGAGTGGACCCGGATGGTCTCTGACAGGCCCGGCACGCCGGGTCGCAGGCAACATCGACCCCGGACCACGAGATCGATGGGCACTCCCGCACTCGATGCTCGATAGAGCGCATCGATCACCGCCGGATCGGTCAAGCCGGTGGTTTTGATCACGATGCGACCTAAGGGCCCGACTGCCGCCTCGGCCTCGATGGCCGCAATCACCTGAGGCCTGGTGGCGACCGGTGAGACCACGAGCCTGCGGAAGTGCACCGGGGCCTCGCCACCGGCCAGAAGACTGATGAGCTCGCTGATGTCTACGCCGATTTCTGGGTCAGCCGTCAGCAAGCCGACGTCTTCATACATGCGCGCCGTAATGGAGTTGTAGTTCCCACTGCCAATATGGCAGTAGCGCCGGATCACTTCACCCTCCCTGCGCAAAACAAGCGAGATCTTCGAATGAGTCTTGAGCCGGGCCAGGCCGTAGATGACCTGGGCTCCGGCCTCCTCGAGGGCTCGTGCCCACGCGATATTGGCACGCTCGTCGAACCGGGCTTGGAGTTCGACGACAACAGTGACTTCCTTGCCCGATCGAGCTGCACGCACGAGTGCGTCGACGATGGGACTATCCAGCCCGGTGCGATACAGGGTCTGCTTGATGGCGACAACGGCGGGATCGACCGCCGCCTGGGTCACGAAAGCCTCCACAGAATCCGCAAACGATTCATAGGGATGGTGCACTAAGACGTCACCTGTGGCCAGCACTTCGAAGATGTTCCGCTGACCCGCCAGCCGGGGAGGGGGCACCGGTGTCCAAGGTTCGACGGTCAAGTCAGGTCGATCGAGATCGCACAGAGCCCGTAGTCCGCTGAGATCGACGAGGCCATCGATGGGCACCACCCGGCCAGGGTCGATGTCGATCTCCCTCACCAACATGGCCACCAGATCGTCTGATGCCGATGTCGTAACCTCCAGGCGCACGGCCTGCCCGAAACGACGCCGGTGGAGCTCGAGTTCAACAGCCGCCAAGAGGTCTTCGGCGTCGTCTTCGTCCACCGACAGGTCGGCGTTGCGAGTGACTCGGAACACATGGTGCCCGCCGATCTCCATGGCCGGGAACAGTCGGTCGAGATGGGCGGCGATCACGTGCTCGACGGGGATCAACCGGACACGGTCAGGGAGGGCCACGAACCTGGGTAGCAGCGGGGGCACCTTGACCCGGGCAATGCGGCCACTGCCCGAACCCGGATCGACGACACGAACCAAGATATTGAGGCTGAGGTTCGAGATGTAGGGAAACGGATGACCTTGATCGACGGCCAGCGGAGTGAGGATCGGAAACATCCGATGGTCGAAGAGTTCGCCCAGCCAGGCGCGATCATCGGCGCCAAGATCGTCCCATCCCACGACCGTCACCCCAGCGTCGACCAGCCGCACGGCCAGCAGATCCTCGGCCACGGCGGCCTGTCGCCCCATCAGCTGCTCCACGCGCTCCCAGATGGCAGCCAACTGCTCGGTGGGGCTCATGCCGTCGGCCGATCGGGTGCGGATCCCCGCAGCCACCCGATCGTCCAAAGCAGAGACTCGAACCTGGAAAAACTCATCGAGTCCCTCGGCCGAGATGGCCAAGAACCGGATTCGTTCGAGAAGGGGAAGCCGCCTGTCAGAGGCCAGATCTACCAGACGATGGGCAAAGTCGAGCCACGACAGCTCCCGGTTGGCAAATCGCTCAGGAGCGCTCGCCAAGTCCACGGGCCCTTCGGGTGTGCTGTGAGCCGTCACACCGCCGTCCGACGATCCGAGTGACAGTGGTGGAGGCTCGGGATCATGGCTCAGTCATCGTAGACCCGCACCCCCAAGTCGCAAACGCCCGAGGGGAACCGCCTGCGGGCAAGTGGGGCAGATCCCCCAGTCTCTCGTGCTTCCACCAGACTTGGCCTGCCCACAAGTAGGCTCTGCCCGGTGCCCACCCTGCTGTCGCACTCCCCCCATCGGCGGGCTCATCGAGGCGTAAAGGCTCGCCGGAGAACCGAGTTGGGCCTCATGGTCGCCGCCTCCGTGATTATCACGGCCACCTATGCGCTCATGATCCTCGGCAATACGTCGAAGGTCCCAGCCAACCTCCTGCCCTTCCTTCTGACCATCCTTGCGCTTGGCGGGGTCACCCATGTGGCCAATCGCATGTTTGCGCCCGATGCGAGCGCCATCGTGATGCCCGTCGTCTTCTTGCTGAACGGGATCGGCTACGTCATCATCGCCAGGATCGATCTGGGGACCGGTCATAACTACGCCCCATATCAAGCGGCATGGACGGCCGGCGGTGTAGCGATGTATGTGCTGACCCTGTTCACCGTGCGGCGCTCTCGAGACCTCGACCGATACCGCTACATGTTGCTAGGTGCGGGCGTAATTTTGCTGCTGCTCCCCCTGGTTCCAGGACTTGGAGCCAACATCAACGGCGCCCGACTCTGGGTGCAGGTCGGCAGGATCGAGTTCCAGCCGGTGGAACTGGCGAAGATCGTGCTCTGCGTCTTCTTCGCCTCCTACTTCGCCGAGCGCCGTGAACTGCTGACGATCCCGACCGCCCGCGTCGGAAACCGGCTCTTCCTCGACCCCCGCCCTCTGGTTCCCATCGTGGTGGCCTGGGGATTCGCCGTGGCGGTGATGAGCCTCGAACACGACATCGGATTTTCCGCCCTGCTCTTCACACTCTTTATCGGCATGCTCTGGATCACCACCGGACGCACCGGCTACCTGCTGCTCGGCGTGATCTTGTTTGCCATAGGGGCCTACGTGACCTCCAAGTACTTCGCCCAGACCCACGTCCGGGTCGAAACCTGGTTGAACCCATGGCCATTGGCTGAAGGAACGGGTCGCCAACTGGTCCAGACGTGGTACGCCTTGGGCAGCGGCGGGATCGGTGGTTCAGGACTTGGACTCGGCGCCGGGGCCTATCTCATCACCAACTCTCGGACCGACTTCATCTTCGCCGTCATCGGCGAGGAGATGGGCATGTTCGGCGCGACGATGATCGTCATTGCCTTCATGACCTTGGTCGGGGCCGGTCTCCGCATCGCCCAGGCGGCTCGCTCGGAGTTCGCCAAGCTGACCGCCACCGGGCTCACCATCATCCTCGGGTTCCAAGCGTTCTTCATCATCGGAGGCATCCTGCGCCTCTTGCCCCTGACGGGCATCACCCTTCCTTTCGTCTCCTACGGTGGCTCAGCACTCATCGCCAACTACGTCCTCGTAGCCATCCTCATGAGGATCTCAGACGAAGGAGCGGCATCAGTCGATGCGGCCGACCAAGCGGCCTGGGACGACGAGCAGGACCGACGCCGGCGGTTGCTCACCGGAAGTTGAAGGATCCGTCAGGGCGTAGTCGCCTGCGCGGGATCAACGCCGAGATCTGACCTGGAGGCGCACTGCGCGGCGGGATGTCCATAGAGCCAACCCTGAGCACACCTCCAGCCCTGGGCGCGAAGCATGGCGGCTTGTTCGATGGTCTCCACCCCTTCGGCAACCGTGTCGAGGCCAAGTCCCGTGGCCATACCGACGAGGCCTTGGGCGAGCACAAGGCTGGTCGGATCTTCCGAGGCGAGCAGGGCGGTGAACGACAGATCGAGTTTCAGACCTGCGATGGGCAGATCGCGCAGGTGTGAGATCGAGGAGTATCCCGTTCCGAAGTCGTCGACATACCAACGGATTCCGAACCGGACCAGTTCGTCCATGGTCGCTTTCACCGTGGTGGTCACACTCAAGAGATCTGATTCGGTCAACTCCAGGTGCAAGCGGTCGGGATCCAGCCCCCGTTGCGTGACCGCATCGATCACCGTGGTGGCATAGCCGTCGAGTCCGAGCGAGCTTGCCGATACGTTGACCGCCATGTGCAGGGGTGCCGGCAACACGCCGAGTGCATCGAGGGACCGCACCAAGATCATCTGGTCCAACTCCACGATCAGGTCACTGCGGGTCGCGTCGACCAAGAACTCGTCCGGGGCAAGGAGCCTCCCGTCGGGATGGACCCAGCGAGCCAGCGCTTCGTAACCCACCAGCGCGCCGTCTTCCATGGTGACGATCGGCTGGAAATGAGGAATGAATCTTCCGCCACGAATTGAGTCTCGGATCTCGATGGCCAGCGATGAATGCGACGGGCTGTTGAAGACGGCCACCCGATTAATTCCTTCACCTTTGGCCTGGTAGAGCGCAGCGTCGGCATTGCGCATCAGTCGGTGGGCATCGATACCGGCGCTTCCCACAGCAATGCCCACACACGCAGTGACCGTGGTGTCGGCATGTCCTTCAATGCCTAGAGGTTGCATGATCGCCCTACAGATCTTTTGGGCGACGGCAACCGCAGTGGCCTGCTCGGGTACCGCGTCGAGGACGACGACAAACTCATCCCCTCCCACCCGAGCAGCGATGTCGGTGAGTCGCAATGCGGCAGCGATCCGGTGGGCTACGACCCGCAGGACCTCGTCGCCGGCCAGATGCCCGTAGCTGTCGTTGACTTTCTTGAATCCGTCAATGTCACAGAACAACACCGCGGGTTGGCCCGTACTCTGAGGTGGAAGCGTCAGGAGATGGTCGACATGGGCCTGCAGTTGGTCACGATTGATCAGACCGGTCAGTGGATCATGGTTGGCCCGGTCCAACAGATCTTCACGGATCTTGTGAGCATCGGTGTTGTTCTGGATGTGGGCGACGTAGGAAGCCGGAGTGCCGTCGGGTTCACGAAGCAGGGCCGTCGAGTGCACGACCCAGATCAAGGATCCATCCGCTCGCAACCACTGACCCTCGTGCACCGTCATATGAGCAGAACCTGTCATGAGTTCCTCGTTGCCGCTCAAGTCGACACTCAAGTCTTCAGGCGGGATCACGTCCATCAGTCCGTGCGACAGCATCCAGGCCTCACTGTGACCTAGCAGTGCACACAGCGCAGGGTTCACCTGCAGGAATTCCAGGTTCAGCCCGATGACCGCCATGCCTTGCGGGGCACCATCGATGGCCAGGCGGAACGCCTTCTCGCTCTTCTCCAGAGCGTCTGCGGTCGCCTTGGTCTCCGTGATGTCACGAGCAGCGGCAAACACGCCCACCACGTCACCGTCATCGTTGCGATAGACCGAGGCGTTGTAGAGCACCGGGGTCACCCGTCCCGAGACATGGGTGAGGGCTAGCGGATAGTCGACGACTTGACCTTCACGGAACGCCAGTTCGTAGCCTGCGCGCGCGTCCTCGGGCGACGTGAAGTAGGACGTGAAATCCGTGCCGATGAGGTCAGTGCGGGCATGGCCCGTGATCCTCTCGGTGGCTGCGTTGACATCGGTGATCTTTCCGCCCGGAGAGATCGTCACCAGCGGGTCGAGCGCAGCCTCGAGGAGTCGCCGCGAGTAATCAGCCGTTGCCTGCACCTGCTCCAAGGCGGCATCCACGGCCTGTTGGCGCACTACTTGCAGGGTTCGGTCGATGAAGGTGACGACAACCTCGCACAACTCACCAGCGTCCTCGAAGCGCGGGAGCGCGTTGACTTCGACCCATGCGTCAGGCAGTCCGGGCGGGCGCACGATCATGGGAAACCCCGTGAGTGGCGCCCGTGACTCGATCACCTGCATCACCGGGAAGCGATCCACAGTCATCGCCGTCCCATCGGACTCGAGAAACTCCCAACGAGGATCACCGGCGAAACGTCCATCGAGATCCTGCATGCCCAGCAAGGTTCGAGCACGCCCGTTTGCCTCGATGATCGCCGTATCGGCGTCATGGATGACTACGCCAGCATCAAGGGCGGCAAGGACAGTCTCATATCGGCTCAGCACAACGGCCCGCCCTTCTTCCGAACTCCCGCACTTCCACCGTACCCCCCGCAGTCAGCGTTGGGGGGTGCAGCCTTGGCCCATGCGTCAGGTGACGATCGACACGCCCTGTCGTGGAGTCAACCTGGACGAGACAGCACGGGCGCGGCACTCGGTGAGCGCCGACATTCCCATCACGATGGGTAGGTCGGTGGCTCCACGTCTACGTCGGGCTCCCACAGGCGCAGATCCACCAGGATCGGCGCAGGGACCGGCTGGCGCATGGCCAGCGTGAGGGCGTCGCTCGGCCGGCACGAGTGCACGGTGTGGCGGTCACGTCCCCGGAGGTCAAGTTCAGCAAAGTAGATGCTGCCGGAGCGCCCGACCAGACGGACGGCCACGATGTCGATGTCGAAGCGCTGCAGAATGTCACCCGTCAGCTCATGGGTACCGGGACGAGGTGTGGGAATACGGCGCAGGCTGTGGGCCAGGGCCACAGCGTCAGCCATGCTGACAGCGAAGGAGATGTGGCGACCGGGAGGTTCACTCTCCCGGAGAAGAATCACCGGGTGTTGGTTGGGCAGGTCCAAGGTGACCGAGGTCACTAGGGCCGTCGAGAACGCCGGGCTCCCATCGTTCGTCGGCTGGAAGTTCCATCCGCCCTCAGGCTGTGCATGATCCACATCTGGCGACGCCACATGCTCTTCATCGGAAGTGCCACTAGAACCGCCATATTCGCCGGCCCCTGAAGCCGACGCATCTGATTCTGAACTGGTGGCCCCAGTACCTGCCGGCACGGGTTCCCCTGACTCAGTGACTCCTGACTCAGTGACTCCAGGCTCAAATCCTGACGGCCCGATTGCCGAAGGATCGGTGGCCGTCACCGAGTGCTCCGCAGTTGCACACTGGCCACGATGCCGATCGCCGCGAGGAACCCCAGGATGGCCGATCCGCCATACGACAGGAACGGAAGTGGGATTCCAGCTACCGGCATGATCCCCATGTTCATTCCGATGTTCTCGAAGACCGAGAACATGAAGAGCGTGAAGATGCCCGAGCAGATCAGACGACCCAAGGTGTCGCGAGCCATCTGCGCCACCCGCAGGATGCGCCAAGCCAAAAGTCCATAGAGCGCCAGAATGATGCCTGCTCCGACGAAGCCGACCTGCTCCCCCACTGCCGAGAAGATGAAGTCGGTCTGCTGCTCGGGTACGTAGGCGAGGTTCGTGGCATCGCCTTTGAACAGCCCCCGGCCGAACATCCCGCCATGGGCGATGGCCGTCTTGGCCTGTTCGACGTTGTACACAACGTCAGCACTCGCCTTGTTCGGCGAGATAAAGCTGGTGAGCCGCTGCACCTGATACTGCTTCACCAGCCCGAGATTCAGGGCGATCACGAAGAGCGAGATAGCCCCGATCACCAAAAGAGCCAGGTAGCGACCCGGCATGCCCGCCACCACGAGCATCACCATCATGATCGAGGCAAGCACGATACCGGTGCCGAGGTCAGGTTGCTTGATAATCAGGAGCAGGGGCACCGACGTCATCAACACGATTCGAATCAGGTCACGCCCGACCAGGCCATCCGGTCGTCGCCCGCAGTAGGTGGCGATGGCGATGATCATCACCAGAGTGGCGAACTGCGAGGGCTGCACCTGGAGAGGGCCTGCGGAGAACCAACGCTGGGCACCAAGGGCGTGGGAACCCAACGGGGACAAGACGGCAAGCAACATCAAGACGATGGCGATGTAGAGCGGCGTGGCCACGTGCTCCCAGCGCCGGTAATCGAACAAGGTGGTGAACGTCATGACACAAAGCCCAAGGACCAAGAAAATAAGTTGGCGTTTGAGGTAGTAGTGGGGATCTGATCCCGCCAAGGTCAACTTGTCCCTCGTAGCCGAGAAGATCATGATCACGCCGACCAGGGACAAAAGGACGGCGGTCCCGATGAGCAGCGGGTCGACCCGCGCAGACACACGCCGCGTGCGGGTTGCCAGGGAGTCGGTCATCGGGAAAGTCACCAGGTTGCCTCGGCGCTCAGGCTACCCCCACTGCCCTCGGGAGAACACCGAGCACCTCCCCTACCCACGAACACGGGCGTGTGCCTTCGGTAGGTAATCACAAGGGCCGGTCGGCCACGGCAGCCCACATGTCCTCCACGGGGGCCGCCATGCCCGTCCACCGTTCGATCTGCAAGGCGGCCTGGTGGACCAGCATGCCGAGACCGTTGACCGTCGTTGCCCCCTGATCCGCCGCTGCGGCCAACCACGGTGTCGTGGCCGGGTGGTAGACGAGATCCACGGCCACCTGGTCAGGACCGAGCAGACTCGGATCGACGGGCCAACCCTCCGGGTGACCCTCGACGTCCGCCATGCCCATCGGCGTGGCATTGACGACCAGGTCGCACTCTCGGGCATCCTCACCGGTGCCGACCCGCCCGATCGGTCCCGCCAGGCTGGCCGCCACGTCAGCGCGACGCTGTGTCCGATTGACCACCACGACCTCGGCCGCACCTGCATCCGCTAGTGCGGCCACCACAGCACGTGCTGCCCCGCCCGCTCCCACGACCAAGCACCGCAGGCCCACAGGATCAACGCCCGGTGCATGCGCCAGCGCCGCCACCAACCCGGCCCCGTCCGTACTGTCGCCGATCCACCGGCCATCGACACTGTCCAGGCAGTTCACCGCCCCGAGCCGTGCAGCTATCGCGGTGGTCTCCTCGGCGATGGCCGCCGCCGCTTCCTTGTGGGGCATGGTGACCGACAAACCACGAACACCCAGGGCGCGAGCCCCCGCCAGGGCCACCTCGGCCTGTCCTTCGGCCACCGGAAAGCCCACCGAGACCCAATCGATCCCGAGCGCGCCGAACGCCGTGTTGTGAAGCAATGGCGACAACGAATGCGCTATCGGATGGCCGATCACTCCCACCACCGTGGTCGACGCCGACGGCTGAACAGACCTGAGGTCGTGTCGGTCTGATTTCATGCGTCCCGCAGTCCCAGGCATCCAAGCAGTCTCCCCCATCACCACCGACCCATGCCTGTCATGGCATCGGTCCTAGGTGGTCGCCTGAACACCATCCGCACATTCACCCCAGGCCCCTGCGGGCGGCCAGCTTCTCATTGGCCAACTGGTCAGCGAACGTGGTGGAGAACGCCTCGGTGCCGTCGGGTTCGACGACCACGAAGAAGAGCCAAGGCCCCGGAGCGGGATGCAGTGCAGCAGCGAGGGCAGCCGGCGAGGGCAGACAGGTCGGAGTCGGAGGTAGGCCCTTGCGGAGGTAGGTGTTGTAGGGGGAACGGATCTTGAGGTCACTGGGCGTCACGGGACCACCGTCTCGGCCCAAGGCATAGAGGATCGTGGAGTCCATCTGCAGCGGCATCCCCTTGGCCAGCCGGTTGGAGATAACTCTCGACACCGGACCGAGATTCTTGGCGATCACCCCTTCCTTCTGCACAATCGAGGCGATAGTCACCACCTCATAGGGCGTCCGGCCCAGTCGGGCGGCTCCGGCGTCGAGGCGCAGCGCACGTGCGGTGGCGTTGAAACGGTCCACCATGTGGCTCAGAAGTTCGCGATCGGACTCCCCGGGAAGCACCGCGTAGGCGCCCGTACCCAAGAGGCCCTCGAGATCCGTCGAGCCGGCCGGGGCGAACGGCGAGCGCACCACGCCTGATCGAACCACGGATCGGAAGGCGGGCGTCGAATGCCCCGACAACTGCCCGACCCTGGCCGCTACCTCACTGACCGTGAATCCTGGAGGTATGTCGAGTTCCTGCACATTCGGTCCACCGGCAAGAACGTCGCGCACATTGGCGAAGCCCACTCCTTGTCGGATGGCATACGCACCAGGCTGGACGCCGGGCAAACTGTGGAATTGAGACCAGACTCGGTAGGCCAGCGAGCTTCCGATCACGTCTTTTTGGGCCAACGTGGTGGTTACCTGGTTCCACCCCGAACCGGCGGCCACGGTGAAGACGACCTGAGGGCCAGGAGTGGCGGCGGGAGCGGCTTCGGACGACACCCAGAGCCACCCTCCCAGAAGGAGTGCCCCACCGAGCACGACGAGAGCCAGGGCGGCTGCGCGCCACCGACGTCGACCAGGACGGCGTCGTCTGTGTCCAGGCGCAACGTCGCTGTGGTCCGGCCCAGACTGGTCGAACCCGACGTCATCTCTCACCGATCCATCCGGATCGTCGTCCCATCCCTCGGGACGGGGCGAACCGTCAGGCCCGGTCATTGCGTCCTCGGCGGGCATCAAGCCACGCGTCCAAGAGCACGGCAGCAGCAGCGCGATCGACTACGGCCCGCTGCTTGTGTGCCCTCGTCCCTCCCTCGGAGAGGGCACGCTGCGCAGAGACCGTCGTGAGTCTTTCGTCGAAAAGCACTGCATCGATTCCCACTGCATCGAGCATCGGTGCCAGCAGTTCCAATTCGGCTTCGGCAGCACGAGCAGCAGCAGTGCGGCTTCCATCGAGGGCCAGCGGATGGCCAACGACAACGATGACCGCCTCTTCCTCTACCGCCAGTGCCACCAGGGCACGTCGGTCACGCTCGGCATCGCCCGAGCGGACCACAGTGGTTCTCGGCGAGGCCATGGTGCCTGACGAATCACTGACGGCGATACCTATGCGCCGTGCCCCGAGATCGACGCCCATGGCCCGTCCGGGACGCTCAGTAGTCGGTTGCGACGCACCCACCTCGAACGAGTCCGCCTCGGTCACCGAGTGCGCGCAGGTCCAAGGTGGCCAACGATCATCAGGCAGCGCCGACGATGCGACGGGCTTCTTCCAGTGCCTGATCGATGCCGGCAGGGTCCTTGCCGCCAGCCACAGCCGCCTCAGGAGAACCACCGCCGCCGCCGCCGAGGAGCGGAGCGACCTGCTTGACAATCTCCCCGGCATGCAGACCAGTCGATGGATCGGCCGCCACGGCAACGCATGCCTTGGCCCCATCCGGACTTCCGCCGAGAACCACGGCTCGTAACTCCCCGGTCGACCGAACCTGTTGCGCCAGATCTCGCAACAGGTCCGCGGCCAACCCGTCGCGCCGGAGCACGACCGCACCCCCGACTGCTTCACCCACCAGGCTTGTCGCCTGGGACAGCAGCTCACGCCGCTGGATCTGCTCGAGGGCCTTGTCCGTCGAGCGCTGCCGCTCGAGGAGCCGCTCGATCGCTTCGCCGACATGTTCGGGATCAGTCCGCAGCAAACCGGCAGCCTCGGAAAGCAGGGCCTCCCGCGATGCCATCCGCTCGAGAGCACCGACACCCGTCACCGCCTCGACCCGGCGGGTGTTCGAGCCGATCGAGGCCTCCGACACGATGGTGATGGGGCCGATCATGCCCAACGCGTCGACATGCGTGCCGCCGCAGAGTTCGGTAGAGACAGAACCCGCCTGCACCACCCGCACCGTCTCGCCATATTTGTCGCCGAAGAACGCCAGTGCGCCACGAGCCTCCGCTTCAGCCTTGGACGTCTCTTCGACCACCACGGCCGCATCGGTCAAGACCGCGGCATTGGCCATGGCTTGAATGGTGGCCAACTCGTCTGGACTCACTGCGGCATGGTGACTGAAGTCGAAGCGCAGCCGATCCGGGGCCACGAGCGATCCTTGCTGGCGGACCTGGTCCCCTAGGACCTGGCGCAATGCCGCGTGCAAAAGATGTGTTCCGGTGTGATTGCGTCGAAGTGCCTCACGCCGGAGTTCGTCGATGGTGGCCAAGGCGTCTTGGCCGGCGAAGACCTCACCGGTGACTGTGGCTCGGTGCGACGTCAGGCCAGGGAGGGCGGCCACGGTGTCATAGACCAGAGCCGTGCCGGTCTCGGTGACGATGGTGCCCACGTCGCCCATTTGACCGCCACCTTCGGCGTAGAACGGCGTCCGGTCCAAGAAAATCTCGACCTGCCCTGCCCGGTCGGGATCCTGGTCGGCCAAAACGGCCACGATCCGAGCTGGGGCGGAGTAATCGTCGGGGTGCTGGCCCACGAAGATGGTCCGTCCCTCGACGTCCAGCACTGATCGATAGGCCTCGTCACCTGCAGGCGCCCGTCCGGCACGGGCAGCAGCCCGGGCTTGGGTGCGCTGGTGATCCATGGCTTCTTCGAACCCAGCAAGATCGACCACCGCTCCCGCTTCTTCGGCGATCTCCACGGTGAGTTCGACAGGGAACCCGTAGGTGTCATGCAGGCGAAAAGCGACGGCGCCGGGGACAGCACCACTGCCGTCAGCCAACTGCTCATCGAGGATGGCCGAGCCTGTCGCTAGGGTCCGAAGGAATCCTTCCTCCTCACGACCGACGACATCGACGACGAGGCGGTGCTGCTCGGCTAGGGATGGGTGAGCGGCACCCAGAACTCCGACGACCGTGTCGACCATGCGCTCAGTGCAGGGGCCGTTCACGCCGAGTTGGCGAGCACGGCGCACGGCCCGACGGATGATCCGACGCAGGACGTAGCCCCGGCCCTCATTGGCGGGAAGGACTCCATCGGCCACCAACATGGCCATCGCTCGGCTGTGGTCCGCCATGATCCGCAGCCCAACATCGGTCGCCTCGTCAGATCCATAGGTCCGGCCCGTGATCGACTGAGCGGTAGCAAGGAGCGGGACGAACAGGTCCGTGTCGTAGAGCGAATCGACGCCCTGGATGACGGGCAGGATCCGCTCAAGGCCAGCACCGGTGTCGATGCTGGGCTTGGGGAGCGGCTCGGTCGACCCGTCGGACGACCTGTTGTACTGCATAAAGACCAGGTTCCAGATCTCGACGAACCGCTCGGACCCGCCGAATGCTGGCCCTCCGTCCTCGCCATAGGCGGCACCCTTGTCGATGAAGAGCTCCGAACTCGGACCGCACGGGCCGGTGTCGCCCATCTTCCAGAAGTTGTCCTCACCTAGGCGCTGAATGCGCTCGGAGGGCACGCCAATCTGGTCTCTCCAGATCTCTTCTGCTTCGTCGTCGCTGTCGTGCACGGTGACCCACAGACGATCACCGTCGATGCCCAGCACCTCGGTGACCAGTTCCCAGGCGAACGGGATGGCCCCAGACTTGAAGTAGTCGCCGAAACTGAAGTTCCCGAGCATCTCGAAGAACGTGCAGTGACGCAGGGTGGTGCCGATGATGTCGATATCGACGGTGCGGAAGCACTTCTGCACCGATGTGGCCCGCGGCCACGGCGGTTGCTCGTCGCCCAGGAAGAACGGCTTGAACGGCACCATGCCGGCGATGGTGAAGAGGACAGACGGATCATGAGGGATCAGGCTGGCCGAAGGGACCGAGGCGTGCCCCCGCTCCACGAAGAAGCGGGTGAAGGCCTCGCGCAGGTGGTCGGCATCAGGTGCCGTGGCGGCGCTCACGTCGGAGAACCCTATCGGGCGACGCGGCTAGGACGGATACGGCGAATCCGTCGTGCGCCAAGCCCCGAGCGGACGGGGCGCCCCGCGCCAGCATCCCCAGCAGTGGCATCGGTCGGGCCTACGTCGAACACGTGGCCTCCGACCGTGTCCCGAGGACCCGCCATGCCCGACGGAACGTCATTGGCGCCACGAGCATCAGAGACGTCGGATCCACCAGCCAACGTCGTCCACAACTCTTCTTCTCGCCGGGCCATCTCCGTGCGCCCTGAGTCCAGGGCTGCTCGGAATCGACCGCCGGTGGCCGTTGCTGCTTGACGAGCAGACTGTCCGGCCTGGACGACCAACGCCTCGGGCCGCAGACGGTCGGCCGCCTGTTCGAGCGTGCGGCGGACCTTACGCTCGGCATAGAGCGACGACCCAGCGCCCACCACGGCGCCAGCAGCCAGCCAGAATGTGCGCCGGGCCATCTACCGACTCCGATCTCTCGGGACGACCGTGGTGACCGGCGACGATGCCGCCGCGTCACGGGCTGCGAGGCGCCGGAGTCCCGATGCCGCACCGGCCCGCACGGCCAGCACCTTGACCACGGGGTTGGCAAACGCCCGGTAGGCCAAGCGCGAGGCGGAGTCCACGGTGGCATGCACGGACTCCGTCGAGTCGAGGACCGCGCCCACTCGCTCCATTTCGGCTGCGGCCTGGTCTACGACGCGATGGGCGTCAGCAACCAGAGGCACCGTTTGGCGGCGGAGTTCATCGGCGATCCCTCGCATGCGGGTCACTTCCTTACGCAGTGAGGTGATCCCGACCACAAGGACGATGGCGGCCAGAACGCAGACCCCAGCAGCCACAAGCACGGCGATCTCCCCTGCAGTCATCACCGGTGGAGTCTAGATGCCCACGCAGGAAGGGATCGGCGAGGAGGTAGAGGGAGGCGGGAACCCAGGACTCCGCTCACCAGTTACCTAGTCACGGGAGAGTTATGCCCACGATGGGTTGAGCCAAGTCCAGGTTCCCCGTCGAGCCGGAGAAACCAGCATCGCCGAAGGAGAAGATCCCGCCGTCGGAGGCCACCAGCCAGTAGCCATCGCCATCGGGCGTGGCCGCCATGCCCACGATGGGCTTGTTGAGGGTCAGGTTTCCTGTCGAGCCGTAGAAGCGGGCATTCCCGACAGCGAAGATCCCGCCGTCGGAGGCCACCAGCCAGTAGCCACCGCCATCGGGCGTGGCCGCCATGCCCACAATTGGCTTGTTGATAATCAGGTTTCCTGTCGAGCCGTAGAAGCCGGCATCGCCGACGGCGAAGATCCCGCCGTCGGAGGCCACCAGCCAGTAGCCACCGCCATCGGGCGTGGTCGCCATGCCCACGATTGGCTTGTTGAGGGTCAGGTTTCCTGTCGAGCCGTAGAAGCGGGCGTCACCGAAGGCGAAGATGCCGCCGTCGGAGGCCACCAGCCAGTAGCCACCGCCATCGGGCGTGCCGGCCATGCCCACGATCGGCTTGTTGAGGGTCAGTCCACCTGTCGATCCATAGAAATGGGCAGCGCCAAAGGAGAAAACCCCACCATCGGAGGCAACCGTCCAGTAGCCGGGGGTGGCGTACGAGAACCGGGCACCAGCGGAGGCCGGGCTAGTCCCCTCCGACGAAGTGGCGGAAACGGCCACCGTGCCACCAGCACTGGGGCCGACCGGCACGTTGGCCGTCAACTCGGTGTCGGACACCACGACGAAGGTGGTCTGGCCCGAGCCGAAGGTGACCGACGTGACTCCACTGAAGCCGCTTCCTCGGATGGTCACCGGCATACCACCGGCCGGTGCGCCCCGAGCCGGGGTGATCGAGGTGATGACCGGCGATCGGAAGGTGAACGCCGTTGCCGCCGATGTCGGACTCGTGCCCGCGGCCACCCCCGTGGTCTTCACGGTGACGGCTGCGGTGTGGCCGACACCGACGTCAGGACTGACCACGGTGATCGAGGTGGGGCTCGATGCCACCACTGATGCCACCACGCCTCCGAACCGCACGACAGGGACCCCTGAGCCGAAGCCCGAGCCCGTGATGGTGACCTGCGTGCCACCCACCGCCGGTCCGGCAGCGGGACTGAGTGCTGTCACCGTCGGGCATCCAGCCTGCGAGCCGGTGACCAGGGCTAGGAGGGCGCCAGCTCGAGGGGTTCCCCAACCCGAGGCGAGGTCGTATCCAGTAGTCGCCGGGTAGGCGACGGCCCCTGACGGGAAGAGGTCATTGGTGCCCGAGATGATGTCGTTGAAGCCAGCGGTCGAACCCGGGTCATAGAGCAGTGGATCGAGATATCCGGCAGGGGTTGCACACCCTTGGTTGACCGTGGCCAGAAGGGCGGCCCACAGTGGCGAGGCGACGCTCGTTCCTCCCACTTGGAGCCAGGTACCCCCGAGAAACGCAGGATCCCCGTGGACCGGGTCTGACGAAGCCGACACATCTGGAACGGCCCGGCACTGCTCGGAACCTGTTCCGCACACGTAGGCGGTCGACGGCGACTGGGCCGTGGGCACTTGCTGCCACGACGGGGCCGGGAACACCACCGAGTTCCCTCCACCACCGCCCCCCCGGGACGGTCCTCGGTTCCACACCACCTCTGCAGGGGCACCAGGTGCAGCCGACGTCAATGTCGTGCCACCGACGCCCATCACGCCGGGCTGGTCGGCTGGATCGTCGACCCAATGCCCGGTTGGTCCCGCCCCTTGGGCCACCGACCAGCAATCGCTCGAACCGGAGTCTCCGGCAGCAGCCACCACGGTCTGCCCCTGCACGGCGGCTTCGGCGAAGATCGTCTTTTCAGCAGCCTGCATGGTTGGATCCATATTCAGCTCGCACTGGCCCCAACTGGTGGACAGTACCGAGGCGGCATCGTCAGTCACCATGCGCGTATAGGTGTCGATCGTGCCGCTTCCGGTGTCGTTGGGGCCCGAGTAGACAATGATCGACGACGATGGCGCCAGGCCGGCCACCACTTCGATGTCAAGGGCGGCCTCGCCCGACTGAGGACCGTAGGCGCCACCGTCGACCACTACGGTGGTCACTGGCACGTGGGTCCCGTAGCACGATTGATACGTCGCTACGTCAGATGGAGTGAACGGTTCGACCTCGAACAAGCCCACGGACTGGCCTGTCCCGGCACGCCCCTGGGCATACAGCGGACTCAAGCCGTAGGTGGCTGCCAACTGATCGGCGGTCCATCCGCCACCGGCCTGGAACGAAGCTGCTGCGGCACACGGCGTGGGTGCTGGGTCGATAGGTGTCTGGCCGCCAAGGGGTGCGGCACCCGTCGACGCAGTGCCACCGGTGGCACTGCGTCCCAAGGGTGGCATAACCCCCTGCGGTTGCGCCTTGATCAACGATGGGTGCAGCGACCCCGCCGAAGATAGGCCGATCACGCCTTGCCACGAACCTGCCAGGTCGCTCGGCACCCTGGGCGCTTGGGGCGCAAGGCGCACATCACGCCCATCGGCCAAGCGTGCACGGACCATCGGAGCCGAAAACGCCTGCGTCACGACAGAGGCATGTCCTCGCACCGGGATGAGCAAGCCGTTCGCAGACGTTGGTCCCACCGTCAGGCCTTGGGTGACGAGCCAGTGGCGCACAGCAGCAATGGTGGAGGGCAGTGGGCCGAACGCATCGGCCAGATGACCGCCGGGCAGATGACGTCGTGCTGCAGGATTCCCGGCGGTGGCCGCCCGGACAGCGGCATCGAGTGCGGCGGGGTTGCGGGGTCGCAAGACGACATCGGCGGTGATCTCGAGTCCTGGATCGACGGGTCCAAGCACGGTCGCACCTGTCGGTACGCCGCCAACACTGCCCACCAAGCGCACCATCGAGGTCGACCCGGCATGCGGGCTGGCCGCAGCTACGGATGCGTCAGATCCGAGAAGCGCCCAGAGCACGGCTCCGATCATCAGATACCGCCGTGGGCCAAGGTTCACATGGCCAGTATCCCCCATCAGGCCTCTGGCTGATCAGCGCTATCGACTCCGTGAACGTCATCACCGGCAAGCACGTCATCACCGGCAAGCACGTCATCATCAGGAAGCGCCTCGCCCTCGTGTCGCCACCGACGCAGACGCTCGGCCACCACGGCTTCGTGCCCTCGATCACTTGGCTCGTAGTACCGATGGCCAGCCACCCCGCTGGGTCGATACTCCTGGTCCACCACCGCACCGGGAAAATCGTGAGGGTAGCGGTAGTCCTGGCCATGACCGATGACCGATGCACTGCGGTAGTGCGCATCACGCAAATGTGCAGGGACATCGCCGCGAGGAGCGGAACGAACGTCGGCTTGCGCCAGCCCAAGAGCCACCGTCACTCGATTCGACTTGGGAGCACAGGCCAAGTGGACCACGGCTTGAGCCAGATTCAGTTGCGCTTCGGGCAGTCCGACAAACTCGACGGCGCGCGCTGCTGCGTCGGCCACGACCAGAGCCAATGGGTCGGCCTCGCCCACGTCCTCACTGGCCAAGATGACCAGGCGCCGAGCGATGAACCGAGCATCCTCGCCGGACTCGAGCATGCGGGCGAGCCAGTAGAGCCCGGCATCAGGGTCTGATCCTCGGATCGATTTGATCAGTGCACTGGCCTGGTCGTAGTGGGCATCCTCGCCGTAGTGCTGCAGCCTGGTGTGACGGGCCCGCTCGACGTCCTCGAGCGACACCGGGCGACCAGCGGCCAGAGCCAAGGCCACTTCGAGAGTGGTCAACGCAGCCCGGGCATCACCATCAGCCAAGCCGACCAAGGCGGCAACAGCCTGGGGTTCCGCCGACGCCTGCTCGACCCCCAGGGCGCGAGTCACCACGGCAGCCAGTTCGTCTCCGCTCAAGGATTCCAGGCGCCACAGGGTTGACCGGGAAAGCAGTGGTGCGTTCACTTCGAAAAAGGGATTTTCTGTGGTGGCGCCGATGAGCACCAGGAGGCCCTCTTCCACCGACGGAAGTAGCGCGTCCTGCTGAGACCGGCTGAATCGGTGCACCTCGTCGAGGAAGAGGATCGTCCCTCTCCCCTGCTCCCCCAGCAGTCGGCGGGCATCCTCGACCACGGCACGCACATCTTTAACTCCAGCGGTCACCGCAGAGAGAGGAACGAACTGCTTTGACGTGGCCGTGGCCACCACTGATGCCAAGGTCGTCTTCCCTGTGCCCGGTGGACCCCACAAGATCGCCGAGGTGAGCCGGTCGGCCTCGATGAGCGCCCGAAGGGGAGCACCGGGGCCGATGAGGTGTTGTTGACCGATGATGTCGTCGAGGGTGACCGGCCGCAGTCGAGCGGCAAGCGGCGCCCGGGACTTCAGGCGCTCTGATGCCGCCCCCGAGAACAGGTCATCGGCCACGAACGCGTCAGTCCAAAGCCGGAAGGGGACGCAGGCCTAGGTCGGCCAACGCGCCATCGGCCAATGCCTTGGGGGCGTCGGTCATGGGGTCCCATCCAGACTGAGTCTTTGGGAAGGCGATCACCTCTCGGATGGAGTCCTCACCGGCGAAGATGGCAGCAAGGCGATCGATACCCACGGCGAAGCCTGCGTGTGGGGGTGCGCCGTAGCGGAAGGCCCCAAGCAAGAAGCCGAACCGGGAAGCCGCCTCGTCCTCGTCGATGCCCAGCGCAGCAAAGATCCGGCTTTGGATGTCCGCCCGGTGCACGCGCACGCTTCCCGAACCCAACTCCCAACCGTTGAGCACGAGGTCGTAGGCCTGGCTGCGCACGGCGGCTGGATCCGTCTCGAGAAGCTCCAGATCGTCGAGGTGGGGCATGGTGAACGGGTGGTGGGCGGCGATGGGATTGCCAGCGTCGTCTGCTCCGTCGAACATCGGGAAGTCGATCACCCACAGATAGGCATACGGGCCTTCTGACACTGGACGACCGCCGATGTCGAGGCGCAGGGACCCAAGCACCGAGCAGGTCAGCCGATACTCGTCGGCCACGACGAGCACCAGGTCACCGAGTGATGCCCCAGTCGAGGCCAGCACGCCGGCCTGTTCGTCTTCCGAGAGGAACTTCACCACCGGCGACTCGAGGGCGATGGCTCCCTCGCCCCCGTCGATGACCCGGAACCATGCCAGCCCCTTGGCTCCGAGTGCTTTGGACCGGTCCGTCAGAGCATCGAGTCGGGAGCGGGTGGTCGAGGCGCCTTCGGGCACCACGATGGCCTTCACGCATGGGGCGTCGAAGGCTCGGAATCCGGTGCCGGAGAACACCGACGTCAGGTCGATCAGCTCCATACCGAAGCGGATGTCTGGCTTGTCGGAGCCATAACGGTCGATGGCCTCGGCCCAGGTCATCCGGGGAACCTCGTCGGGCCGCACGCCGGTCACGGCCTCGGCGGCGTCGAGAACCGCTTCGGCCACGAACGCCAAGATGTCCTCTTGAGTTACGAACGAAGCCTCCACATCGAGCTGAGAGAACTCGAACTGGCGGTCGGCACGCAGATCTTCGTCCCGCAGGCATCGGGCGATCTGGTAGTAGCGATCGACGCCGGCCACCATAAGCAACTGCTTGGCCAGCTGGGGGCTCTGGGGCAGTACGTAGCTCTTGCCATGGTGGAGACGGCTCGGCACCACGAACTCCCGGGCTCCTTCTGGAGTCGGGGCCCACAAGAGCGGCGTCTCCACCTCAACGAACCCTTGTCGGTCCATCGAGGAGCGAAGGGCGGAGTTGATGGTTGCCCGGGTCCTCAGGTTGGCCTGCATCCGCGGACGTCGGAGATCGACGAACCGATGGCGCAGTCGGATCACTTCGTCCACTTCGACTCGATCATCGACTGCGAACGGTGGCGGCTCGGCGGCATTCAGCACGGTGACCGTGCAGTCGGTCAGCTCGACGGCCCCGGTAGGCAGGTCGGTGTTCTCGGTGCCCTCGAGACGTGGTCGGATCTCTCCTTCGACGGCGATGACGTACTCGCTGCGCACATCCACGGTGCCGGGCACGACGCACTGCAGGACCCCGGAATGATCCCGGAGATCGACGAAGGCCAAGTGCTCGCCGTGCTCCCGTCTCTTGGCTACCCATCCACAGACTCGGACTCGAGTACCTGCGTCGTCCAACCTCAAGGTTCCACACAGTCGATCCCGCATAGAAGTGGCGCCCGAAGCCAGATTGGTCGGGTCAGATGGTGCGGTCACCGGGAGATCCTTTCGAAAGGTCTACGGCCACCAGGAACCCTGGCAGCCAGATTGTGTGGTCAGACAGTTCCAGTAGGTCGGCTACCAGTTGTGGCGAGCATTGCCTCTCGTGCCGCTAGGACGGCGACGACAAGATCGTTCCGCTCAACCGAAACTTGATCTCCACCGCCGAGCAACGGCCGAAGCGACACCGTACCCGAGGCCGCTTCATCGGGGCCCACGATCAGCACCAATCGGGCTCCTGATCGGTCGGCCGCCTTGAACTGGGCCTTCATTGACCGACCATCGAAGGCCCGATCCGCACCGAGTCCTGCGGACCGCAGCTCAGCGGTGATGTCACGGGCGGCACTGCCATCCGTGGTGTCGACGACGAACGCATCGAGTGGGGCTGGAGCAGGCGGGAACACGCCCTCGGCATCGCAGGCCAGCAGCAGGCGTTCCATGCCGATGCCGATGCCAATACCCGGCGTGGGCGGGCCGCCCAGCATCTCTACCAGCCCGTCATATCGACCTCCACCACCGATCCCGTTCTGGGCGGAGGCCAGGGCGGCTGACGAGAACTCGAATGTCGTCCGGGTGTAGTAGTCGAAGCCACGAACCAGTCGGTGATCGAGGACGTAAGGCACGCCAAGGGCATCGAGGCCAGCTCGCACTCGAGCGAAGTGACCTTGGCAGTCAACACAGAGGTGTTCAGCGAATCCAGGGGCATCGTGGGTGGCATCCCGACAAGCATCCCGTTTGCAGTCGAGTGCTCGCAGTGGGTTGGATTCGAGTCGTTGCGCGTGTTCAGGGCAGAGGTCGTCCCGTCGGGCCACGAGGTACTCGGTGAGCAACGCCAAATACGCCGGCCGACAGGTTCCGTCCCCCATCGAGTTGATCCGCAGTCCAAACGAGGTGAGCCCCAGCGACCGAAAGAAGCCATCAGCCATGGCGATGACCTCGACGTCCAAATCGGGGTCAGCCGGGCCGAGCGCCTCGACGCCAAGCTGGTGATGCTGGCGGTAACGTCCGGCTTGTGGGCGCTCGTAGCGGAAGGCTGGCGTGGCATACCAGGCCTTCCACGGCAACGGAGGCCGATGTTGCACCCATGCCCGAACCATCGGTGCCGTGCCTTCGGGTCGCAGTGCCAGGGTGCGCCCACCGCGGTCCTCGAATTCGTACATCTCTTTCCCTACGACCTCGCTGGACTCGCCGATTCCTCGACGGAAAACACGCACGTCTTCGAAGATGGGCGTATGGGCCAGGCCGTAGCCGCTGCGCTCCACCTGGTCGGCGAAAGAAGCCAGCAGGGCCTCCCATCGACTCGACTCTGGCCAGAGCACGTCATGGGTGCCCGTGGGGGCGCGCGGAGGGGTGCGGTCGTCGGACACCAAGGTCTCAGTCCTTCTTCCCGGGGAGGATGCGGTAGACGTCATAGACGGCATCGAGGTGCCGCAGTGAGTTCATGACAGATTCGAGGTGGGCAGGATCGGCCAGCTCGACGTCGAAGCGCATCCGGCTGATCCGATCCGAATCGGTCTGCGTGTTGGCACTGACGATGTTCAGATGATGCTCGGACACGACCTTGGCCACTTCGGTCAGCAAGCCCGAACGGTCGATGGCCACCACTTCAACGGTAGCGACGAACACCCCAGACGACCGGTGATCCCACTCGACTTCGATGAGCCTCTCCCGTGACCGACTGGCCAGCGAAGCAGCGTTGGCGCAGTCGGCTCGGTGAACCGATACGCCGCGGCCTCGGGTGACAAATCCCACGATCTGGTCGCCTGGCACCGGTGTGCAGCACCGAGACAGCCGGATCATCATGTCGTCGAGACCTTCGACGTAGACACCGGCCGAACCGGCCCGGCCCGGCCGGGCGGCCTGGGGCTGTTGGCGGGCCGTGACCGGCAGCTGCTCTTCGTAGCCACCGCCACGTAGGTCCCGGACAATGCGCTGCACGACAGCACGGGCCGAGATCCGATTTTCGCCGATGGCGATGTGCAGCCCCTCCACGTCGACGACCCCCATCGCCTCAGCAAAGGTGGCCAGCGTGTGGTCCGAGGTGAGCTTCTGGACAGGAAGCCCCTCGCGGCGGAGTTCTTTGGCTAACTCATCCCGACCCAGTTCAATTGCGTCCTCACGCCGCTCACGAGAGAACCACTGGCGGATCTTCGTCCTCGCTCTCGACGACGCAACGGTACTCAGCCAGTCTCGAGAGGGGCCGGCAGTTGCCGCCTTGGACGTGAAGATCTCCACGGTATCGGCGGTGCTCAGCGTGGTGTCGAGTGGGACGAGTCGGCCATTCACCTTGGCTCCGATGCACCGGTGACCGACCTCGGTGTGAATGCTGTAGGCGAAGTCCACTGGCGTGGCATTGGCGGCCAAGGAGATGACTTTGCCCTTCGGGGTGAAGACATAGACCTCGTCCTCTTCGAGGTCGAGCTTCAATGCGGCCAGGAACTCGATGGGATCTGTGGTTTCGTTTTGGAAATCAGCGATGCGCTGCATCCACTCGATCTCCGCCGTGGTCGACGATGTCTCCTTGGCCAGCGCCAGCCGCTCCGCCCGACGATCGCGCTCGATGGTGGCTGGGTCGGCGGCGCTGCCCTTCTTCGCCTTGGGAACCTTTGGCGTCTTCTTGCCAGGTTTGGCTGGACGCACGTCACGGGAGCCCGGGGAGCGCTCGGTTCGGGTGGGATCCTGCTTGTAGCCCCAGTGGGCGGCGATCCCGTACTCGGCTCGACGATGCATCTCATGGGTCCGCACCTGCACTTCGATCGGCTTGCCGTCCAAGCCGATCACGGTGGTGTGGAGTGATTGGTAGAGGTTGAACTTCGGTGAGTTGATGTAGTCCTTGAAACGACCCTGGACTGGAGGCCAGATGGCGTGAATAGCCCCCAGGGCCGCCCAGCAGTCCTTTTCGGATTCGACGATCACCCGGATTCCGACGAGGTCGTAGAGCTCGCCGAACTCCTTGCCCCTGACGACCATCTTCTCGTAGATGCTCCACAAGTGCTTCGGACGCCCGGTCACCTCAGCGGTCACGCCGGACAGGGCCAGGCGTTCACGCACGGCCACCAGGACCCGAGCCAGGAACTCGTCTCTCAAGGGGGCTCGGCTGGCCACCATCTGCTCGATCTCGCCGTACCACTTCGGGTGGAGGGTGGCGAACGAGAGATCTTCGAGCTGCCACTTGATGCCCTGCATCCCTAGTCGATGGGCTAGTGGAGCGTAGATATCGATCGTCTCTTGCGCCGTCCGGCGCTGCTTCCATTCGGGCATCACACCGAGCGTCCGCATGTTGTGCAACCGATCGGCCAGCTTGATGATCAGCACCCGCCAGTCATCGGCCATGGCCACGAGCATCTTGCGCACCGTGGCCGCCTGCTGGGCCTCTTTGGAGTCGAACTGGAGCCGGTCCAACTTGGTGACACCTTCGACGATCTTGGCAACGTCGGAACCGAAACGATCGTCGATGTCCTCGGTGGTCACCCCGGTGTCCTCGACGGCATCGTGCAGCAGCGCCGCGGCGACGGTCTGGGCGTCGAGGCCGAGGTCGGCGACGATCCCGGCAACAGCGATCGGGTGGGTCACATACGGCTCACCTGATTTGCGCATCTGACCGGCGTGCGCAGCCGTCGCCGTGGCTGCGGCCTCGATGATCAATCCGGCGTCCTCGCCCGGATGGCGGCGATCGAATGCCTCGAGGACCGGTCGGAGGAATTCGAACTCGACGTCGGTCAGTCCAGGATGGGCGCGTGCATTTGGTGAGGAAGGTGTCCCCTCGGTCGGGGCTGGCGTGGCCAGGGCCATGCCTACACGGTACCTGGGAAGACTGAGGGCAAGCCACGCTCCAGGGAGGTGGCGTCCAACGACCTCAGCGTCGCTTGCCCTTCCCCTTGGGCTTGCGGGGGCGTGGGGCCGGACGGCCAGTCGATGGCGCATCTCCCCCGTCGGAACCGGCTGGGGAGCCTGTCTGGCCAGAGGCACGTGCAGAGCCCGCTCCAGGTCGGATCACACCAGACCCACCGCCGGACTTGGACGACCTGCCCGACGCTCCCGAGTTAGCTCCAGCCATGGCGGCAGCCATGGCTGGCGTGAGGGTCGGGCCACGGTCACCACGGGTCTCGAGACGCTGGCGGATCGTCACATACCGCGGTTCCCGCTCCTTCATGACGGCGAGGAGCGGACTGGCGATGAAGATCGACGAGTAGGCACCACTGGTCAGTCCGATGACCAGGGCCAGGCCAAAGCTCTCGAGGGTGGTGGCACCCAAGATGACCGAACCGATGATGAGCACGCTCAGCACGGGGACGATAGCCACCAACGACGTGTTGATCGACCGGGCCAACGTCTGGTTCATCGACAAATTGACCATGTCTGAATAGGTGATGCGCCCAGAGGCACCCAGACCTTGGGCGTTGTCGCGTATGCGGTCGAACACCACGACGGTGTCATAGAGCGAATAGCCCAACACGGTGAGTACGGCGATGACGGTGTCCGGGGTGACCAGGAACCCGAAGATCGAGTAGATCCCAACGACGATCAGGATGTCGTGCACGACAGCCACGATGGCCGCCACAGCCATTTTGAACTCGAAGCGAATCGAGATGTACGCGGTGACGGCGAGGAAGAAGATGATCAGGGCCTCGATGGCCTTCTTCGTCACCTGGGATCCCCACGTCGAGCCAACCTCGCTGAGGCTGACGTCGTTGGGGTTCGACAGGTGAGCCGCCTGGGCCAATGCGTTCTGAGCATTGATCTCGACACGCTGACGTTGACCCTGACTGAGGTTGTTGAGGTCTGCAGTGACTTCGATCTGCTTTTGGTGGTTCAACTGGTTGGTCAACTGCACCACCGTCGGATCGGTGACCCCGGCTGACTTCACGGCCGCAGTAGCTTCGGCCACGGTGAGGGTCTGGGACGAGACGACCCATGACGTGCCACCCTTGAAATCGATGCCCTCGTTGAGTCCTCGCGTCGCCAGCGAGATGATTCCGAGCAGGATGATCAGAGCCGATACCCCGAACCACCACTTCTTGTTGCCGATGAAATCGAACGAGGTCTGGCCGCGGTAGAGACGGAGGAAGACGTTGGGTCGCCGGCCTGAGGCCTGTGCCTCGGCCTGCTCCGCGGCAAACTCCTCGGCCAACTCGTCTTCGGGCGACACCTGCTCCTCGGTTCCCATCTGATCCTGATCTCCCGAGCCCTTTGCATCCTTGGTCACGACGCCACCTCCGAACCAATGCCAAGACCCTTGGCCACACCCATGCTCTTGGCATCTGTTGCCGAACTGTTCCGGCCTAGGAGAATGACGAACGGCCGGGTGAAGGTGTAGGTCATGACCAGGTCGATCACGGTTGAGATCCCCAGGAAGAGAGCGAAGCCTCGGACCGGACCGACCGACACCTCATAGAGGATGACGGCGCCGAGGAGCGAGACGAGGTCAGCGGCCACGACAGTGCGGAACGCACTCTTGAATCCCCGGTCGACACTGGTGCGGACGGTACGTCCCGACCGAGTTTCGTCTTTCAAGCGTTCGAAGTAGACGATGTAGGAGTCGACAGTGATGCCCACGGACACGATGATGCCGATGACGCCGGCGAGGTCGATGGTGGTGCCCAGCGTCTGACCCATGATGGCGATGATCGTCCACAACAGCGCACCGGTAAGCGCCAGTCCGGCGACCACGACAACGCCGAGCAGGCGGTAGTAGATGATCGTGTAGATCATCACGAGGATGAGGCCGATCAGACCCGACAGCAGGCCGGCCTGAAGTGATGCCTTGCCCAGCGTGGGTGACACGGTCTGGACGGTGAGTCGGTCCAGCTTGACGGGCAGGGCACCGAAGTTCAGATCAGCGGCGAGCGTCTTGGCGAAGTCCTCGCTGAACCCTCCCGAGATGGCCACCTGTCCGTTGAAGGAGGTGAAGGTGCTCTGGGTGGGTTGGGTGATCGGGGCCGACACCACCTGTCCGTCGAGGTCGATGCCGATGATGGCGTGGAACTGCTTTTGTGCGAGGGAGTCCCACAGTGCTGCTCCGGCGCTGGTCAGATTGAGGTTGACCGACCACTGACCCTGGTTCAGTTGGGCGTTGGCCGATTTGACCGCCGTGCCAGTCATGCCGGCGGGGCCGAGCAGGTACCGGATGTTCTGAGTCTGAGCGGCCTTACTTCCCGGCAGCAACACGACGTCCACGGCCTTGTCTTGTGTGGAGGGTGTGGATGGATGGGTTGTGAACTGGGGATCGGGACCCACATTGTTCGAGGTGTAGCCATTGGGATCATTGCTGTTGGGCGTCACTCCCAGATTTGCTGCAGACAACTCGTACTGCGCAGCACACTGACTGGGCAGTGCCGCCGTGGACACCGACTGGCCCTTGGTGACCGAGAAGGAGTTTGCGTAGCAGAGGGCAGGTCTGAAGAAGAGCTGGCCCGTATTCCCGAGCGTGGTGAGGATCTGCTGACTGTTCTTGGCGCCGGGGACAGAGACCGAGATCTGGTTCTTCCCCTGGCTCGAGACGGTGGCTCCCGATGTGCCGTTACCGACGCGGTTGTCCAAGATGGTGACGATCGTGTCGAGCTGCGCCTGGGTGACCGGCGTATGAGTCTGGTACGTCACGGCTAGACCACCATCGAGGTCGAGGCCCAACTTGGGAGACCATCCCGCAGCCAGAGTTGCGGCCAGAGCGATGATCGTGACAGCCACCACGGAGATAAGGCTGATCCACAGCCCTCTTGTCTGCTTGTTCATGTTGCCGCCGCTCCCCGAACCCTCAGCCGGCAGCGTTCGGGCCGTTCGGCCCCTCGTCGGGCCCCGATGCGTCCTGATCGGCAGTGGTCGAGCCACCTTCAGATGCATCGGTAACCGTTGAAGGACCATCGGCATCCGTTGCCGGTTGCTCGGTTACCGGTTGCTCGGTTACCGGCTGCTCACTTACCGGTGGCTCGGTCGGTGGCGGCGTCGCCTCGAGCTTGCGGAGTACATAGGGGCGAAGCACCTCGAACGAGTTGCCTATTCCTGTCTCCAACGTGACCCGGTCGCCCTCGATCTCGAGCACTCGGCCGATGATGCCTCCGGCCGTCACGACGTCATCGCCGACGACAAAGGCATTGGACGCCTCGCGGGCGGCCTTCTGCTTCTTCTGCTGAGGTCGGTAGATGAGGAAGTAGAAGGCCGCACCGATCACTACGAGGATCGGCAGCAAGCCAGCTCCGCCCGACTTCGGAGGAGGGTCTGCCCCCAACAGGTACACGGCCGTCATCATCGGAAGCGCTCCAAACACAGGGTCGTCGTCACAGCGGCCCGACTGTAGCCGACCACCGTGCGCGCGCAGTGACCACCGCCGGCTCTTCCGCGGGTCATTGGTCGTCTTCTGTCGTGCCGGCGATGGAAAGGCGGCGGTCCGATGGCACTGCTCACGTCTCCCATGTGTCCCTCACGCGAGCACGAAGGGCATCGAAGGTTCCGGCGGCAATGGATGCGCGAGCCTCGCCCATGAGGGTCAGTACGAAGTGGAGGTTGTGGATACTGAGTAACCGCCAGGCGGTCGGCTCCCCTAAGACCAACAGGTGGCGAAGATAGCCCCGAGACCATCGGGCACAGGTTGTGCACGAACACTCCGGATCGAGCGGTCGATCGTCGCTGGCATTGGATGCTCTGCGCAGGCTGAGCTTCCCGTCCGAGGTCCAGATTGCCCCATGGCGTGCCAATCGGGTTGGTGCGACGCAGTCGAACTGATCGACACCGAGGGCCACGGCCTCCAACATCCCGACCGGATCTCCCACTCCCATGAGATAACGAGGTTGGTCGTCGGGAAGGAGAGGAAGCGTGGCCGCCAAGGTGGCCAGCATGGCGGGGCGGGGCTCCCCCACCGACAGGCCACCGATGCCGTAGCCATCGAAGTCGAGGGCGACTGTCCGCTCAGCACTCTCGGCCCGCAGGATCTCATCGGTCCCGCCTTGGACGATGCCGTACAGCGCTTGCCCCTCAGGTCGCTGTTCCAGAGTCCGGTGCCGCTCGCGAGCTCGACCCGCCCAGTCCGCCGTCCGGTCGACGGCCACCCGCAATGCAGCTGGAGTCGCTGGAAGTGTGGCGCAGACGTCCAAGACCATCTGGGTATCGGCACCGAGCAACCCCTGGATCTCCACCGCCGATTCTGGAGTCAGACGCTTGGACGATCCGTCGTAGACCGAAGCGAAGGTCACCCCGTCGTCATCGACCGTCGGTTTGAGCGAGTGAACCTGGAACCCGCCCGAATCGGTCAGGGTGTGCCCAGACCAACCGGTAAAGCGGTGCAAGCCCCCGAGCGCTGCCACTACTTCCGCGCCCGGGCGAAGCATCAGGTGGTAGGTGTTGGCCAGCACAACGTGGGCACCGAGTCCCTCGAGGTCGCCGCTGTCGAGGGCTTTGACCGCCCCACGCGTCCCCACCGGCATGAAGGCCGGCACGGGATAGGAGCCCCGTGGGGTCACCACACGTCCCGTGCGAGCCAGCCCGTCGGTGGCATCCACCTCGACTCGATGCGCGCTCACGCTGAGCCACCCCACGAAGGCGTCGCCTTCGGGCGATGTCGAGCCACGACCATGGCATCGCCAAAGGAGAGGAAACGGTACCCATCATCAAGGGCACGGGCGTAGAGCTGGCGCCACACCGGACCGCAAAACGACTCCACGAGGAGCAGCAGGCTCGATCGCGGAAGATGGAAGTTGGTCACCAGGACATCGACAACCCGAAAGGGGTAGTCCCCGTAGCAGTAGAGGTCGGTGCGGCCACTGAGCCGGCCCGTGGCCGCAGCGGTCTCGAGGGCCCTCACCGCCGTCGTGCCGACGGCGATCACCCTCTCTGCGCCCTTGCATGCCTCCACGGTTTCGTCCGGGACCGAGAAGCGCTCGGTATGGATGACGTGCTCTTCGGCGGTGGCCGCCGTCACTGGCCGGAACGTGTCGAGGCCGATGGCCAGGTCGACGCGAGCCACACGTGCTCCAGCGTCCTGACAGGACTCGAGAAGTTCGGGAGTGAAGTGCAGCCCGGCGGTCGGTGCGGCTGCCGAACGATCCTCCAAGGGACGCTGTCCCGAGTAGACCGTCTGATAGCGGCTCGGATCATCCAAGGTCTCGTGGATGTAGGGAGGCAAGGGCAAACGACCAGCTCTGCTCACCGCCGTTGGGTCGACTAGGTGGACGATCCGCGTTCCTCGGGCATCATCGCCACCACGCTCCTCGATGACCACGACAGGCGAGCCGGACGGACCTTCATCAGGACCAGGTTCGAAGAGTTCGGTTCCCGACGTCAGCCTCCGGCCGGGCCGCACCAGGGCCTCCCATCGACCCGACGAGCCGGCGACGGGCTCGAGAAGCAGGACCTCGGCATGGCCTCCTGTTGCTTTGACCAAACGCAATCGGGCTGGAAGTACCCGAGTGTCGTTGACCACAAGCACATCTCCGGGACCGAGGAGCGACGGAAGCTCAGCCATGGTCGGACGTTCGGGGGTCGCGGGGCCACCGAGCCCAGGCCCGATGAGCAGTCGGGCTGCACTTCGAGGTTCGATGGGCGTCTGGGCGATGGCGGAGTCAGGCAGGCCGTAGTCATAGGCCTCCATCGGCGTGCCGGCAGAGATTGTCGACGTCCCAGAGACCAGTGGCTCATGCACGGACCCATGGTTGCAGACCCGCAGCACCGCACGGACCACCGACTGCCCATCCGAGATCCGAGCGCTAGAGCAGCGTGGCCTCTACGGGGTCAAGACCGAGGTGAGACCAGGCCAGCGGGCCAGGCACCCGACCACGAGCGGTCCGAAGAAGCAGGCCCTGCTGGAGCAGATAGGGCTCATAGGCGTCCTCGAGGGTGTCCGGCTCTTCGCCGATGCATTGCGCCAAGGTGGTGAGGCCGACCGGACGTCCGGCAAACCGTCGACACAGGACATCGAGGATGGCCCTGTCGACCTTGTCGAGGCCGAGGGCATCGATACCGAAGACATCGAGGCCGGCACTCGCCGCCGCGGACGTGATCGCTCCTTCAGCCCTCACCTCGACAAAGTCGCGGACTCGTCGGAGGAGTCGATTGGCGATGCGGGGCGTGCCCCGTGAGCGCTCAGCGATCCGACGCGCGCCCTCATCATCGATGGGCACTCCCAAGATTCCCGCAGATCGCATCACGATTGCTTGGAGTTCGTCGGGGCCGTAGAGGTCCAAACGTCCGACGAAGCCGAACCGATCGCGGAGCGGACCGGCAACAAGACCCGTCCGGGTCGTCGCTCCCACCAGGGTGAACCGAGGTAGATCGAGCCGAATGCTGCGAGCGGTGGGACCCTTGCCGATCAGGATGTCGAGCTTGCCATCCTCCATGGCTGGATACAGGACTTCTTCCACGGCGCGGTGCAGTCGATGAATCTCGTCGATGAAGAGCACATCGCCCTCTTGGAGGTCCGTCAGCAACGCAGCGAGATCACCGGCTCGCACGAGCACCGGACCCGATGTGATCCGAAGGCCGACACCCATCTCTGCGGCGACGATCCCCGCCAAGGAGGTCTTGCCCAATCCAGGTGGTCCAGCGAACAGCAGGTGATCGACGGCCTGTTCACGACGCCGTGCTGCCTCGAGGACGATCTGGAGGTGCTCGGTCAACTGCCCCTGGCCGACGAACTCGGCCAGAGTCCGGGGCCGCAGACCCGAATCTTCGGTGTCCTCGGCCGGAGCGGCGACCGGGTCCACGGCACGGGGATCCTCGTCAGGCGATCCGAGTCCACCAAGCACCTCGTTGCGGGCGTCAGGAGTCATCGCTGGCGGGCCAGATCCCTCAGAGCCGTACGCACCAGATCCTCGACACTTGCCTGGGGATCGGCATGCTCCATTGCTGACGCGATCTCGTCTGGTCCGTAGCCCAACTCGGCCAATGCCGCCCGAGCCTCGTTGCGGGCACTCGCCCGGTCGTCGCCTCCAGTCGGCCGGTCGAGGTTCGGCAGATCGAGTCGGGCCTTGAGTTCGAGGAGCAACCGGGCAGCAGTCTTCTTGCCCACCCCAGGAACCAGACACAAGGTGGCCACATCTTCTTCGAGCACGGCCGTCGAGAGAGCTGCCGGCGACAGCGCAGACAAGATCGCCATGGCAAGCGATGGACCGACGCCATGGGCCAGGAGCAGCGCCTCAAAGCTCCTGCGCTCGTCTGCATGGAGGAACCCGTACAGCACGATGGCGTCTTCTCGAACGTGAGTATGGACGTGCAGGAACAGTGAGTCCGGTCCAGGTCGAGACGTTGCCACCAGCCTTGGACTGACCGTGACTCGATAGCCAACTCCCTGGACGTCGATCAACAGCTCCGTCGGACCGAGCACGTCCAGTACGGGTCCGCGTAGCGCACCGATCATCGGCCGTTCACCGATGGGGCTGCGGCAATGGCTGCATCAACAGCTCGACGCACCGACCCGGTAGTGAGATGGCATGCAGCCAGAGCGAGTGCATCAGCGACATCAGGAGGGCGAGGCACTTCCGCAAGTCCGAGCACTTGGGCGACCATGCGCTGCACCTGGTCCTTGGTGGCACCGCCATAGCCCACGAGTGCCTGCTTGACCTCGTTAGCCGTGTACTGCGCAACCTCGCAGCCTGACTCGGCTGCAGCCACCAAGGCGATGCCTGCCGCCTGAGCAGTGGCCATGGCCGTACGTACATTGACCTGGAAGAAGACCCGCTCCACCACGACGGCTTCCGGGGTGTACTCGGTCACCAGAGCGCGCAGTTCGAGGTGCAACGTGTGGAGTCGCTCCGGCAGCGGCATATCCGGTGGCGTCGATACCACTCCTCCCGCCACGGCACAGAGCGCCGAGCCACGTCGAGTCACGACGCCGTAACCGCAGCGGGACAGGCCCGGATCGATCCCCAGAACGAACATGCGTTCGATAGTAGCCGTCCCCCCGGAACTTGGGGGTGATACCTGAGCCGACGCCACCTACCTCAGTACAGGGTCACAGTTGCCACTCGACGATGGCCAATCCATGGGAGCGGTGGCACTGCGCTTGGCGACGTGGACGGAGCGAGCCTCAGCCCTCATACGAGGCCAAGACCTCGTCTGAGATATCAAAGTTGGCATAGACATTCTGAGCATCGTCATGATCGTCGAGCGCCTCGATCAGCCGCAGTACCTTCTTGGCTTCCGCCTCGCCAGCAACCTCCACCGTCGTGGTTGCCACCATGGTCAGTTCCGAGACACCCGGCTCGAGTCCGGCATCTTCAAGGGCGACCCGAACGGCAGACAGATCGCCTGGTTCGCTCGTGACAATCCACTTCTCGCCATCGTCGGACAGATCTTCCGCTCCGGCCTCCATGGCCACTTCGAGGATCTGCTCCTCTTCGTGGGATCGAGGAACTGACACCATGCCCTTGCGCTCGAACTGCCAACTCACCGAACCGGGTTCGGCCATTGCTCCGCCGTTCTTCGAGAAGACGTTACGGATCTCGGCACCCGTCCGGTTCCTGTTGTCGGTGAGGCACTCCACGATGACAGCGACGCCCTCGGGGGCGTAGCCCTCGTAGGAGATGGCCTCATAGCGAACGCCTTCGAGTTCGCCCGATCCCCGCTTGACGGCGCGCTCGATCGTGTCGATCGGAACCGAAGCGTCTCGGGCCTTGGTGTACATGGTCCGCAAGGTGGCGTTGGCCGACATGTCACTGCCGCCTTCACGCGCTGCCACTTCGATCTGTCGGATCAGCTTGGCGAAGACCTTGGCGCGAGCCGCGTCCTTCGCACCCTTCTGATGCTTTGTAGTCGCCCATTTCGAGTGCCCTGACATGGCCTAGCCACTCTCCTCATCTGTCATATCCAAGAACAGCCGGTGCAGCCTACGGTCTGGGGTGAGCTCAGGATGGAACGATGCCACCAGGACATTCCCCTGGCGACACACCACCGGTCGATCCGGTGCACCATCGGTTCCTGGCAGCGTAGCCAGTACCTCTACCCCCGGTCCTGCTGCTTCGACGACCGGCGCTCGGATGAACACGGCGGGCAGAAGTGCCTCACCGAGCGAGGGCACGGCCAACTGCGTCTCGAAGGATGCGACCTGGCGCCCATACCCGTTACGTCGGATGGTGAGGTCGATCGCATCGAAGCGACGTTGATCCTCACGCCCATCACGAACGTCGGTGGCCAACAAGATCATGCCAGCGCACGTGCCAAAGACCGGCAGACCGCCGCGCAAGGCCGTGGCCAGCGGATCGAACAGGCCCGACGACCCGAGGAGAAGTGACAGCGTCGTCGACTCACCCCCAGGGAGAACTAGACCGTCGAGGCCTTCCAGATCATCTGGCCGTCGAACATCGCGCACGCCGACACCCAGCCCCTCGAAGGCCAAGACATGCTCGCGCACGTCGCCCTGAAGGGCGAGCACGCCGATCGTGGGGATCACCGGTTCAGCGAGAGGAGGGTGACATCACCAGCCACGTTCGGCCAAGTGCACACCGAGCGTGCTGATCTCCTGGCCGGCCATGGCGTCGCCCAGACCGGTAGACACCTTGGCCACTAGCGACGCATCGGTGAAGTGAGCCGTCGCCTCAACCACGGCCCGGGCCATCAGCGAAGGGTTGGAGCTCTTGAAGATGCCCGAACCGACGAACACGGCCTCGGCCCCGAGCTGCATGACCAGCGATGCGTCGGCTGGCGTGGCGATCCCACCGGCACAGAACAGCGGTACCGGGAGCTGACCCGTTTCAGCGATCTCCTGAACCAGGCCCAGAGGTGCCTGAAGCTCCTTCGCCCAGGCGAACATCTCGGCCTGGTCGGCCTGCGTGATCTTCTTGATGTCACCCAGGATGGACCGAAGGTGACGCACGGCCTCGACAATGTTTCCGGTGCCTGCCTCACCCTTGGAACGGATCATGGCCGCCCCTTCAGAGATGCGACGCAACGCCTCGCCAAGATTGGTAGCGCCACACACGAACGGGACCTCGAAGGCCCATTTGTCGATGTGGTGTGCCTCGTCAGCGGGCGTCAAGACCTCGCTCTCGTCGATGAAGTCGACACCCAGCGCGGCCAAGACCTGTGCCTCGGCGAAGTGTCCGATGCGGGCTTTGGCCATGACTGGAAGGGTCACGGCGGCCTTGATGCCCTCGATCATCGCCGGGTCGCTCATGCGAGCTACGCCGCCGTCGCGGCGGATATCAGCCGGAACTCGCTCGAGGGCCATCACGGCCACGGCGCCGGCATCTTCAGCGATCTTGGCCTGCTCGGCGTCGACGACGTCCATGATGACTCCGCCGCGCAGCATCTCTGCGAGACCGCGCTTCACGGTGAAGGTGCCGGTTGGCCGGCCGCCGCCGGGCGTAGAGGAAGTGTCGCTCATGCCCTCAGTGTATCGGGGACGACCAAGGTCCCTTCGCTCGAGTTCAGCCGAGGGTTAGTGCGGCGGCCCGTACGCGCGTGTCGTCGAGCTCGCCCGTACCATCAGTTCCAGGAGTCGACCCGGCAATCGGGTCAATCCACAACCATCGAGTCAGTCTTGCCATCCTTGTCGTACCCGGCGGCCACGACCCCGCGTCACCTTCCGCCATCACGGCGAGCGCACCGCCAATGCCCTCCGGATAGCGCACGACCTGGGCGGCACGCTGGTCCGCGGAGTACTCACGGCCTGGACCCACCATCCGATGGACAGCATCGATGCCGGACGTCTCGCCAGCCACTAACGACACGAGTGCGCCGACGGCCACAGCGACACCAGCAAGGACGGTGTCCTCCCTCTTGACGTGGATGAGTTCGTGAGCCAACACACCTTCGAGTTCGACCAGACTGAGGCTCGGCTCGAGGCCAGTGGTGACCACCAACGTGGTGTGATGCGCATCTCGACCTACGCAGAGAGCGTTGGGCAATGGGCTGTCGACCACCAAGATGTCTGGCCGATCAAGGCCCATAGTGGCGCAAAGGCCCTCCACGAGGTTGTGCAACCGGGGTCGATCCTCCTCGTTGCTCCGCTGTGCACCTAGTGACGCAACTACCCGCTGGGCCGATGACCGACGCAGCCATGCCGCCGCGGCAATCGTCACGCCGATCAGGGCAATCAGCCCGATGATGACAAGTCCCAGCACGGCGAGCACCACCGCAGCAACCACTCCAAGAATGCCAGCCGGGACGATGCAGAGCAGCATGGCCCGACGCCGATTAGCCGTGGCTGCTGACTCGTCCGCCACGTCAGCGGAGCGGTCGATGCGCAGCGGCGCTGCGGCCGCCGGTTCACGGCTACCAGATCCCGCCCCTCCCCGAGACGGCCCTTGACTCCCACGACCGCCGCCTCCGTTGCGGTTGCCGCCGCTTCCTTTGGCACCGCTTCCTTTGCCACCGCTTCCTTTGCCGCCATTGCGGTTGCCGCCGCTACCGCCGCTGCGATTGCCCCCGCTACCGCCGCTGCCGCTGGTAGTGCGGTTGCCCGCGTTGGCGTCTGCGCGCTGACCACCGGAGTTCTTGCCCCCTTGGCGCTGCCCGACATCATCCGCCTGACCCTTGGCGCTGGTGCCGCTGCTCGATCCCCCGCCCCTCCGTCGTCGCTGTCCCGATGCCTTCGGAGCCTGCGCACCCGATGCGTTACCGGTCTTCGGCGCAGACCCGCCTCCCGGGGTTGCCGGACGGTCGGACGTTGGCTTGTCAGGACTCGTCATGATGGCTGCAGTGTACGGCCGCTCAACGTCGTTCGGCGCCAATGGCCGAGGTGTAGATCCCCTCATAGTGCTCAGCCAGGGATGCCATAGACCACGCGTTGGCCCGCTCGACGCCTCGGAGAAGCCACCGTTGGCGATCGGCAGCTACCGCACCAGTGAGGACGGCCGCCAAGGCGTCAGCCAAGGCAACCGGGTCCGCCGGTGGCACCAGCACTGCACATCCTCCTGCCGCGTCTCGATAGCCATCGATGTCCGATGCCACCACGACAGCCCCAGCAGCCATGCCCTCGAGAAGCACCATGCCAAAGGATTCGCCCCCGAGCGAGGGTGCCGCCAAGACATCGGCAGCCACCAGCCGACGGTCCTTCTCGGCTTCGTCGAGCACGCCGAGCCACTGCAGGGATCGAGACGCAGGAAAGCGCGCCCGAAGGGCGCCGGTCTCAGGTCCGTCGCCCGCCACCCACAACACCGGTGATCCCGCGGAATCGGGCAGTGCAGAGAGCAGTCGGGTCCAGGCTTCGAGCAACACAGCAAGGCCTTTGCGATCCTCGTGGCGCCCGAGGAAGAGCACGGTCGGACCAGACGTTGGCCAAGGTTCAACGTCGTAGCGACCTACATCGACCCCGTTGAAGAGCACGTCGTAATTTCCGCCTAACGCCTCACGGGCGGTAGTTGCCGCAGCCTCGGATACTGCACATCGCGTGGCCAACCGGCGTGCCACGCGTCGTGTGAGGGGACCGAGTGCCGCATAGAGGGGGCTGGATCCGCTGCGGTGGAACGTGGCGATCATCGGAGGTGGTGCAGCTGTCACGAACAACCCGTAGGTAAGACCTGGGGCGAACGGCTCATGGATGTGGACGACATCGGGCCCCAGGCGCCGCAGGGAGAGCAATCCCCTGCGGACGGCCAGCGGCGAGACGGTGACGGGAGCGAGCGATCCGTTCGCGGGCAGAGCCACCGAGTGACCGGTGACCACCAACTCGCACTCCGAAGGGGCATCACTCAGGTCGTCGATCGGAGCGAAGACGACGGCTCGATGTCCCCGACTCGTGAGGCTCCGAGCCAGACCGATGACTTGGCCTTGCACGCCGCCAGGTCTCGACAGGCTGTACGGGCAGACCAGAGCGACAGTCAGGGGCCCGGCCTCGCCGGACCCACTCACCAGTCAGAGCTTCCAGGAGGAATGGGGCTCCGTCCAGCCCTCGAGCCTCCTGCGGGGGGTTCGGGCCTGGCGGGAGTGTGACCTCTCAACTCCTGGCGCAGGACTTCGTGGCGGGCGCCGAGGCGCCGACTGGTCCCACGACGCTCCTTGATCTCGAACATGTCGTCGTCGGCAAATCCCAACAGGTGGGAGTAATCAGCTTCGGAGTCCTCGGTCATCGTGGCACCCACCGAGACCCCGACCCGCACGGTTGCCCCCAAGATGCGATACGGCTGCTCCACCGCATCTTCGATCTTGGTTCGAAGGTCTTCCATCTCGGCTTCCCCACCGTCGATCCGGCACATGACGACGAACTCATCGCCTGACAGCCGGGCAACGGTGTCTTCGGGCCGGACGGCGGCCACCAGGCGATCAGCCACTCCCTTGAGGAGTTCGTCGCCCATGCGGTGACCATGGTTGTCGTTGACCGCTTTGAACCCATCGAGATCGAGGAGGAAAACAGCGAGCGCAGCCTTGTGGCTACTGGATGCAACTCGTGCGGCGTCAGCCCGCCGAGCGGGCAATCTGCGATCCGGCCTCGATCCAAGCTCGGCAATCGCTTCCCGCATGGACTCATAAAGCTTCAGCCTGTTGGCCAATCCGGTCAGCTGATCATGGAATGCGAGATGGCGTAGTTCGTCACGGGACCGACGCTCTTCGGTGACGTCGTGCATGGCGATCACCGCACCCAGCTTCCACCCGAACTCATCCTCGAGCACTTGGCCGTTGACCCGGACGAAGCGATCACTTCCGTCAGGTGCCGCCAGGACAAACTCATGATTGCGCAGCCTCTCACCCGACAGCGAGAGCATGAGCGGATCCTCCCCCGAGGAAATGGGCATGCCCTGAGGGCTGCGCCACAAAGGGTCCGCTGAAGCACGGCCGATTGGCTCGACATCGTCGGGCACATTGAGAAGATCACGGGCCGACGGGTTGAAGACGGTCTTCCTGCCTTGCGCATCGCAGGCAATGATTCCCTCGTCGAGGGTTTCGAGAAGCACGCGAAGAAACTCACGCTCTTGGCGCAGTGCGTACTCTGCGCTGCGTTTTGCCGTCACGTCTGCGAAGGTGGCCACGGCGCCAGCCTGACGGCCGGCGGGATTCAACACGGGCTGAACGTTGATCCGAACCCATTTGATGTGGGTGTCTGGTTGCCGGTAGCCGACTTCCGCGGCGATCACCCGCTGGCCGGCGTAGAGGCCAGTCAAGACCGGGTGCATCTCCACTTCGAGTGCGTCGCCCTGTTCATCCAGGAGTTCCGCACCTCCTGCTACGGATGCTCGGAGGACATGTTCGACGGCCCGAGAGACAAGGTCAGCTCGATCGACGCCAAAGAGATCTTCGAAGGCCCTATTGACCCGGACGATACGGCCCGTGCCATCAAGCACCAGAAGGCCGTCGGCTAAGGCCTCGATGAGGGCGGAGTTCCGCCTGTCCATCTCCCGGACACGGGCTTCCAGCCCCACGTCGGCGGACACACGGTTCGCTGAGACGATGATGTCACCGGCGAAGTGATCGGGTTGGTGCTCCGCAACCAACTCCATCTCGAGTGATTCGCCATTTCGGTGAGTGACGCCGCAACGCATCGATATTGCCGTCCGTCGCCCCTGGCGCAGGTCTCGCAAGGCGGCGGCGACCAAGGGGCCGTCTTCGGGAGAAACCAACGTGGACACGTCACGCCCGATGACCTGTGCCCCGTCCAAACCCAGAATCGGCTCCACTCCGTCGCTGACAAATCGCACGATGCCCGATGCCGACAGCATGACAACGAGCTCTGAGCGAGGATGCTGACCACTACCGGGCGCTACTGGGGCTGGTGAGGCCGACCCTGTGACCCGCATACTTGTGAGATCGATCGGCCCGCCCTCCACACCGTCGTGGGGACCAGCAAGCAAGGTGCCAGTTCCATTGCCATTGCCATTGCCATTGCTGTTGCCGTTTGTGTGCACCGGATGCGGGTCATCAACGGTCGGAGCGTTCGGTGCGCCATAGCGTCCATTGCGGACTGAACCGTTACTCCCGTTGGCCGTCGGGAAGCCCCCGTTGCTGGCAGAACCATTGGATCCCGCACTCACGGATCCCGCACTGCCGGATCCCGCACTCACGGTTCTCGTGCTGGTCGTTCCCGTGCTGGTCGTTCCCGCGCCTAGAGCACCCTTGCGCCGCTGCCACGCCGCCTCTGCCTCGGGAGAACCAGGTGCTATCGGTCCGCTCCTCATTTCCGTTCCACCCGCATGTGCCAGCTCGGGCACGGGAATCGACGGGGTCGCTGACTCACGCGGGGTCGCAGAGTCATCCGCGTTTCCATTCGCCGATGTGACTTGGGAGTCGGAGCCAGCATCGGTGGTTCTGTTTCTCACTCTGCGCCGGCGTTCCTCAGCGCTCATGGTGTTGCCTCTTCGCGGTCTGCGAGCCACAGGGGCTGAAAGACATGCCACTGGTCCGGTGCCCGTGCGATCAAGCGCTCGAGGCGCGCAGCGACCTCTTGAGTGAGTCGAGCCACATCTTGGCGGACGCTTCCGGTCCGAGTCGTATCGATGGGCGGTTCGATGACGCCGTGGTGAAAGCGCCCGGGCCCGCTGTAGACCGCGCCTGTCAACAACGTGGCCCCCGTCCTCAGAGCCAATGTTGCCGGTCCGGCGGGCATGGTCGTGGCCTCGCCGAAGAACTCCACTTCGATGCCGTTGCCCTCGATGTCGCGGTCACAGAGGAGTCCGACCAGTTCGCCTGCGCGCAATGTGGCCAGCAGCGTTGAGCCCGCCGACGGATCGAGGGGGACGATGGTGAGCCCCATGGCCGCTCGCTGCTCGACGAAGTAGTCGAACAGAGCAACGGGCTCCACCCGTTCGGCTACCGCAGTCATTCGCACGTCCCGTGTCGCCATGAATGCGCCCCCATACTCCCAACTCCCTACATGCGGCAGTGCCAAGATGACCCCGCGTCCGGCGGCCAGCCCCTCGTCAAGGTGGGCGAGACCATCGATGTGCACACGCTTGGCAACCTTGTCCGTCGCCAAGCCCGGCAATCTGGCCCCGTCTACCCAGTACCGAGCGTAGGCCTTAAATGCGCGTTTAGCCCAGCGGTCGACGTCTGCAGGGTCGGCATCTGGCCCAAGGACCCGTTGCAGGTTGGCGGCCACCGTGGCACGAGAGGCAGGCCGAAGGTGAAAAAGGGCCTCGCCAACCGCATTGCCCACTCCCTGGGCCACAGGCTCAGGGAGTGCAGATAGACCGCGCGCCAAGGTGGTGTACGTGCGGAACACCGCCCTGCCCTTGTCCATGGGTTGTCCCTACCCGGTCGTCTCGAAGCCTGCAGGATCAGGCGCTGCGCCGGACCGTGCGCTGACGTGCACTCCGAGGTTGACGGTCATGGCGTGCTCGCCAGGCACGCCCGGATCGACTGGACAACTCGCCTTGGCGACGTGCTCGCCACCGAGCCGCGCTCGACGGTCGGCCCGACCCCGCTCGGGTTGAAGCTCGTTGACGACGATGACGCCGGGTGGCGACGGTGACGGGAGGGGCCTCAGCCATGCCCCACACCTTTACGAAGCGTCCGATGGCGGTAGCCGTCGAGAGGATCAGCAGCAGCCACAGCACGGGAACCAGCAACGGAGTGACTAACAGGCCGATAGCCAAGAGGATGATGCGCTCCGCTCGCTCCATCAGGCCACCCTTGGCCCGGATGCCCAGTGACTCCGCCTTGGCGCGTTGATACGAGATCAATGTCGTCACGCCAAGAATGGCGAACGGCAAGAGAACCAGGTGCCCGGGGTGCGTCGATGCCAGATACCAGGCGATGCCGCCCAGGATCAGTGCGTCGGCGACCCTGTCGCTGACCGAATCGAAGAACGCCCCTCGAACCGATGCAGTTCCTGAGGCTTTGGCCACCGGACCATCGAGAAGGTCGTGCAGTCCGGTCACGACCAAGAGCACCAGGGCGAGGTGCAAGTGACCAGTTGCCGCAGCGACGGCGGTAGCTCCGGCAAACGCGAGCCCAGATGCCGTCAGGAGATCCGCACTGATACCAAGTCGCTGCAACCGGATGCCGACAGGACCGGTTCCCCGATCCACCGTCTCCCGCCAACGCCCGTCAAACATGCATGCTCCTAAGAAAGGTTGCTCCAGGGTACCACTGCTAACTCTTGCGAGCACGCACGGTCGCCACAACGAACTCCCTGGTCAGACGGATCTTCTACTCTCATTGTCTGGCCAGACCGCCACTAGTCGCTCCCAACTCGAAGCCAGAGTTTCAGGAAGCACCCTCGTGTCAGCCACTGCCGTCATGAAGTTGGTGTCTCCCATCCAGCGCGGAACGGCATGGAGATGCAGGTGTCGAGGGATGCCCGCACCTGCGGCTTGGCCAAGATTGGCACCGAGGTTGATGCCCTCAGGGTGGTAGGCCGCTTCCAACGCCGCCACACCGAGGCGCAGTCCGTGCCACACCTCGAGGGCTTCGTCTTCGGCGAGGTCGGCCAAAGATCCAACGTGTCGGCGGGGCAAGGCCATCAGGTGACCGCTCGCGTAGGGGTAGGCGTTCAAGACCACGATCGAGGTCTCCCCCACCCACAACACACCGGTATCGATCGAGGGACCTCCTGCCGCCACGATCCGGCAGAACACGCAAGGTGCTCCATCGTCGGCTTCATCGGTCGGTGGCGCCGTGGCGCCATCAGCGGCTGGTGCACTCGCCCCGGACACATAGGCGCTCCGCCAACCCGCCCACAGATGCTCGAGGCTCACGCTGGCGCTGCCTCCACAGTGTCCTGGGATTCGGGCAGCGCACGAGCGTCGACCTCGGCGTGCAGAGCCTCGACGAACGAGTCGACCGAAACGCCCCGCACCGGCCGTTCGCTCCCTCGGCGATTGACCCCAACCGTCCCAGCGGCGACGTCGTCGTCACCCACCACCAAGATGTAGGGGATCTTCAGAAGTTTTGCGCGTCGGATTCGCGCCCCGAGTGGCTCATCGGCTGGTTCCATCGAGACCCGGAACCCTGCGCCACCAAGGCGTTCGGCCACCTGGTCCACATAGACCTGATGGTCGTCCCTCACGCCCAGGACACGGACCTGTTCCGGGGCGAGCCAGGTGGGAAGTGCCCCGGCGTAGTGCTCGAGCAGGATGGCGAAGAACCTCTCCACGGTGCCGAACAGTGCGCGATGGATCATGATCGGGCGGTGGCGAGAGTTGTCGGCACCGATGTATTCCATGTCGAAGCGCTGCGGCAGTTGGAAGTCCAACTGGATGGTCGACATCTGATGGGTCCGACCGATGGCATCTTTGGCCTGGACCGAGATCTTCGGTCCGTAGAAGGCGCCGCCTCCCTCATCCATGACCAGGTCGAGATCCATGGCCAGAGCGGTGGACCGCAAGGTCTCGGTGGCCTCGGCCCACTCTTCGTCGCTTCCCACAGCTTTGCCATCAGGCCGGGTGGAGAGCTCGAGGTAGAAGTCCTCGAGGCCGTAGTCACGAAGCACCGACAGCACAAAGGTCAACGTGCTGTGCAACTCGTCAGCCATCTGCTCACGGGTGCAGAAGATGTGGGCGTCATCTTGAGTCATGCCCCGAACTCGAGTCAGACCGTGGACCACACCCGACTTCTCGTAGCGGTAGACCGTCCCGAACTCGAAGAGCCGGATCGGGAACTCCCGATAGGAGCGCTGCCTGCTCTTGATGATCAAGATGTGGAACGGACAGTTCATCGGCTTGAGGTAGTACTCCTGACCGCCGTCGAGTTCCATCGGCGGATACATCCCGTCGGCGAACCAATCGAGATGTCCAGAGGTCTCAAAGAGGTTGGACTTCGTGATGTGAGGGGTATTCACGAACTCATACCCCGCCTCGGCGTGCCGCTGGCGCGAGTAGTCCTCCATCAGGCGGCGGATGGTGCCTCCGCGCGGGTGGAACACGGCCAATCCCGAACCGAGCTCCTCGGGAAACGAGAAAAGATCGAGCTCAGCGCCGAGTTTGCGGTGATCTCGCTTCTCCGCCTCTTCCAGGCGGGTGAGGTGTTCCGCCAACGCTTGGTCGGACTCCCAAGCCGTCCCGTAGATCCGCTGGAGCTGCTGGCGCTTCTCGTCACCCCGCCAGTACGCACCGGCCACCCGCATCAGGGCGAAATGGCCGAGACGACCGGTCGACGGCACGTGAGGCCCACGACACAGGTCCGTGAAGCCGGGAGCATTCCAGTAGGTCGATACCGACGTTGGTGACGCGCCTTCGGACAGAGCATCGACTCCTTCACCGCCAGCCCCGACGGCCTCGATGATCTCGCGCTTGAACGGCTGATCGGCGAACAGTTCCAAACCCTCGGCAAACGTGTGCTCACTGCGGACGAAAGGCTGATCCTCGCCCATAATGGTGCGCATCTCGGCGGTGATGCGCTCGAGGTCATCGTCGCTGAACCGTTCCCCATTGGGGAGTTCGAAGTCGTAGTAGAACCCGTCTTCGATCACTGGGCCGATGGCAAAGTGCGCGCCTGGCCACAGCCGCAGGACAGCCTGAGCGAGCACGTGGGCGGTGGAGTGGCGCAAGACCTCCCGGCCCTCGGGCGTGGCTGCTGTGACCACGGACACCTCGTTCCCCTCAGCCAATTCGGTGGCCAGATCGACGGGATGTCCATCCACCGTCGCAGCCACTGCAGCCTTGGCAAGGCGAGGCCCGATTGCCTGAGCGAGGCCGAGGGCCGTCGTTCCGGGCTCAAGTTCTTTGGTCGTGCCATCGGGAAGCCGGACGGAGACCGCTGCCATGAGAGGTGCCTTTCTGGAGGCGTAGTAGCACCATGTGCCAGCACGCTGAGGTCGTGTTTGGACTGACCGGAGGACCGGCCGGACTGCTGCAGTGCCTACAGGGTAATGCCCAGCAAGGCAGCCCCTTGGGCTACGGATCTCCCGGCTGAGGCAACCTCATCAAGAGCGACCAAGGCACCCGGGGTGTCCAAGTCGTCATCGAGGAAAGAGCGGACAGCCTCCAGGCCACGGTCGGATCCTGCGTTGGCCGTGTCCGGCCCCTCACCGACGGCTGATTGTGCCCTCCGCCACGCCTCCAGGCGAGACGTGGCATCGTCGAGGTCGGATGCCGACCACTGCCAGTCGTGACGGTAGTGATGGGAAAGAAGGGCCAACCGCACGACCATTGGCTCGTGGACAGGAAGGAGGTCACCCACGAAGACGAGGTTGCCCAACGACTTGGACATCTTGGTGCCGTCCAGACCGACGAGGCCGATGTGCAGCCAGTGGCGGACGAACGGGGCACCAGTGGCCGACTCAGACTGAGCGGTCTCGCACTCGTGATGAGGAAACACCAGGTCCCTGCCACCGCCGTGGACGTCGACCGTCTTGCCAAGATCTCGCAGGGCGAGCGCCGAACACTCGATGTGCCAGCCCGGTCGGCCAGGACCCCAGCGGGATTCCCATGCCGGCTCATCGGGGAGGGAAGGTTGCCAGAGCACGAAGTCAAGCGGGTTCCGTTTGTTCGGATCGCCGGGATTACCCCCATGCTCGGCCGCCATGGCGAGCATGGTGTCGCGGTCGAAATGACTGACCTTCCCGAAATCAGGGAAGGTCGTGACATCGAAGTAGACGGCCCCGCCCGACTGGTAGGCGTGACCTGATTCCAACACGGCACCTATCAAGGTGAGGATCTCGGGGATTGCCGAGGTGGCTCGGGGTTCCGAATAGGCCGGAAGTAGACCGAGCGCCGCCATGTCCCTGTCGAACCGGGCGATCTCCTCGGCGGCCAGGTCGAGGTAGTGCACCCCACGCTCGCGCGCCTTGCGCAGGATGTCGTCGTCGACGTCGGTGACATTGCGGACACAACGAGTGTCATGGCCGAGGTCGCGCAGACGCCGTTGGAGGATGTCGAAGGTCAAGTAGACCTGTGCGTGCCCGAGATGTGCAGCGTCGTAGGGCGTAATGCCACAGGAATAGAGAGTCACCAACTCTCCAGGTTCGAACGCAACGATCTCGGCTCGGGCGGTGTCATAGAGGCGCATGGTCATGATTGACCTGTTGGCGCAGCGACACGCACGACGTTCACGACGGATCGAATCCCGATAGCTGCACGGCTGCGTGCACCTTGTGCCGAATATTCACGGTGATGAGCACCGCTGTGAAGGCTTCGATGGCAGACGCCTGGGTCAAACTCCCGGCGTCAATGCCCCGAAGACCAGCGATCGTGTCAACGAGGGAGACCGTGGCCTTGGACGCTTCGGGGTGATCCGAGCACACCAGCACGTCGGCCGCCATCGGGAGATCGAGTTTCTCCATGTCGGCTGCGGGAAGATGATGGAACGCCGCCGACACCAGCGAACGAGGCAGGGCGGCCTGCACCATGGCCGCCACTGAACCACGAGGTGGCACCAGGCCCAAGAACTCCCGACCTTCTTTCGCCAGAGCGTTGGCCATTGACACCACTACCTTGCCGGCCAGAGCATCAGCCAACGGGCGAACCGTGGCCACGGCTCCGTCCCACGGGGTGGCCACCACAACCAGGTCACACTCAGCGCAGCCTTCGTTGGCAGTGCCGGTGATGTCCAGGTCTCGATCGGGCCAGGACGCCACGACATCGTGCGCTACCCCGGCGGCCCGATCGGCATCCCTCGACCCAAGCACGACACGTTCGCCAGCCGCGGCCACGCGTACCGCGAGACCGCGGCCCGCAGGTCCCGTGCCACCCAGAATCCCGATTCGCATGCAGTCACCCTAGTTGTCGTCGCTCCGAGCGCCCTGCTGGGGGCGACCGCCAGTCCTTGCAGGGTCGGCACCGACCGTTTGCACCCCGGGTACCCTTTCCCTTCATGGGACTACTTGAAGGCAAGCGCATCTTGGTGACCGGAGTGTTGACGGATGCCTCACTGGCCTTTGCGGTAGCCCGGAACGCCCAGGCCGAGGGTGCGGAGGTGGTGCTGAGCGGAGCAGGCAGAGCCTTGTCGCTCACCCGGCGAACGGCCAGAAAGCTTCCCGTGGAAGCAGACGTTTTGGAGATCGACGTCACCCAGCCCGAGCAGGTAGCTGCCGCCGGAGCCCAGTTGGCCGAACGGTGGGATCGCCTGGACGGTCTCCTCCATGCGATCGGCTACGCCCCACCCGAGTGCTTGGGCGGAGGCATGTTCCAAGCGGACTGGGACCAGGTCCAGACTGCCCTTCACATCTCGGCCTACTCCCTCAAAGCCCTCGTCGAAGCATTCCGGCCGATGCTGGCCGCTGCAGGTACAAACGGTCGGCCCGGTGCATCGGTGGTCGGACTCGACTTCGATGCCACGGTCGCTTGGCCCATGTACGACTGGATGGGCGTGTCTAAGGCCACCTTGGAGTCACTGTCGCGCTACTTGGCCAAGGAACTCGGGCCAGAGCGGATTCGGGTGAACTTGGTGGCCGCCGGGCCGGTCAAGACTATGGCGGCAAAGTCGATTCCTGGGTTCAGCGCGTTCGAGGACACCTGGTCCGAGCGCGCACCATTGGGATGGGACGTCCTGGACTCGGACGTGGTGGCTCGGGCGTGCGTGGCATTGTTCTCCGATCTCCTGCCCATGACCACCGGGGAGATCCTCCACGTCGACGGTGGCGTACACGCCACCGGAGCCTGACCGCCGACAACCCACGCCCCTCATCCGCCAGCAACCCGGTCAACCAGGAGGTTCACGATGCTGACTCCCGACGAGCTCCGTGCGCTCATCGCCACCTACGTCAACGCCATCAATGCACGCGATGCGCAAGGTATTGCTGCGCTCTTCGCCGAAGACGCCGTGCAAGCCGACCCCGCAGACCAGCCTGCAGCCCTTGGCCGACCTGCCATCGCAGAGTTCTTCGCCAACGGCATTGCCGCCAGTGACAGCTGGGAGTTCCATGCGTCGGCCATCCACACCTGCGCATCGACAGTGGCCATCAACTTCGAGATCGCCGTTGTCATGGGTGACTCAACGATGACCATCAGCGGCATCGAGGTGTTCGAAGTTGCCGAAGACGGTCTGTTCGCTTCCGTCCACGCCTACTGGGATCAAAACGACGTACGGATGGCCTGACGAGTTGCCGCCCGCAGCGACACAGACTCATGTCACGCAGTCTGGGTTGACGCAGTCTGGGTTGACGCAGTCTGGGTTGAACAGCCCGCGTGCATGGATCTGGCCGAGGGACCTCGTCATCACAAGGAGCAGTGCCCGTGTCTGACACATCAACCCAGATTCACAACTTGTTGTTTCGTTACGCCGAGTGCATCGACCTCGGCGACTTCGACGGCGTAGCCGACCTGCTTGCCGATGCCGAGGTCGGTGCCGCTGGTGGGCCCACCGTCACCGGGGAACGCGGCCTGACTGCCATGTTTACCGCTACTACCCGGCGCTATGCCGATGGCACTCCGGGCACCAAGCACGTGACCACCAACGTGATCCTGGAGGCGGATGACGAGGCCGGAACAGCAACCACGCGCTCGTACTGGACCGTGCTCCAAGCTGTACCTGGCCTTCCGCTCCAGCCGATCTTGGCCGGTCGCTACCACGATCGCTTCGTCCGTGTTCACGGCACCTGGCGGTTTGCCGAACGCCGCTACCTCATTGACCTGGTTGGGGACCTGAGTCACCACCTGCTCACGGCCTTGCCGGCAACGGACTGATCCTGGCGCCCACTGTCGCTACAGTTCGGCTCGGAACACCGCGCCCGGCGCACGGGCACACGATTGGGGGAACTGCACATGGATCGACTGGTCGGAACCGTGGCTGTCGTGACGGGAGGTGCGTCAGGGATCGGCGCCGCCTGCGCTGTCCGATTGGCCGCCGAGGGGGCCATTGTTGCCACCGTCGACATCGCCGATGGCGTGGATTACGTGGTGGATGTCCGAGACGAGGCGGCCATCGAAGCGGCGTTTGCCGACGTGGTGGGCACTCATGGACGTCTCGATGCTGTCGTGCATGCGGCGGGCGTTGCCGGCGGGGGTCCCGTGCACCTGCTCGAACAAGATGAGTGGGACCGAGTGGTCGACATCAACATGAAGGGCACCTACCTGGTGGATAAGCATGCCGCCATCCACATGCTTGCGGCAGGACGTGGCTCCATCGTCAACATCTCTTCCATTGAGGGCCTCGAAGGAACCGAGGGAGGCAGTGCCTACAACGCCTCCAAAGGCGGTGTGGTCACGCTGACCAAGTCGATGGCCATCGACTACGGCCGCAAGGGCATCCGTGTGAACTGCATCTGTCCCGGGGGCATCGATACCCCGCTGCTTCGTGACATCGTCGCCGCCCCAGGACTCGAATGCTACCGAGACGCCATGCGTGATGCCCACCTGCTCGGCCGATTCGGTCGGCCTGAGGAGATCGCAGCGGCGGCAGCCTTCTTGGCATCGGACGACGCTTCATTCATCACCGGCCATTCCCTCGTGGTCGACGGAGGGTTCACCGCCGGCCTGCAGGTCGGCCTGCTCGAGCAGATCGGATTGATGTGACCAGCACGATGACCGGGCCAGAGCGAGCCCGAACACTTCGAGACATGACAGCCGTCGAAGCGCCCGCCTGCGAAGAAGCTCGCACGCTAACCGACCGTGCCGTGTCGTCCCTGTGGGCCTCAGGTCTGATGCAGTGGGCCAACCCGTCGGCAGCCGGTGGCGACGAGCCTTCCTTCACTGAAATGATCGATACCTGGATCGAGCTTGCGTGGCAGGACGGCTCGCTCGGATGGATCGGCATTGCCAACCTACCGTCGGCTGCCGCATGTGCCGCCTACCTTCCCGATGAAGGGTTCGCAGAAGTATTCACGGAACACGGTAACGACGTCACCGTCGGCGGACAGTTCTTCCCGAATGGCGCAGGGGAACGGGTCGAGGGCGGTTATCGACTGACCGGGGCGTGGAACTTTGGATCGGGCACCGGTCACGCCCACTATGTCGCCGCCGGTTTCCTCCCCATGGAGAACGGCGAGATGGTCGTCGATGCCGACGGGATGCCTCCGCTCCTGGTGGCCGTCGTCCCTCGCGACGAGGTCGTCTTCACCGACGGCTGGCACGTGCAGGGTCTGAAGGGCACGGGCAGCTACGACTACAACGTCACTGATGTGTTCGTTCCTGAGACGCGAACCTTTGAGCTCTTCAGCCGAGATCCACACCGAGGGGATTCGGCCGTCTTTCGCATGGGTCTCATGCCGGTGACGGCTGCTGGCCATGCATCGTGGGCGCTCGGAGTGGCCAAGAGCATGCTCGATGACGTCCAGGACCTGGCTGTCACGAAGGTGCGCATGGGGGATGACGGTTCGATCGCCAACCGCACCACGTTCCAGAGGGACCTGGCTCACCACACCGCCATGTGGAAGGCGGCGCGGCTGTTGGTCGTGGACACGTTCGCCGACGTCGAAGCCGCGGTGGCAAGCGGGCAAGAACTGACCCCCACCCGTCGAGCCGACATGCGTGTTGCCGCCACCTACGCAACGGATGCCAGCCGAGAGATAGTCCAGTGGGCACACTTGGCGGCTGGCACATCGGCCATCCGTCAGGGATCGCGGCTCGAGCGAGCTTTCCGAGACCTCTACACCGGCACCCAGCATGTCTTCATCGGCGAGAAGACCTACACCGATGCAGCAAGGATCTATCTCGGTCTCATCGACGATCAGTTCGGCTTGTAGTCGAAGCCACCTCAGCCCAGGAACCTCAGGACCAATGACCCCTGGGGTCGTGCGTCTGGGTCCTGCGTCTGGGTCCAGGGGTCTGGGGCCTGGAGCCTGGGGCCTGGGGTCTGGGGTCTGGGTCCAGAGCAGTCAGGCCTAGAGCTGCATGGCCTTGGTCTCGAGGAACTCGTCAAGACCGTAGTCACCGAACTCGCGACCGTTGCCTGACTGCTTATAGCCACCGAACGGGGCCATCGGATTGAAGTTGCCTCCGTTGACCTCGACCTGACCCGTCCGCAAGCGCCGAGCGACTGCCTTGGCATGGTCGGCATCGCCAGACCACACACCACCGGCCAGTCCATACTCGGTGTCGTTGGCGATCTCCACGGCCTCGTCCTCGGTGTCGTAGGGCATGAGGACCAATACAGGGCCGAAGATCTCCTCACGAGCGATCGTCATGTCCCGGGTGACACCGGAGAACACCGTGGGGCGGACGAAGAACCCTGCGTCAAGCCCGTCGGGCGCCTCGGCGCCACCCGTGACCAGCACGGCACCCTCGGCCACACCCTTGTCAATGTAGGAGCGGACCCGATCGCGCTGCGCGCCAGAGACAAGCGGGCCAAGGCGGGTGGCCGGATCGAAAGGGTCCCCGGGCACGAAGGTCTCAGCGGCAGTCCGCGCCAACTCTTCGGCCTCGGCGAGACGGTCGCGCGGAACCAGCATGCGGGTGAGCGCGCTGCACGTCTGCCCAGAGTTAAGGAAGCACTTGCCCACGCCGTCAGGCACCGCCACGGCAAGATCTGCGTCGGCCAGCAGCACGTTTGCCGACTTCCCACCCAGTTCGAGCGCCACTCGCTTGACCGTTCCCGCAGCAACTTCGGTAACGCGCTTGCCGGCGCGGGTCGAGCCCGTGAAGGAGATCATGTCAACGTCGGGATGGGCAGCGAGCGCCTCACCGACAACCGGACCGAATCCGGTGACCAGGTTGAAGACACCTGCCGGCACACCGGCCTCGGCCATGACGTCGGCCAAGACGAATGCATTGAGCGGTGCCACCTCTGATGGCTTGAGCACCACGGTGCACCCAGCGGCCAGGGCCGGAGCCACCTTGGCGGCAATCTGATGCAGGGGATAGTTCCACGGCGTGATAGCGCCAACAACGCCTACGGGCTCACGAACCACCAGTGAGTTCCCGACCTCTCGCTCCCACTCGAAGTCGGCCGCTACCTGCGCTGCGGTGGCGAACGAGTTGAAGGGAAGTCCGACCTGCACAAGTTGGGAGAGCATCCGGGGCATCCCGACCTCATGGGTGATCAGATCGGCGAGATCGTCCATGCGGGCACCCAGGCCTTCGGCCACTTTGGTCAGAAGGGCGGTGCGCTCCTCGAGAGGAGTAGTCGACCAGGCCGGAAACGCCGCCGATGCTGCCGCCACCGCACGTTCCACATCTTCGACGGTTCCCTCGGGGATCGTTCCCATCACGGCCTCGGTCGTCGAGTCGATGACCTCGATGACGCCGGTTCCCGTGGAGGGAATCCACGCTCCATCGATGTAGAGCTCGCTTCGGGTGGTGGGTGCAGAGGTCGACATGGTGCTCCTCGGGACGGGGCCGCCATGGACCCATTGGTGATCTAACACTATCGGCAGCACCACGGTGATCGGTGCCGAACGAACTCACACAACCTCAACCATGCCAACGGCGACTACCTCAATCAGGTCAAGGGGGATCGCTACACTTTCCTGATGCCCCCGGTCCTTGAACTCCACGATCTGCGGACCGAATTCAGGACACGCTCAGGGCCGGTGGTTGCCGTCGACGGCGTCTCGTTCGCTCTAGAAGAAGGTGAGTGCGTCGGCATCGTCGGCGAATCCGGCTGCGGTAAGACGACGACCGGGCTCTCCATCATGCGCCTGCTCCCCGACAACGCGGCCATCGCCGGTGGATCGATCACCCTTCTCGGGCAAGATCTCGCCAAGATCGACGATGCAGGCATGCGCCAGATCCGGGGCAACGAAGTCGCCCTCATCCCCCAGGACCCGATGACGGCGCTCAATCCGACGATGACCATCGGCCGCCAGATCGCCGAGGGAGTTCGCCTCCATCGGGGTGTGTCGAAGGACGAAGCCCGGCGACGGGCTCTCGAGGTGCTCCGTCAGGTGGAACTGCCCCAACCCGAAGAACGACTCGATCGCTACCCCCATGAACTCTCGGGCGGTCTTCGCCAGCGGGTGATGATCGCCATGGCGCTTGCATGCGAGCCCAAGGTCCTCATCGCCGACGAGCCCACAACCGCACTCGATGTCACCATCCAGGCGCAGATTCTCGATCTGCTCGACGACCTGCGTTCCCGCCTGTCCATGGCCGTTGTGTTGATCACCCATGACATGGGGGTGATCGCCGAACGGACTGACCGAGTTGTCGTCATGTATGCGGGCACTGTGGCCGAAGAGGCGCAGACGGTCGACCTCTTCACCCGGATCCGTCACCCCTACACCGAGGCACTCTTGGCTTCGGTTCCCCGCCTCGATCAACAACAGACGGATCGACTCCTCACCATCCCCGGCCTACCTCCCGACCTCTCAACCACGATCGTGGGGTGCCGTTTTGCGCCTCGTTGTCGCTACGCAACCGAGACCTGCCGGACGACCGCCCCTCAGGTCACCACCGAGACCGATCCGGGCGGGGTGCCACATAGGTTCGCCTGCTTCCATCCTGTCGACCACGGAGATCAGGGTGCATCGACTGCCCGCCTCAACGCCTCTCCCGTCGATCTCTCCCGTGTACCTAATGCCACTGCCATCACCGCTGCCGACACCTCTGCCGACGTCATGGCCGACGTCATGGCCGACGCCGCGCCAGACACTTCTGGCGAACGGGGCCCACAAACCGAACCCCTGCTTGTCGTCGAGCACCTCGTCAAAGAGTTCCCAGTACTGAGCGGTGGCATCGTTCGCCGGCGCATCGGCACCGTCAAGGCCGTCTCCGGCGTCAGCCTGACCATCGGGCGTGGACAGACCTATGGCCTCGTAGGTGAGTCCGGTTGCGGCAAAACAACTGTTGGGCGACTCATCGTGGGCCTGGAGAGAGCGGACAGCGGGACCGTCCGATTCGAGGGAGATGACCTCTCGACGCTGAGTCGCAGTGCCCTGCACCGCCGCCGGCGGGACCTGCAACTCATGTTCCAAGACCCCTACGCGTCCCTCGACCCACGTATGCGGGTGGGCACCATCGTGCGAGAACCGCTGAAGGTCCATCGAGTGGGATCGGCGGCCGATCAAATGGACCGCGTCGGTGAGTTGCTCGGAGCGGTCGGCCTGGCCAGAGATGCCGCCTCTCGCTATCCCCACGAGTTCTCGGGTGGGCAACGTCAACGTATCGGCCTGGCTCGGGCCTTGGCTCTCGACCCCAAACTCATCGTCGCCGACGAACCGGTGTCCGCCCTCGATGTCTCTATCCAGGCCCAGATCCTCAACCTCATGAAGGACCTGCAGTCGCGACTCGGGCTCACCTACGTCCTGGTTTCCCACGATCTGGCAGTCGTCCGCTACATGGCTGATGCCATCGGGGTGATGTACCTGGGTCAGCTCGTAGAGACCGGACCTGCATCGACCATCTACGAGCGGCCGGCCCACCCCTACACCCGCGGCCTGCTCGACGCCGTGCCAACCACGGACGGGGCCGGGCTTGGAACGCCACGTCGAGGCTCCCTCATCTCTGGCGAACTCCCTTCAGCAATCAACCCACCCAGCGGTTGCCGCTTCTCCACCCGGTGCCCTGAATCTCAGGCGGTCTGCTCAGTCGAGGCCCCTCCCGTGCTCGAGTTTGGTAACGGGCATCAAGCGGCCTGCCACTTCCCCCTGCAGACACCCGTCACGCTGACGCCGTCGGGGCGGACGACGCAGCTCTGAGAGTTCTTATCGATGCAGTGCAGCCGGATGAACTCCAGACCATCCTTGAACCGGCGAACTGGCCGGTAGTCGGTCCCAGCACCTGCATCACCGCTGCTGGAGTCGAACCTCAAGTGCGTCTCGGAGGGCGTCGCCCACATAGTTGAAAGCGACCACCACGAGCACGATGCAGATCCCTACCGGATAGATCTGCCACCAGTAGCCATTTCCCGCAGACGCCACACCCGTCGAGAGCATGGTGCCCCAATCGGTCTGAGGCGCCGGTACTCCAAGCCCCAAGAAACCCAGGGCAGCGAGCAGAAGGATGGAATCGGCCACCTGGAAGGTGGCGAACACCACGATGGTCCCCACCGTATTGGGGATGATGTGTCGGTTGACGATCCGAGACCCACTCCCACCCATCACCCGCACGGCCTGCACATATTCACGTGTTCGCAGGGTGAGGGTCTCACCGCGTATCAACCGAGCTGGTATCAGCCAACTCACAAAGGCGATCACGACGATCAACAAGACCTCGCTCTGGTGGTAAATGGTGACCAGGGCGATCAGCAAGAAGAGGACGGGCACGGACAACAAGACGTCGACGATCCGCATCAGGAACGAGTCCAACCAGCCTCCGGCGAACCCCGAGACAGCGCCATACAGCGTGCCGACCACGGTGGCCACCAGGGCAGAGGCCAGACCAACGATGAGCGACGCCTGCCCACCGAACATCAGACGACCCAGGATGTCGAACCCAGATGGGTCCGTGCCCAACGGGTGCCCATTACCCGGTGCGGCGTTCTGCACCGAGTCCTGCAGCGCCAACTGCGTGTTCGTCTGGTTGGTCACATACAGATGGGGACCGACGAAGCAGAACAGGAGGAAGAAGGCGATCGCGGCAAGACTGACGACGGCCAGCTTGTTCTCCACAAAGACCCGTCCGATTTGGCGCCAGGCGCCACCGGACGTGTTGGCAACTCCTCCGTCAAGGTCGTGGCCGAGTGGATGTGGGCCGTCTCCCGCCTGATCGAATCCAGGAGTCATGGTCTCCCCCACACCAATCGGCAAGGGGGTGACGCGCTCCACGTCTCCAAACATCGGGTCGAACTCGTCGTTGGACATGTCAGCCTCCCTCGAGCCGGATCCGGGGGTCGGCCACGGCGTAGAGGACGTCAGCGAGGAGTGACCCGAACACCGTGGCGATGGTGATGACCAGCGTCGTCCCGAGTACGACAGGAATGTCGACGTTGAACGCCGACTGCACGGTGAGGAGTCCCATGCCCGGATAGTTGAAGACATTCTCGACGATGAGCGCCCCAGACACGATGGCCGGGAGCGAGAGACCCAACAGGGTGATCAGGGGAATCAGCGCGTTTCTCAGAGCATGCCCGTAGAGGACCCGGCGACTCGATGCCCCCTTCGCCTTTGCTGTGCGTACGTAGTCCTGGGTGAGTTGTTCCATCATCGACGAGCGCATATAGCGGCTGAAGGAGGCGATCGATGTCACGCACAGGGTCGCGATGGGGAGCACGAACGCCCACGGATCGGTGAACACCGCCCATGCCGATGCATCGGTGGGCGGAGAGACCGGAAAGATCTTGAGGTCGAAGCTGAACCAGATGATCAGCAGAGTTCCGACCAGGAAATCGGGCATGGCATAGAAGAAGAACGACGTCCCGGTGATGGCGTAGTCGATCGGCCGGTTGCGACGCACCACCTGCAGGATCCCGAGAGGAACGGCGATCACCAGGGCCAAGACCACCGACGCGGTCACCAGCGTGAGCGTCTTGGGAAGTCGCTGGAAGATGACATCGCTGACTCCCTGGTTGTACTTGTAGGAGTACCCAAGATCGAAATGGGCGAAGATTCCGACGACGTAGTGCCAGAACTGCACCAAGATCGGCAGGTCGAGCCCGTTGCGCCGATTGAACAAGGCGATCGTATGGGGCGTTGCCTTCGGACCTAATACCGCCCGAGCTTCGCCTCCTGGCACCAAGCGGGCCAGCACGAAGGTGAACAGGATCACCCCAAGGATGACGACGAGAGCCTGGCCGCACCGGCGAAGGATGTAGCCGGTCATCGCGTATGCCCGAGCATCGCTATCCTCGCCCTGCGTCGACAGGCGGCCACAATGCCGACCGACCCCGGGGCAACCCCGGGGTCGGCGCTACAGGACAGGATGCAGCGACTGATGCGCTCAGAATCGCCACTCCTCGGGGTTGATCGTCCACAACGGATTCTGAGGAATGACACCCTTGAGGCCCTTCACCACTTCGGTGAGCGACGTCACGGCGTTGGGCTGCCAGATGCCCGGCAGTTGCTCAGCGAGGTAGTTCTCGTACTGCGTGAGGGGCGTTTGCGAGGTGATGGTGGCCGTGATGTTGGCGTCGTTCGTCGGGTCGGAGTAACTGCCCGAGTTGGACCCAGCACCGGTCTGGAAGATGGGCTCTCCCGAGGGGTAGTAGTCCGGCGAGAAGATCCACCCGGCTCCCCAGTTCTCGAGCTCCCACGAGCAGCCGGACCCCCCTGAGCATGGAGTGGCGTTGCTCAGCACGGTGTTGAACGAGGCCTGCGACAACGTGATGTTGATGCCGGCCGACGCCCACGACGACTTCTCTGCAGTCATCAGCTGAGTGAGCGCATCTCCGCCGCTGGCATACTCGAGATTGAACGCCAGCTTGGCGCCAGCGGGGATGCCGGCACCACATTGATTGGACGCTGTGCCCGGCGAGACGCAGGTGGTCGTGCCGTTGGGCACCACGTTCCAGCCGTGGTCCTTCAGCAGATTTGTGGCCTTGGATGGGCTGTAGGGGTAGGGATTGTTCTTCTCCACCGTCGAAGCAAAGGAGTTGGCTGGGGTGACCGGGACCGGCCCGTAGGTGCCGACGCCGTAGCCCTTGTTGATCTTCTGGTTGTAGAGCGGCTGATCGACCAGGTACTGCATGGCCTGGCGGAAGTAGAGCTGACTGAAGATTTTCCCGGCGTTGCCGTCATCACCCGTCGAGTTGAAGTTGTACGGGAAGTAGTTGATCGACCAGGTGTAGAGGGGGTCGAGTGTGTAATTCGTCAACCGTGGATTGTTCGGTCCAGCCTTGAGGGCGTTGGACGTACCTGACGTCACATCACTTACAGGGAGATACCCGACGTCGATGCTGCCGTTCACCAGTGCGTTGAACTCAGCGGAGTCCGAGGTGAACGGCACTTCCTTGAAGGTCTTCACCGTTGGCTTGATCGGCCCTGAGTAGCTTGAGTTGGCGGTGAAAGTCACGTTGCCGGAAGCATCGAAATGCGTCAGCTTCCAGGGGCCGTCGACCACGCCCCACAACGGATTTGTCGCATACGTCGACAAGGAGTTGTTGGCTGCCTTGGGATTAGACGGGTCGTAACCGGCCTCCTTGGACAGGTAGGTGTAGGTGGACGTGCACGCCGAATCGGCTGTGCCGAACGCCGCCTTGGCGCACCCACCAGAGTTCGGCGCACCGCCGGTCGTGGTGATGTCCCACGCATCGGGCATGGGCGTGATCTGGCTCAATTCGTTGTAGGTGAACCAGTCCTGATTGACCGCCGCATTCATGTGGAAGGTCATCTGGGTCGGACTGGTCACATCGATCGACGTGATGTCGTCGGGGATGGTGCCCGCCGCATAGCCGGCCCAATTCTCCTTCTGGGCATGCAGCATGTTCATCCAGAACATCACGTTCTGGGTCGTCACCGGGGTGCCGTTCGACCACGTGTAGTTGTTCAGCGTAATCGTCACACTCGTGCCATCGGATGAGTACTGAGGTGCTTGAGCGATCGACAACTGCGTGTTCAGACTGAGTCCGGCACCTCGGCCGAACCAGTAGAGCGGCCGGTACATCAGGTATTGGAATTGGGAGGTGTTGGACACCGAGAAGAACGCCAAGCTGGTGAACGGGAAGATAAAGTTCGGCGGGGTCTGGGGAGCTTCGGCCCAGGTGAGGACATCCTTGTTGCTCGTCGCACTGCTCGAACTACTCGAACCGCAGCCGGCAGCAACCACCCCGGTTGCCAGGACGGCAGCCACAGCTCCGATGCGTAGTGCCGACTGGAACCTTCCCTGACGCTTCATGCGCTCTCCACTCTGGTCTGTTTCCCGCGACGGCTGACGTTGACCGACGAGCGGGACCTGTTGGACATCGGACGCTAAACCACACCGGCCTTCCACTCAACTATCCATCCTCTCGCACTTCACGTTTCAACCTCTCGCACCTCACGCTCGCATCGAGGTCACCCTGCTCGACCACCGTCGACCATTCAGATGACCTGCTCGACCACCGTCGACCCTTGAGATGAAAGGGGACCTTCGACAGGGGTTCCCTTTCGACGTCGTAAGTGGAAAGATGCTGGCACGGTGCAGTTGCGCACTCGAGGGAGGCAGCATGCTCGTCGCATCAATCCTTGAAGCCAAGGGCTCGGTCGTGGCTACCGTTCCACGGTCCACGCCTCTGACCGTCGTAGTTACCGAGTTGGTCCGCCATCGCGTCGGCGCACTCGTCGTCTCTCCAGGCGACGGATCGGTCGACGGAATCGTGTCGGAGCGAGACATCGTGCATCGATTGAGCGGTGTGCGGGGCGACCTGTTCGACCAAGTAGTTGAATCAGTGATGTCCACCCAGGTCATCACCTGTACGCCCGAAGACACCGTGCAGTCGGTGATGGAACTGATGACCGACCGTCACATCCGTCACGTACCCGTGGTGGTGGACGACCGGCTCTGCGGGATCATCTCGATCGGCGACGTCGTGAAGACCAGGATCGACGAACTCGAGCGTGATCGGAACGAACTCATGCACTACATCGGTGCCCGCTGACCTAGGCCGACGTTAGGGGTACAGGCCTGAATTTGGCATCTCGGGCGACGTCAGGCGATGTTCTGGTGAGACACGCCCCTAGGCCAGGGCTTCCTCCACCACCAGTGCGCCGTTCGGGCATGCATTGGCAGCCCGGCGTGCCCGCTTCAGTGCCCGCTCATCTTGCAGCTCCACGTCAATGATCTTTCCGTAGCCCCACTGATCGAGTTCGATCCCTGACGAGAAGAAGACGGCGCAGATGGCATGACCCCGACAACGCGTGGGGTCGATGCGAATGGTCGCACTCACTTCCATCCACCTCCGGAACTATCGATGCGCCTCGGGCCGGGCACCATGAAGACAGGAGCCAGTTCGGCACCGGCGCACGGTCCGCCATCCAGATGAGCCTCGACGTCACCGGCGAATACGTCCAGAGCCGAACGCACCAACCGGACCACAGCATCAGGGTGCCCACAGGCACCACTTCCAAAGATCTCGTCGGCGATGGACGCTGTTTTCCTCACGCCGCGACGCCGCATCCGGCCACGAGCAAGATCTCCCAATGCGGCAGCCAGTCGCGGGAGCCCGGACACGCAAGATCCGCACTGACCTGCAGACTCGCCGGCTAGGTAGGCCACGATCCTGGCCGTCTCCGCCAATCCACAGGCCCCTGGAGGCAAGACTCCGACCATCCCGCAGCCAGGTCCAGCACCAACGTCTGACAGCCCAGGTCGACTGAACGGCGTCGACCATGCGTCGGCTCCGTCGACCCAGGTGCCCCCGAAACCACCGACGAGCACAGCGGCTGGCGGGTGATCGAGGCCGCCGGCTTGCAGCAGGTCTCCCAGGGTGACGGGGCCGGATGCCTCGACGACGAGTCCCGGCTCAGCAACAGCCCCAGTCAAGGTCACCAAGCGCGTGCCGGGCGCGTCATCGCTACCAAACGCACGCCAGACATCGCCTCCCAGTCGCACCGCTACGGCTAGGTGAGCCAAGGTCTCGACGTTCGACACCACTGTGGGACGCCCCGATGGGCCATGCACAGCTAGTGGGCTGGTGGTGAAGTACGGGCGCGCTTCTCCCCCTTCGACGGACGAGGCGACTGCCGAGGACTCGCCTGACACATAGCGGTCAGGACCCTCCGACAATCGCCATGCAGGGTCGACCACCGTATGGGATTGGTCCGGGGACAACGAGTCGGCTGCAGCAAATCCGGCGGCCTTGCGCTGTTCGATGGCCGCTCGCAGCGGCCCTGCCATTCCGCTTCCCCGGTGCATGTGCACCACGACGTCTGATGTACCGAGAGCTTTGGCCACCAAGGCGGCGCCATCAAGCACCAGGTGAGGCCGAAGGGTGCACAGCGTTGCGTCCTTGCGGCTGGCTGGTTCGCTCTCGCTGGCATTGACGATGACCAGCGGATGCCCAGCCGCACGAGCGGCGTCCACTTTGCGACGGAGGGGAAAACCGCCTCCGCCTCGCCCATCGATCTCACTCGAGTCAAGTACATCGAGAATGGTGGCAGTGTCGACTGCGAGTGCCCCCCATCGGGCGAGATGCAGCTCCAGGTCGGCTGGGCCACCCCCCGCTGTCGGTCCCGACAGCAGCACCGTGCCGAGCGATCCCACTGGTCCGACTAGTGCTCTACCCACCCCCCGCTCGGCGGCGTCACTGTCGCCAACCGGCATCAATGGGTCGGCAACGATGCCTTCGGATTGGGCTGCTCGTGCTTCCCTGGCGATGTCCTGAGCCAAGCGGCCGAGTGACAGCGGGTTCCCACGCGGGCGAATACTGACGGGCGTACTCATACCTGCACCCCCCCGTTGCGCTGCAGGGTTCCCGCTACCCACCGGGTACCCTGGAGCACCACGACCATCGAGCAGGTGGCCACATACAGCCAGCGCAAGCCCGAGGCATCGCTGCCAGCCAGAATGCCGTGAGCAGCAGTCGCACAGAACACGGCGACGGCGACCGAGTGGACAGGGAACCAGATGCGGCGACCGATCGATCCAGCCAACGCAGCCGTTCCGGCCACCAGCACCATCCCGTAGAGGGCGAGTACGCCGAGTGCCACCGGTGTCGGTCGATAGTGAGACGTCCAGGGAACGGCCACCCCTATCCACCCGACTCCGGCATAGCGGTCGAGTGCCAGAGCAGTCAGGTGACCGGCAAGAAGTGTCAGCGTGCAGGCCGCCAAGGCCACGTGCGACCAGAGAATCGTGCTCGCTGCCGGTCGGCGGAACCTTCCCCGCCAGGGATGACGCAGCCACAGACCGGTCACGATCATGCCCGTGAGGGCGAGATAGGAGGCGAGTCCGAGGCTACGACCCAGGATCCACGGGAGCATCCGGTCGTGCAGTAGCGGCAGGAGGTGGGCTCCGGCAATCCGACCAGCCACGACGGTGACCACGAGGATTCCGGCCATGACGGCACCCGTCCTCCATGACGGTCCTGGCGTTGGTGTCGCACGAGGCACGGTCACCAAGGATTCGGACCCGGCACCGGCCAGAGGACCCATCGGCTGGGTATCGCCACCCTCGAGGTCGCTGCTTCCAGGATCAACAACGATCTCGGGCACACCACGTGGTCGGGGCGGGGCTACCTGGGGCACGTCATCACCACCCGATCCACGCCAGGTGCTGCTCCATGGCTGCACTTGTCCCAACGGCGCCGGCGTCGGTCACCCACAGTGCCGCCACATCCCGTCGGGCAGCTTCATCGGCGATCGTGGCACTTCCGGCGAGGAACAGCGCCTTGGCGAGCACCTCGGCATCGGCTGGGTCATCGGCCACCACGGTGACCGATGCCATTCCTGCGCCGCCAGGGAGTCCGTGGAGAGGATCGATCAGGTGGTGGAGCCTGGCATTCCCGCTCGTCCACTGGCGCAGGCGGATCGACGACGTGGCGTAGGCCTGATCCACCAACTCGAGCACGGCGAGGGGTCGATCCACCTCCAAGGGGTGTTCGATGCCGATGGTCCAGCCCCGGCCATCAGGGCCTTGACCACGACACGCGCCGTCACCTCCGGCATCAAGGACGAAGTCAGCAAGTTGCCGGTCCAGCACCTCGGTGGCCCAACGGACAGCCAATCCTTTCCCGATGCCGCCGAGATCGATCGGACTGCCGTCGAGATGGAGCGTGGGTACGGGCCCGGGCCGAAAGTGGGGGCGCCACCTCCCAGGTGACCGACGTGGATGCAGGTCAGCAGCTGTTGCCACACCGCCCAGAGCGAAAGGTAGCGATCGGTCATAGCCGAGTCGATGGAGGTCCTTGATGACTCGCGGGTCGAACCGCCCTTCGGTCTCCAAGTAGGCGGCGTAGGCCGCCCCGACGGCCACCCAAAGAACCCTGGGCACCTCGTGCCAGCGATCAGGTTCTGCATTGATCATCATCAGCGGACTTGCATCGTCGAATCGAGTGCAGGTCTCATGGACCTGACCGAAGACGCCGAGCGCCTCGTCGATCACAGGGTCCTCCGCCCGAGGTGCAACGCCATAGAGATGCACGTCGCAGGCCATAGCCCGGACTGTTCCGAGTACAGCAACGGCCTCTGCTGGTGCGTAGGCGGTCACGGCTTGGCCGCCGACGCCCCAGTGGTGGTCGCCACCGTCGGGGGGGGTGATGTCGCAGGTGGTGCTGTCGCCGGTGGTGAGGTCACAGGCGGTGCCTTCACCGGTGGTGAGGTCACTGGCGGAGGCGGCGGAGCCGCCGAACCACCCGAGGGTGCCGGCGCACCGGTAGGGGACGCTGCGCTGGTTCGACTCCCGGCAGGAGTGGCGCCAGCACTTCCGACAACGACGGCGGTACCCGAAGGGGCTGCACCCGGCCGTGACGCAGCCACTGCGGCCGCAGCTAGCGCCGCAGGACTACCCGGTACGGCAGTCGTGGTTGTCGCCCCAGGGAGCGTTGAGCCCGGTGTCGCCGAGGTCGCACTCGAGGGGCTCGACGACGTGCCACCGACGGGAGGTACGACTATGCCTAGGGCGGCCAACTGTTGGGTCGTGGAGGCAATGGACTGTCGCAGGCGATTGATGGCGGCCTGATCAGAGGCCACCTGCTGAGCTGGCGAGAGTGCAGCAGCCGAACTCACGCCCGGTCGAGCGCCTGCCGCCCAAGCAACTGTCACACCGGTCAAGCCCACGGTGGCGGCAGCAACGATCGACGAGGCGACGGCCACCTTGGGATGCCGGCGATCGGATGCCGGACGAACTGGCGTTGTGCGACCTGGAGTCGGGCGGCCGTCAGTCATCGGATTCCCTACGGTGCCTTGGAGTCGTCGTGGTCGTTGTCGCGGGAGCGGTCGAGGTCGTGGTGGTGGGCGGCTCCGTGGTCGGCGGTTCCGTGTTGGGCGGCCCTGTGGTCGGGACCGGTCCACGTTCAGGGACGACCGGTGGTGCTCCAATGGAAGTGGGTTCGGTCGCCCGCGTAGTGGCGCGTGATGGCCACGTCGTCGGCGGGGCCTCTCCAGTGCTCGTGCTGACATCCGAAGAGGTGGCCGGTGGCGCGGCGACCGGAGCCGCCGGATCGCCAGGAGCCGTTGTCTCCGTGGTCACTGGCACCTCGACGACGGGGGCCTGAGTGATACCAAGCTCGGCCATTCGGGCCTGCAATGTCGCTTGGAGACCCTCGTCCTCTGTCGCTAGCTGGGTCACCAGCGCATGCAGCTGTTGGGCCTCTGCGGACTGCTGGCTCACCACAGGCACCGGTGGTGCCGATGTGGCCGAGGCCGCCGATCCCATACCGGCTGCCACGCCTCCTGCAGCCAGCGATGCCACCACTGCCTTCTTCCACACGAGAGATCTCATGATGCCTTCCTTCCTGCGTACCCCTGCCCCGGACGTTCCGAAGGTACCTGCATTAGTTCACTCTTAGTAGCGACTACACCACTGTTAGTGATAGTAAAGGATTCTTCCCGTGATGTCCACCCTCTGGTGCGCTCACTCCTCATGACGAACATCGGTCCGCCCAACCGCTGGGCATTTCGGACTGCACCTGGCTCGCTACCATCTGCGTCATGCCAGATCGCTCGAAGGACATCGACATTGCCGTATTGGGGGCCACCGGGTTCACGGGAGGACTGATCGCTGACTACCTGCGCTCTGCTGCCCCATCTGATGCCCATATCGCGGTCGTCGGCAGGAACACGGCTCGACTTGAGCAAGTCGCAGCCCGGCCTGGTGTCGAGGTCGAGATAGTCACGGTCGACGCCACCGACCCGGTGGGCCTTCGCTCCGTCACCGAGCGCTGTCGAACGCTCATCACCACCGTCGGCCCCTACATCGTGCACGGCGATCCAGTGGTCGCCGCCTGCGCAGACACCGGCACTGACTACCTCGACCTGACCGGTGAGCCCGAGTTCGTTGACCGGACCTACCTCCTGCACCACGTCCGGGCAGTCCAGACCGGCGCCCGATTGGTGCATGCCTGCGGTTTCGATTCGATACCGCACGACCTAGGGGCTCAGTTCACCGTGGAACAACTTCCCGAGAACACCCCCCTCTCCGTGAGGGGCTTCATGAGAATGCAGGGCACGTTCTCGGGCGGCACGGCTGCATCGGCACTCGAGATCATGGGCCGCATGCGATCTGGTCGGGTAACCAACGAACTTCGGCGGGCTGCCGAAGGTGAGCCAGAGGGGCGCACGGTGCGCATCGCCCAAGGTCGACCTGGCCGGGACGCCGACACCGGATGGTGGGTCGTTCCCCTGCCCACCATCGATCCCCAGATCGTGACTGAATCGGCCCGGCTGCTCCCCCGCTACGGCCCCGAGTTCACCTATGCCCATTTCTGGGCAGGTACCAGCCCGCTGGCCTCCGCAGGCCTCATGGCCGGCACTGGACTACTGGCTGGGATCGCCCAAGTGCCAGCCGCACGACGCGCCATCTCTCGTATGCGCCCGCCGGGAACTGGACCAGACGAGGCCCAGCGGCAGCGATCGTGGTTCAAGGTGCGATTCGTCGGCGAAGGTGGTGGACGCCGGGTGGTCACTGAGGTGGCGGGCGGTGATCCGGGCTACACCGAAACGGCCAAGATGATCAGCGAGGCGGCGATGTGCCTGGCGTTCGACGAACTACCACCGACAGCAGGTCAGGTCACCACCGCCGCTGCTATGGGCCCCGTGCTTCGCCAGCGCCTCGAGGCTGCCGGCATCACCTTCGAGATCAAGGAGTAGGCGCCGGCCTTGGTGTCGGCATTCACCGGAAGACGAATCACCACCGAGACGGGACCCGAGGTACACGGCACACTCGCCGGCAAGCCGACGGGCGCACGGTTCGATCCGAACGTGCACAACGTGGCCAGGCCATCAGACGTCGAGACCGACGAAGGACGTGATGCGAGCCCGGTCGCCGAGGTCTTGAGCGTGCCAGCACGGGCCGGTCCGGTCGGAATCACTACGAGCGACGCACGTATACCGGCCATTATCCACAAGGGGGTGACTGGCGCGGTGCGGTAGCCCAACCCTTTGTGGTCGAGATTCCGCCCGATGCGGCCCGGAGTCACCAGATCGGGGATCTCCTGCACTCCACCGGATTCCCTCGACACCGGAACAAGCCCAGTTACCCGAACAAGCCCAGTTACCGAAACAAGCCCATCGCCACAGGGTGCGGCTACGGTTTCCCGCAATGGATGACGCAATGGATGACGCAATGGATCCTGGTGTCATGCCCGAAGCTGCGGGGGGTAAGGGAGACACGCCTTCAGACGTCTACCCGTTCGATGCCCGCAGTCGTTTCGAGGACAGTGTTGCGTGGGGAATCACTTCCAGCCGCGAGTACCGCTGGCCCGCAGCTGTTGCGGTAGGAGCAGCCATCCTTCTTCAGATCGCCATCCCTGAGCGTCTGGACAACCACCTAGGCCCCCGGTGGCTACTTCCAGTGCTTGAAGGTGTCTTGCTGGTGGCACTCATGGCCGCCAAACCGAAGCGGGTGGACGCCGAGGAGCGTGCGCTTCGAGTTCTCTCCTTGGTTCTCATCGCCGTGATTACGGTGGCCAACTTCTTGGACCTGTCCGAATTGATCCTGGCACTGCTTGGTAACTCCGGCCCCCAGGGCCGGGTTCTTGTCTACGCCTCGGTGCCCATCTGGCTCACCAATGTGATCGTCTTCGGCCTCTGGTTTTGGGAACTCGATCGTGGCGGAGTGTCTGCTCGGCTGGCCAAAACGCACCGCAAGCCAGACTTCCTCTTTCCCCAGATGTCCGTTCCTGGTGTTGACCGCGACTGGTCACCAGGGTTCCTCGACTATCTCTACACGGCGTTCACCAATGCGACAGCGTTCAGTCCAACAGACACGATGCCCCTGACGTCATGGGCCAAACTTTTGATGATGATCCAGTCAATGGCCTCGCTGCTCACTGTCGCCCTGGTTGTATCTCGGGCGGTCAACATCTTGCAGTGACCATCAGTCGAGTGACCATCAGTCGAGTGACCATCAGTCGCAAGGGTGAATCTGGCTGAAGCTGGGAGCACTCCCGATTGCTCAGGGTCGTCGATCGACGTCCCAACTC
>CAIQOJ010000140.1 GCA_903873395.1 uncultured Acidimicrobiaceae bacterium
CGACGCCATGCCAGCCTCTTTGTGGACGTGCAGTTCCTGATAGTCGGGGAGCATCTGCATCTCCAAGAACGCCCGCCTGCTGGGGTAGCGGACGACGCCAATGCGATCCCAGGTCTGATCTTCACCGGCAAGCTGTTGATCCACGTCTGATACGAAGACGAGCTCAGCTCCGATCGTGGCGAGTGGTCCGAGCGGGGCATACGTATCGTCTGCCTGTTTGCCGGTCAGGTCGGTCTCACGCCCATCGGCATAGACGGCTCGCTCTCGGTAGCGCATGAGGTTGACCATCCAGATCGGTCCATCGTCTTGGGGGTCAATGGTGGCGAAGTGCTCGGCATACCCCTGGTCGATGGTGCCATACGAGATGTCAGGTAGGTCGTGTAGTTCCATCTGCGTCCTTACTCGAAGCATGGCCCACGTGGGCCAGGTGTTGTCAGTCTGGCTGACAATGGTGGCGGCGTGCACGCCGAGGAGTAGCGTCCAAGCGGTGAACGAGCCCGAGCGGATTCCCGTAGTCCTGTCGCGACCTGGTGATCGCTCCGCCGTAGGTGCGGTGCCAACCACGGCTTCGGGTCCGTTGATGCGGAAGCCATTTCACGTGTTGGCCAAGCCGACGGGACCGATCTGCAACCTCGACTGCGAGTACTGCTTCTTCTTGTCCAAAGAGGATCTCTACCCCGGCGACCGGTTTCGAATGTCCGACGGGGTTCTTGAGGCCTACCTTCGTCAATACATCGGATCCCAGCCCGATGGCGAGGTCGTGGTGGCCTGGCAGGGGGGTGAGCCCACCCTCATGGGGGTCGACTTCTTCGCTCGGGCGGTGGCCTTGGCCGATGAGGTGAAACGTCCCCGCCAGGTCTTGGTACACACCATCCAGACCAACGGGACCTTGATTACCGATGAATGGGCCGACCTCTTTGCCCGCCACAAGTTTCTGGTGGGAATCAGCATTGACGGTCCGGCCCCGCTGCACGACCGCTATCGGGTGGACAAGCGGGGCGGCCCAACCTACGAAAAGGTAATCCGAGGCCTGCGCATTCTTCAGGCCCACCAGGTCGAGGTGAACGTCCTCACCACTGTCCATGCGGGAAACCAGGACCATCCCTTGGACGTCTATCGCCACGTGCGCGACGACCTCGGCGTGGCGTTCTTGCAACTCATCCCCATCGTGGAGCCGACTGAGGAAGGCGGGGTCAGCGAGCGCACCGTGGATCCAGCAGCGTGGGGCCAGTTCCTCATCGCTGTGTTCGACGAGTGGGTCAGGCACGACGTCGGATCGACGTTCGTCCAGATGTTCGATGCCGCACTGGCCTCCTGGTGCGGCATGCAGTCGCCGCTCTGCATCTTTCGCGAGACCTGCGGTGATGCCTTGGCCCTTGGCCACTCCGGTGATCTGCACAGCTGCGACCACTTCGTCGATGCCGCCCACCTCCTCGGCAACATCACGACCGACTCGATGATCGAATTGGTGAACTCACCGGCCCAACGGGCGTTCGGCCAAGCCAAATCCAACACGCTGCCAGTCATGTGCCAAGAGTGCTCGGTCCGCTTCGCCTGTCAGGGCGAGTGCCCGAAGAACCGGATCGCCACCACACCGGGTGGGGAGGCCGGACTGAACCACCTCTGCGCCGGCTACCTGGCGTTTTTCACCCACATCGACGGTCCCATGCGAATCATGGCCGACCTTGTGCGCTCGGGTCGGTTTGCCGATGAGATCACGGGAATCTTTGCTGCAGCAGGTCGCAACGAACCGTGTCCTTGCGGAAGTGGCCGTAAGGCCAAGGTCTGTCACGGTCGCTGAGCGGACACCGCCATCTCGGGATCATCCCGAGGCCTATCTGACGTCAAGGATCCACGAGACAGCAGTTCCCACCTGGTGCACTGCCTTCCAGGCGACGATCCTGCCTGGTGATTTCCCTGCCTGGTGATTTCCCTACCTCGCGATTTCCCTACCTGGTGACGTAAGAGGCGGCCAGGGCGGCCAGTGTGGCGTCACAGCCCTCGGCGCACTCCCGGATGATGTCAGCCACCGGCCGTGACGATGTGATCCGTCCCGCAACCTGACCCGACAGGGCGATTCCGGCCTCGAGGTCGCCGCCGAAGTAGAGATCCTTGACGTTCCCAAATGCCGCCATGGCATTGGTCTCATGGTCGAACTCGAGCGCAGTGGTTCGTTCGGTCCGCAGGGCTCGAAGGGCAGGCGACGTGTGGCCGTTCAAGAAGACAGTGTCGGTTTCGGAAGCATCGACGATGGCCTGCTTCCAGTTGGGATGGATGGGCGACTCGGCGCATGACACCATCACCGTGCCCAACTGCACCCCCTCCGCCCCGAGAGCAAATCCCGCCGCCATGGTTGGCCCGTCGAGGAATCCCCCAGCGGCAATGACAGGGACATCCACTGCTTGGACGACAGCAGGTAACAGGACCATGGTGGAGACGGCCTGAGGATTCTTGAACCCACCGCCCTCGGCTCCCTCGACGATGAGTCCGTCCACTCCCGCCTCGACCGCTTTCATGGCCGCCTTCAGGGTGGGGACGACGTGGAACACCGTCAGCCCTGCATCTTTGAGCTGTCCGGTGTACTTGGTCGGACTGCCCGCTGAGGTGGTGACGAACCGCACTCCCTGAGCGATCACGAAGTCAACGATGACTGCGGGATCAGCCACGAAGGCCTGGGCGATATTGACGCCGAAGGGCCGATCGGTGAGGTCCTTCATCATGGCGATCTCCGTGCGGATGTTGTCGAGCTCACCCGATGAGGTCTCGATGATTCCCATGGCCCCGGCATTGGAGACGGCCGAGGCCAGTTGCGATCGGGCAATCCATCCCATGGGGGCTTGCACGATAGGCAGGTCGACACCGAGCAGTTCGGTTACACGGTTGGTCAGCATCTCCGAATCCTGACACGGGGAACGACGCTCCGACACCCTTGCGTGCCGATCGGAGCGAGTCTCAATCGTCACGGCCTCAAACGCCACGGCCACAATCGCCAGGGTCTCAAACGCCACGAGCCTCAACTAGGAGGTCCGATTTGTTGTTCAGAGCGAAGGGGGCACGTCGGCGCTCGACGCCAGCGCCACACTCTCCTTGGTTTCCTTGGCTGCACCGAAGATGACGCGGACGACAACGGCGATGAGGATGAGGTCAGCGAACATCTGGACCATGGTGACGATGCGGCAGTGGTCGCTCCTCGGAACGATGTCGCCGAATCCGACGGTGGAGAAGATGGTGACTGTGAAGTAGAGCGCCTTTGTCCGGTCGAGATGTTGATTGAAAGCGGCCGGTTCGGCCACCGACATGCTCAGGTAGGTCCAGGCGAAGAAGATGATGAACAGAGGAATCACGACCGCCATGGCGACACCGGCCCGCAAGATCGGATCGTTGCTCTTGGTGATGGCCCGGATCTCGACCGCCAAGACGGCGGCGAAGGCGGCAATGGCTACTCCTAGGCGCAGGATCGTTCCGATGCTGCCGTAGCCGACACCTTCCCGACTGAGTTGGATCGGTATGAGGTAGTAGAGGGTGAGCAGGGCTGCGGTACTCAGAACCGAGCGAGCGGCGCTGGTCGCCAACTGGCGGCGTTCGACCTCACCGAGCCCAGAGATGGTCGTCGTGCCCATCAGTGCAGCCTGCCCTGCCGGGGAGTCGTGGTGGTGGACCATCCTCGAATGGGGGATCGTTCATCGCGGACCAATGGGTCGCAGATGTCAGGTTGGTGGACCTTGACCGATGTGCACCTTCGAAGTGCCCGCTCAGCCCAGCAGAGGGTCCGACAGGTAGGTCACGAGCTTGTCGCGGCGGCGGACCACGAGACGAAGTGCTAGCCGGTGACCGAGGATGGCAGTAGCCACGGCGAGCGCACAGGCCACGCCGATACCGAGGCCGATGTATTGGTCGGGCACCTTGGCGCTCAGGCCGCTCGACGAGGCGAAACCCCAGATGAGCGCCGACGGTATGAGCAGCACTCCGGTCAAGGCCGGCACGAGTCCATAGGGCGTGAGGACCAAGATCCCCCAGCGGAGAAGCATGGTCTTCCAGGAACGCCAGGCTCGCAGGCGCATCCGGACGGGTATGGGGTGATAGGGGAAGAGGATGCCAAGCCAACACGACACGGCAAGGACCCCATAGGGGATGACGGCAATCCCGACGGCGGAGTAGAGCCCGACAACGGGGTCATGTGCTGTCGCAGCGTCTACCACCGCTACAACCAGGCAGATGGGTGCGACCAAGGTCCACAGGACGATGTTCTTGGCGACGAGCATCAGACGGAGGACATCGGGTCGATCGATGGCGGCAAGTACTCGTAGAGCGTCGGGGCCGAGCACATTGGTGGCGGGAACGTCGGAGTACATCCAGCTCGACAGCACGAAGGCGAACGCCAGAGTGCCGTGGAGGGTGAACATGGCATCGCGCAGCTTCGGTGGGAGAAAGAACCAAAGGGAACTCATCAGCGCTGCATTGACAGCAACGGTCACCAGGGAGTCGAAGGGAAGATGGAAGACCCTTCGATACTCAGCGTGCAAGGCCTCCCGGAGGTCCACGGGCAGGCTCGGAGATTGCGTGAGGGACGCGTCTGACTCCGTTGACGTGTCGGGATCGATGGACCCACTGGACTCGGCCGCCATGACGCGACCCTACACAGCGGTGCTCGGCGAGCGGTGTTGGACGGTGGCGACATTGCACCGGTGATGGGAGGCTGCCTGGAGTGAACCGTGTTCTTGTTGTCCCTGACAAGTGGAAAGGCACGGCCTCGGCGGCCGACATGGCCAAGGCCCTGAGTGAGGCAGCTGAAGCTCGAGGGTGGGAATCGCTCCTAGCGCCGCTTTCGGATGGGGGCGAAGGTCTGCTCGACGCATGTGCAGCACGGTGCCCCGAAGTGTTCGAGACGGATGTTCGAGGCCCTCTCGGTGCTCCTACACAGGCGCGTTGGCGTCAAGGTGAGGGCCTTGCTGTTGTGGAGTTGGCCTCGGCATCGGGTCTCACCTTGGTGGGTGGGGCCACTGCTAACGATCCAATCCAGGCCACCACGTACGGAACTGGGCAGCTCGTGGCGGCCGCAGCTCGCTCGGTGGGTCCCAAAGGGACCGTGGTGGTCGGCTTGGGCGGATCGGCCACGACTGACGGTGGGGCCGGACTGGTGGCCGCTGTCGATGACGCCGGAGGCCTGCATGGTGCCTCCTTGCTCGGAGCCTGTGACGTGACCACCACATTCGTCGATGCGGCACGACTCTTCGCCCCACAGAAGGGAGCGAAGCCGGTTCAGGTGGCCCAACTGACCGTTCGATTGGAGCGGCTAGCCGAGGACTACCTGGTTCGGGCGGGAGTTGATGTCCGCGACGTACCTGGCGGGGGAGCCGCGGGTGGGACGGGTGGTGGCATTGTGGCGCTCGGTGGCACCTTGACCTCGGGATATGAACTCGTGGCCGACCTCGTGGACCTGAGCGGGCTTCTTGAGCGGGCCGATCGGGTGGTCACCGGGGAAGGTGGCCTGGATGCCACCTCCTTCGCCGGGAAGGTCGTCGGCGGGGTGGTCGCAGACGCACGAGCGAGGGACCTGCCCGTCTTGGTTGTCGTCGGCCGATCCGATGACGATGGCCGAGCTCGGGCCGAAGCAGCCGGAGCCGACCTGGTGGTTCTGACGGACCGATTCGGGATCGATGAGTCCATGAGGTCGCCGTGTCAGCATGCTGGCGAGGTGACGGGGGAGTGGCTCGGCGCACTGGGGCTCGACGCACTGGGCTGACATGATCGCCCGACCTGGTAAGTGTCCGACCTGGTAAATGCCGTGGGGGACCCGGTACTCCAGGGGGTGCCCTGCTACCATGAGAGGTCACAAGAGTGCAGCAACGGGGTGGGGGAAGCCGGTCAAAGTCCGGCGCTGGTCCGCAACCGTGGGTGACGTCAGGCACGGAGGTGCCGATGTCACGAGTCGGGATGCCTTCCCGTTGCTGGTTGGGTCCGTACCGTCGAGAACAGCGGCAGGGCCCGGTCATCGACGGCCAGTTGCGGTCTGCCGGTGCTGCCGGGTCAATGCCTGGTAGCGAGGAGGCACGATGTCGAGCGAACGTCGGACCAACTTCGCAACCCGCTCCATCACATCTCCCCTCCGCTTTGTGCTGGTCCGTCTGGCACTTGTTGTAGCCGGAACGGCAGCAGCACTGGCCTTGGCTGGCCCGTTGGCGCTTCGCCCCTTCGTGGATGCAGCCGGAGCGGCCAGCGACGTGGCTGTCGCCTTCGTCGTGGACCTCGGTCCGGCCGGTGGCCCGGTGACGGGCTGTGTCAAGGTGCCCTCGACGGCCAATCGTTACGACGCTCTGAGTGCATTTCTGGCCCAGAAAGGCCTGGAAGCTCCGACATTCAACAGCAGCGGGCTGCTGTGTTCCATCAACGGGATCCCGACCAGCGGGTGTGGGCAGACCGTGGCCGGTGGGTACGTCTACTGGGCTTACTACACGGGCAATGGACACAAGTGGGTCTATGCCAATGCGGGCGCCTTCGATCCCGTTGGTCCAGATGACGTCGAAGGCTGGCGCTTCCAGGATCCTGGAACGGGCCGACCCAATGACCCGCCTCCACCGGTCGCCCCTCGCTACGCATCCCTGTGTCGGGCCGTCAACACGACTACGACCACGAGCCGTCCTGTTCGTCCGGCCGGTGGCTACCGCACAACAACGACGACGGTGGCCGGAACGACAACCACCAACCGGGCGACAAACAAGGCCACGACCACGACCACGACCACGACCACGACCACATC
>CAIQOJ010000141.1 GCA_903873395.1 uncultured Acidimicrobiaceae bacterium
CCTCAGCCTGCCACGCGAATGCCCGGGGACCGGACGCTACGATCGCACCATGGGGTGCAGGAGGCCGGCAGTGCGCCGTGGGGCCCAACCCACGTGTCGCTGCGTTCGGCGCTCTCGTGCCTGCGGGTCGCCCCAAGGCGCACCCCGCCAGAGGAAGCAATGAGTGAGGACCCATGGTGAACCCGTATCTGGAAGGGAACTTCGCTCCCGTGCTCGAAGAGCGCAGCGAGGATCATGAACTCGAGGTGACCGGGGCTCTCCCGCCCGATCTCGATGGGCGCCTTCTGCGCAATGGACCCAATCCGGTGGCGACACCTGCTGATCCCGCCGACTACCACTGGTTCTCCGGTGACGGCATGCTCCATGCCATCTCCCTGGCCGGAGGGAAAGCTACCGGCTACCGCAACCGGTGGGTCCGCACGAGGGCCCTGGCCGGCAAGGTGTCCACGGTAAGGCCATCGGGCCCCATGGAGCCCATCGACGGCCCAGCCAACACCCACGTAATTCGACACGCCGGAACCACCCTGGCGCTGTGCGAGTCCGGCTTCCCGCATGCCGTCTCTCCTGACCTCAGCCGCGCGCGGGTGCACGATTTCGACGCCGCCCTCTCCTCGCCGATGACTGCGCATCCCAAAGTAGATCCGGTCTCCGGCGAACTGGTCTTCTTCGGGACCGACCCCTTCGGCCCGCCGTTCCTTCGGTACCACGTAGTGGATGCCACGGGAGAGTTGACACGTACCGTCGAATTGGAAGTACCTCGGGCCACGATGATGCATGACTTTGCCGTGACGGCCACACAGGCGATCTTCCTCGACCAACCCGTCATCTTCGATCTGGCTCTGGCCGCACAGGGACGGGCACTCCCCTACCGCTGGGATGCACAGGCCGGTTCTCGGATCGGCGTACTGCCCCGTCAAGGTTCGGCCGCAGATGTGCGGTGGATCACCATGGACCCCAGCTACGTCTTCCACGTTCTGAACGCGTTCGACGATCCTGGTCCCGATGGGAGCGACCGCATCGTCCTTGATGTCCTCCGCTATGACCGGGTGTTCGATACGGCTCCCGGAGATCCCATCGCCTCGTGCCTGCCTGCACTCTTCCGATGGACTATCGACCCCTTGGCCCGCACCGTCGACGAAACCCAGCGGGACGACACTCCGATGGAATTTCCACGCATCGACCCGGCAGTGGCCGGTCAGGCCTACCGCTACGGCTACTGCACACGCCTCGGAGACGACCCAGCCCAACCATCGATGCCCGGTCTGGTCAAGATCGACCTGGCCCGTGACGAGGTCGTCCGTTTCGATCCTGGAGAGGGTCGAGCCTGCTCCGAACCGGTATTCGTTCGAGCAACCGATGGCACCGGTGAGGATGAGGGTTGGGTGCTCTCCGTTGTCCACGACGCCGCCACCGACCGCAGCGACCTCGTCGTGCTCGATGCCACGTCGTTCGCTGGACCACCGGTGGCCACCGTGCATCTGCCCGCACGGGTGCCCTTCGGCTTCCACGGCTCATGGGTAGCGACCAACAGCTGAGTTCGCAACCGCCATTGCCACCAGATCGAGGCGAGTCCATGCGAGACTGACGGCTCGTTCCGGTCACGCCACCTGGCTGCGACCGGCAGTTCATCGAGTCTCTTCCACCCCATCACGTGCCTCCTTCCGACTACCCTCCACCACGCCCTGGCGGCCGTTCCTCAGGGAGCCCTACAGGACGACCTCGGGCATCGTCATCACCAGGACGCGGTCGCACGGATCCCTCATTCCCCGGTCCCATCTTGAGCGGACAGGTCCAAGTCCCCTCCAGCAAGGAGATCCGGAGGGCGCGTCATCGCCGACGCACGCGAGGCCAACGACTTCTGCGCACAGGAGTCTTCTTCGTGGCATTCCTCCTGGTGGTCGTCGGTCTGGGCTGGGGCTACTTCCGCTACCAATGGGGTCAGATCTCTTCGAAAGACTGCGCCACCTGTGTGTCCGCAGTCGACGGCGCCCCCTACAACGTCCTGCTCATCGGCTCGGACAGTCGCGAAGGTGAGACCGCAGCCCAGGCCCAGCAGTTCGGGTCGCCGTCGGCTGCTGGCGGGCAGCGCTCGGACACCATCAAGGTCCTCCACGTCGACCCCAGGGCAGGCACGGCCTCGTCGCTGTCCATCCCCCGCGACACCTACGTCCAGATCACCGGTCTTCCCACTGGATCGCTCCTCGCCACCAACAACAAGATCAACGCATCGTTCGCTGGCGGGCCTGATGCCTTGGTCAAGACAGTCGAGAACTCCTTCGGGATCCCAATCAGCCACTACATCTCCATCAAGTTCTTCGGGGTCATGGATGCCGTCGACGCCTTAGGCGGCATCAATCTCGACTTCCCCTATCCCGCCCGAGATCGGGACTGTGCGACCGGGGTCTGTTACAACAACTCGGGACTTGTGATCCCGACGGCCGGGTGTCAGACGCTCACGGGTGCCCAAGCCCTCAGCCTCTCCCGTTCGCGCTACTACCAGTACTACGCCAACGGTTACTGGCACTCCGACCCCTCATCGGACCTCGGTCGCATCCAACGCCAGAACGTTGTGATCGAGGCAGCCTTGAACAAGGCCAAGTCCACCTACAACCCGCTCCGGCTCAACAGCCTGCTCGGCTCGGTGGTCCATGACTTCTCGAAGGACAACAACCTCTCGGCTACCGATCTCCTCGCCCTGGCGCAGAAATACCACGCCTTCGGCGGTTCACAACTCCATGCGTTCACGATGCCCACCCTCGGCGCCGTGTCCCGCGTCGGCGACGTGGAAGTCGTCCAACCCAGTGATGCTGCCGCCACGATCACCCAGTTCCTCGGCGGCCCGTTCAACACGCCGACCACCCCGCCACTCGATCGCTATGGCAATCCCGTAGCCCTGGTGCCACCGCCGACGACCACTCTGGCACCCACGGCCACCACGCCAACCCCTCGGTCGTCGGGGGTAACCCGAACCACCGCACCGCCGGCACCCGCGACCGCAACGGCGCCGTCCTACAACCCCCGAACCTGCTGAACCAGGTAGCGACACTGCGGCTGGCTGCTCAGCCAGCTGCACCACCCAAGGCATCGGCCACGGCCTGATGCAGGCGTCGGTGCTCGGCGACGTTGGCCTCCCGATCAGGGAGCAACACGTGGAGCACCCCGGCTCCGCC
>CAIQOJ010000142.1 GCA_903873395.1 uncultured Acidimicrobiaceae bacterium
CGAATCTGGAGCCGAAGGGCGGGGTGGACGTCGTTTCGGAGTAGCCGCCCGTCGGGCGGCCTCGGCGGCGCGCATGCGAGGCAGGACGGCACCGACGTAGGCGGCCGACGCCAGCGCGCCCAGCGCGATCAGGACCAGTGGCAGCGGGTTGAAGTGGTTGTCGACCGACAACGAGGCACTCACGGCCAGTATGGCGAAGACGGCGATGCCCACAACAGCCAGGATCTCGACACCAGCGACCCGAAATGGCCTGGGGTGCTCGGGGAGCCTGCGGCGAAGCACGAGCGTGCAGTAGGCGGCAACGGCGTAGATCATGGCTTCGAGGGCGGCCCCCACGGCCACGAGGACCTGCCACGAATGCGTGAGGGCCACCACCAGAGAGACGACGAGCGAGATGCCTCCGAGGGCCACCACGGGGATCCACGGCACGGCCCGGTCGTTGAGGGCAGCCAATTGGCGAGGCAGGCTCCCTTCACGAGCCGTGCCGTAGATGAAGCGCGACGCGGTGATGAAGCCACCGTTGAAGGTGTTGAGTGCCGTCACCGCAGTGACCACCGTCATCATGAGCAGGCCGGCATGGCCAAAGGCCACTCGGCCGAGGTAGAGCTGCGGATAGGCCGAGGTGAGTTGCGAGTGGTCGAGGGTGTGGCTCATGCCCACCGTGATCACCGAGGCCACGACAGCCAAGATGAGGACCGAAGCGAACATTCCACGGTGGATATGGGCAGGACGGGTGACCTCTTCGGCACTGGTTGTCACCCACTCGAACGCGCTGAAGAGGAAGACGCCGAGGGCGACTGACTGGATGAACCCCATGGCACCGTGGCCATGCAGCGGTGACCAGGGCGTGACGAACGCCCGATGCGAGGTCGTCAGGGCCACGATCCCCACGACGATGGTGACCACGATGACCAGGATCGTGGCCAGATCCTGGATCCGACCAGCAACCACGACGCCACGAAGGTTGCCAGCAATGGCGATGCCGAGGAGGCCGGCGATCCACAGGCCAGACACCCATGCCGGTTCATCGAATGCATGCGCCAACGCGGTGCCCACGATGAAGGCGTCGGCAGCGATGACCAAGAGGATGGTGGCCATGTAGGTGAAGGTGATCGTCAAGGCCACGCTGTCCGGCATGGCCCGCTGCATGTAGAGACGGATGGCCGCCGCCGTCGGGAACATGCCGTTGAGCTCACCGAAGAATCCCCAAGCCAACAAGGCAAGTAGTGAGGCCACCAGGATGGAGATCCAGCCGGAGTCACCAGCCACATAGGCCACAAGTCCCGCAGCGGCGAGATACTCGATGGCCGCGAACGCCAGGCCTGTCGACGTCGAGATGACGGTGCGCAAGCCGAGTGCTTGACGCAGTTGAGGACGCCCGGTCGCGCCGTCGTCACTCACAGGTCGCTGGTGCTCATTGGTCGAGGAAGGCGACCATCGACATGGCATCGAGGCGCATCACGTCGGCCTGAGCGCCGTGGATCACGATCTCTCCGGAGATGTACTTCTCCGAGGGGTTGAGGTCGCCCCAGAACATGTCGCAGAAGTCCTCGCTGGTTCCCGTGACGACGAGGTCGACCATCTCCGGGGCCCCGACCACGATGTCGGTCAACGTTTGGTCGACGACGGTGATGGTCAGGCGCTCATGGGTGTCGGTGGTCTCGACGATCACCACCCGGTCCCATCCGCGCAGCATCTTGCGCAGGCGGTCGTTGGCGTTCGACCGAGACTGCCATTCGCCATAGGCCTCGATGATCTCGTCGGTGCTGGCCATCAGCCCTCCTCACTCCCCTTGGTCAACGCCAACGAGGCGACCACCTCGGCGGCAGCACGCTCGCCCGACTCGAGGGCCCCTTCGAGGTAGCCACACCATTCGAGGGCCGTCTCCGTGCCGGCCAGGTGCACCGGCCCGATGGGGCGCCGCAGCGCGTCACCCACCCTGGTCAAGACGCCAGGCTGCATGACCGCCACGGGTCCACCTCCTGTCCACTCCTCAGCCGGCCAGTCCACCTCGTGATACTCCGTCGCCAACCGCGCTTCGGGCCCGAAGGCGCATGCCAGCTCGTCCAAGACGAGGTTGCGGCGGGCGTCATCGGTCAGGTCGGCAGTCGCGTCGTAGTCCCGCCCGGCAATGAAACCGACCAGGGCGCCTGATGTGCCGTCGGACGGCGAGTTGTCGAACGTTGAGGAGATTGATCCATTGGTCGAGATCAACTGACCCGACAACCCTCGCTCACGCCAGAAGGGCCTGGCATAGCGGGCATGCACCTTGCGGACTCGACCCATGGTCATGCCGGCAGCCAACGCATGACGTTGAGGAACCTCAGGGTCCAACGCAATGCGCTCGGCCAGGATCGGGCTGAGCGCCAGCACGGCTCGACGGGCAGTGACCGGCACGGACCGGCCGACCACGTGGACCGTGACGCCAGTGGCGTCCCACTCGATGCGGTCCACCGGGGCATCGAGCTCGATGCGGCCGTGGAGTTTCTTGGCCAGGTGAGCAGCCAGCGCACCGGCCCCCGCGTCCATGCGCCGCTCTTGTGCGCCACCTGTGGTCCTTGTCAGGTTGGTGAGGCCTCCCCCTCCATGGAGGTAGGCGAGAACGAACAGGACCGAGAGTTCATCGGAGTTCACGCCGAAGACGGCCTGCAACGCGACCTCGACGATGCCCCTCGACACCGGTGATGCGAGGTTGCGATCCAGCCAGGTCGCCATGGTCTCGGCGTCCAACAGTGCGGCATCCTCGTGTTCCCAGGGTGCTCCCACGGGAACATCGAGTCCGAGGAGGTCGAGATCGAGCATGGCCGTGACCACCTCGATCGAGGCATCGGGGTCTGCGGTCGGAATCAGGCCGGAGTACTCGAGGCGCTCGCCCTCTCGCAGTTCGACATTGGCACCAGCCACCCAGGTGGGGAACACCTCCATCCCCGTGGCCTCCGCCAACGCCAGAGCTCGGGTCTGCCCCGGGCCGAGCCACTGCCCACCGAAGTCGATCGTGCTCCCGTCCTCAGCCACACCCGACCACGCCCGGCCACCGATGCGGTCTCTGGCTTCCAAGACGAGGACGTCACAGCCGGCCCGTTCGAGATCGACGGCAGCACGAAGTCCCGCCAGTCCTGCCCCGATCACCACCGCGTCCCTGAGTTGCTCGGGCACATGCACCCCCTTGTCCCTCGCCAATGTAGTGAGGTGCACGACGGGAACGGCGTGACGCCGCGCACCCAAGAAGACCGTCGTGATTCCAGTACGGTGATGCCATGGCTGACGAGCACGAGTCGACCCCCGAGCGACGCCAGTGGTTCGGGCCCAAAGAGACGTGGCTCGGCTTCGGCCCGATCGCCTGGCAAGGTCGGTGCACCGTGGCGCTCTACGTCTTCTTGGTCATTGTCGCCGTGTTCCTCTATTCGAACGTCTCGACGGTGTTCACTGTCGTTGCCTTCTACACGGTCGGCGCCGGGGTGATCGTCTTCTTCACGTCTGACCTGCGAGACCGATGGCCGCAGTCCTGACATTGGTGGCCACTGGCCGCTGACGTGACGTGTGAGGCGCCTGAGTATCGAGGCGCCTGAGCATCACGGGGCGTGGGATTTCGGTTGGGCATGAGTTGCCGAACCCACCGTGAGTGAAATTCCGTCGAGAGACACTCCCTGATCGCGTCAACTCCCGTATCGTGATCACCGTTCGCACTTAACGGATGAGAGGGAATCCCTTGCGTAAACCCAGTCGTCGCATCATCGCTGTGGTCGGAGGTCTGGCCCTCATGGGCACCGCCGTCGGCGTGGCCGGAACGGCATCAGCAGCCCAAGGTCCAAAGCCCTGGCGCATCGGCCTTGAAGGGCCCATCACCGGCAGCCAGTCGTCAGTCGGCACGGGCATGCTCTCGGGTGCCATCCTGGCAGCGGAGAACCTCAATGCCCACGGAGGCCTCCTTGGCCGGCCCGTCAAGATCGTCCCGATCGACGATCAGGCCGATGCGACGGTCGGTGTCGCTGCGGCCAAGGCCGCCATCAAGTCAGGTCTCGACGGCATCGTGGGCCCCTACAACTCCGGCGTGGGCGCCAAGACACTGCCTCTCTACACCAAGGCCAAACTGGTCCCCATTCGCCTGACCTCGTCAACCTCGACTGAGGGCATCGGCGTCACGCTTCAGCCCATGGAAGACCAGATCGCCCCGGCAGCCGTCGGCGCTCTGACCACCTGGCTGCAGTCCAAGTCGGTGGCTGTGATCTATGACTCGACCTCGCCCTACACCGTCGGCGTGGCCGCTCAGGTCCAAGCATCGCTGCAGGCCCAGGGCGTGACCGTGTCCTCGTTCATCCCCATCACCGAGGGACAGAGCGATTACACGTCAGTGGTCACCCAGGCGCTCAGCAGCCACCCGGACTCGCTGTATTCCGCCGTCTACTACCCCGAGGGTGGACTCATCGCCCAAGAGGTCCTGGCGGCATCCACGACGACCAAGTGTCTGGCTGACTACGCCTCTGCCTCGACGGGCTATGCCACCGCAGCAGGCATCCCTGCGGCGCAGAACTGCCCGGTCCTGGGCGTTCCTGCCCCGTCTGACTTCGCAGGGTCAGCTCCGCTGGTCGCTCAGTACCAGGCTCGGTTCGGCACGGCCCCAGGTCTGTGGAGCCCCTACGCCTACGACTCGCTGGGCGTCCTTGCCTCAGCGGCGAAGAAGGCACACAACCTGGAGCAGGTTCCCCTGTCCAAGGCCCTCTATTCGACCAAGAACTTCATCGGTTGGACGGGGTCGACCACCATCCTCTCGCCCACGGGAAACCGGGCCGGCAACGTCGTCACGGTGGACGCCGTCGACAACACCGGCGCCCTCCACGTGAGTGCAGCCTGGGCCGCCGCGGTGGGCTTCACCCCGTAGACGGAGCGCCTGTGGCCAGACCATGGCCAGACCGTGGCCATCGAACTGCATGTGACCAATGGGGCCCAAGGGGCCCCATTGGCGCGTCCGGGCGCAGTTCGAGGGCCTGCCCGTCGCCTCGGTGAACAGGCGACTGATGCAATCGCCCTAAAGTGCACTGACCCTGAAGAGGAGAGTGCCATGAGCAAGACCGTCATGATCACCGGTGCCGGTTCCGGATTTGGCAAGAGTGCGAGCCTGGCCATGGCCGCCCGAGGCCACACAGTGATCGCCACGACCGAAACCGATGAGCAGGCCGCTGCCCTGGCCACAGAGGGACCACAGCTCACCGTGGTCAAGCTCGACATCACCACTGACGATGTGGCCAAGGCCGCCGAGTGGGACGTCGATGTGCTGATCAACAACGCCGGCTTCGGACAGACCGGCCCA